>CAZJOS010000043.1:1592-14246 GCA_964547655.1 uncultured Christensenellaceae bacterium
AGCCCCGCCATCCTCTCGCTTAAACGCCACAGCCGCTCCCATGCGCCTTTGTCGTAAGAGCGTTTTGCGGAGGTTACGGCCTTTTTGCGCGCGAAGAACCTGCCCGTAACGCCCTCGGCGTCGGGTGAAGAGGCCAGCCATACGGCGGTCTCCGCGCCCTTCTCGGGTGATTTGAACAGCAGCTTCTGCGCCTTTGAGGCGAGCGTGCCGAAGCCTGTGTCGCGGTTGACGGTTATGTTAGTGCCCACTATGCCGGGGTTCGCGGCGTTCACCATAACACCCGTGCCCGCTAATTTTTCGGCGAGAGCGTACGTGAACATGACTCCCGCGAGCTTTGACTGCGAGTAGGCCTTCAGCGCGGTGTAACGCTTCGTTAAGTTGATATCGTTGAAATGGATCTTTCCCCACCTGTGCGCGAACGAAGATACGTTAACTATCCGCGAGGGGGCGCTTTCTTTAAGCAGCGGGAGCAGCCTGCTGGTAAGCAGGAACGCGCCCAGGTAGTTGACGCCGAACGTAAGTTCACAGCCGTACTCCGTTTCACGGCGTACCTGCTTCAATGTTCCGGCGTTGTTGATAAGAACGTTAAGCCGCTTGTGCGTTTTAAGAAATCTATCGCAGAATGCGTTTGTACTTTCGATGGAGCCTAAATCGCAGAGCATTAGCTCTATGCTGCCGCTGCCGGATTGTTCCGCTATACAGCGCAGCGCTTCTTCTCCGCGCCCTTTATCTCTGCACAGCATCACTACGCCAAAGCCCTGCCGGGCGAGCGCGATTGCCGCCGCCTTGCCTATCCCCGAATTAGCGCCCGTTACCAGCGCTAATCTGCTATTGTTCATGATAACTCCCTGCCTCTTAAAGCCTTTGCTTTTAAGGGGTGATAATAAAGATGATTGCGTGTATATTATACGATATGCATTATATCACCCTTTAAGTGCAAAGGGCAACGGCGGCGCCAAAAAAGCGTGAACACCAGGGGCATGACAGAAGAGCCTTTCTTGACAGCTGTGACCTCTGATTTAAAGTGCGGGCTTTTTGTTTGAAAGACATCTGTCCATTATGGCCGTCCAGCCGTAAAACACCGCCAGGTCGAAAAGTATGATAGCGATCTCCCAGCCCGGCTTTGTTGCGATGACGCCGGACTTAAGCAGGCCCCATTGGCAGATCGGAACCAGCAGCAATAAGAATATTTTTAACAGCCGAGGCGCGTTCCATTTATGCAGCCCTATCATGATAATTATCGCGGTAGATGTATATATAAGACCGGCCGCGATGTGGCTCTTTGACGGGTCGGGGTAAATTGCTGATTGGAATGTTCTTAAACCCAGCAGTTTGATAACGGTGACGGCAAAATCGACTGTAAGGGAAAATGCGCTTAAAAGCAGCGTAGGGTAGTATACTAGTTTTAGTGCGTTGTTGAACACGCGTTTATACCAGTATTTAACAATAAGGCCATATATGAAGAATCCGCCTAGCGTAAACACCGACTGGTACCAGAAGTGCTCGTATATGCCAAGCTGCACGAAGAACACGTCTATGAAAAAATATGCCGCGGAAAATCCTGCCACCCACCGGTTTGACAGGCCAAGCACGCAGATCAGAACGGCGCTGGATGAGACCGATACCTGCGAAAAAATATTGCCGAGTACCGCATCAAAAAACGGGTCGCCGGGCCGTATCATGGGGTAATAAGTATATGCACCGAAAAGCAGCAGTAAAGATACTTCAATGCAATAAGTAAACCCCAGTACCGCAAAATAGAAGGCGAATGTTTTTTTACGTTCCGGAGCCTTGATGAAAATAACTATAAGCGCCGCCGCGCTGGCGGCGGCAAGAGCGATATACCAGATGGTATTTGTAAAGAAAGCATCGTTCATTTAGTTAATTTATTAAAATAGATTGCACTTTATTCAAATGATATAATCGACAAGATCCCGTATGCGAATATGAATAAGCGATTTAGCGTCATATGGGCTCTAAGGGATAAACAGAAAGGAATAAAAATTTATGAGCAAATTGCGTATCGATGCGGTAGGCCTGTTCGTCAAAGACATTAAAACCATGGTGGAGTTTTACCGTGACATTATGGGTTTTGAAACGGACTGGGACGGCGGGCCGTTTGCGGAATTCAGGAACGACGGAGTACGTTTCATGATGTATCCGAGGAAAGATTTCGAGCGGCTGATCGATAAAGATTTTGTATATCCTGAGGAGCTTAACGGGACTATGGAACTCGCCATCGACCTCCCGCGCTTCGAAGACGTAGATATCGAATATGAGAGGCTTGTACAAGCGGGAGCCAAGCCCGTATACGCCCCCAAAACCGAAATGTGGGGGATGAGGTCGAGCTACGTTGCCGACCCCGAGGGCAACCTGCTGGAGATAGGCTCGTGGAACAAAGGCAAAGCGGACTAACGGCAGATATTGATTTGAATAACCCATGAGTCATTTCAACTGTACGCTCAAGCTTATCTATAGGCTTGAGCGTACGTTTTTTTATCCTGAAAGCCTCCTGTAATGCCGGGAGTTCAAAAAACCCAGCCTTTTTTTATTTGCATCCAAAACACGGCAGCATTTATATGCTTAACATTTTTTATACGCCGGCAGAATGAATATTTGCGCAGGATTATGGACAATTGATAAAATATAAAGGTATCTTGCCGGCAGGGAAAATGAAATGTACACAGAATGAAAAGAAGGATGCGAATAAAAAGAGGATCGCGGCCGCGGCTGTTATTGCAGTCTGCATGATCGCGGCAGCCGGGTTTTTGCTGCTTACGGGAAGTTTCAACGGCCAAGATTTGAATTTGAGCCTGCTTGATTTCGGCACCGTAATGAAGGGCGTCAATGTGGCGGGCATAGACATATCCGGAATGGCGAGGCAGGAAGCTATCGACGCCACCGCCGGAGTACCGGATGAGCTTCTCGGCAATATAAGTATACCTATAGACGTAAACGGGGAGATGCTTACATTTTCCGCAGAGGAATTAGGGCTCGATACGGATTATGAGGATGTAATAAGAAACGCGATATCTTACGGGCACACCGGCGCTCTTGACGACCGAATGAAATCGGCATTAACGGCGCAAAACGGGCTGGCCGACTTTAAGGTAACTGTGCGGGCGAAAAGAGAAAACGTGGAGGCGGCGCTGAAGGCGATTAAAGAAAAGCTCGACAAGCAGCCGGAGGACGCAAGCTGGCAGTTTACGCCAAGCGGACATTATGCAAGCGGCGCCGAATACGACTCTAAGGTATCGGGGCAGCTGGAGCTTATCCCGCAGGACGGAATGCCGAATGCGCTGCTGTACCAGTATTACAGGACAAGCAAATTCATCAAAGGTTATATTCCCGTTAATTCGAACATATCCCGGTTCGTATATACTGAAGAAGAAAACGGGCTCGTCGTGGATATGAACCCGGTTGCAGATTCATTAATAAGCGCGGTGGAAAAAGGCGATTATTCAGCCATAACGGCGCCGGTGCAGACGCCTGAACCTCAAATGCGTATAGACGCCGTTATGGATAAGACGCAGCTTATATCTTCATGGACGTCGAGCTACGAGAGCCACGACGACGCGGAAAGGAATTTTAACGTAGCTAAGCTTTCCGGCATAATAAACGGAGTAATAATAAAACCCGGAGAAGTATGGTCTGTCAACGAAGAGGCAGGGCCGAGGACTTACAATAACGGGTGGAAGGGCGCTCCGGGCATATACAAAGGAGCTTTCGTTACAGAGCCGGGAGGCGGGGTATGCCAGATATCGAGCACAATATATAACGCTGCCTTAAGGGCGGGTCTGGAGATAGTTGAATCGAGCAGGCATTCCGTAATATCTAATTATATGCCGCTGGGGCTCGACGCTACGATAAGCACGGGGGGTAAAGACCTTAAGATAAAGAACCCCTACGACACGCCGGTATTTATAGTTTCGTACGTTAATAAAAAAGAAAAGAACGTAACGGTCGAATTTTACGGCCCTCCTGTAATTCACGAAAAGTACGGGCCGGTGATACTCAATTTTTCTTCGGAGCTGATCGAACGGACCGGGATGCCCGGCACCAACGTCCATTATAACGCGAGTGAAACGCCCGACGGGAAACCGATCGCGCCGGGAAGCTCGAAGAATTTCGTGACGGCGCGCCGCGGCACCAGGGCTCAGGTCTATATACATTATATCTCGCCTGACGGGAAAGAGCTTGGGAAAGAGAAACTGTATGTCGCCGTATACCCCAAAATAGAAGGCGAAAAATACGTCAACGGCCCGCCTCCGGGAGATTAAAGGAAACAAAATGTGAACCTTAGCAGCGGGCGTTTCCGGTAATATCATTTATCTGCTATAATAAAACATATTATAAACGGTTTATCCTCGGAGGCTTACGATGACGGAAAAAAGCTACAGGGTCACGGGCATGACATGCGCCGCGTGCGCGGCAAGCATAAAGAAGGCTGCACAGAAGCTTCCCGGCGTGGAAAGCGGAGACGTCAACCTCGCGACGGAAAAGCTTACAGTGCGGTATAACGAAAAAGAGGCGTCTTTTTCGGATATTAAGAAAGCCGTTGAAAGCGCAGGCTACGGCCTCGAAGACGAACAGAAAAAAACGCAGGAAATAGCGGTAGAGGGTATGACCTGCGCAGCGTGCAGTAACGCGGTTGAGCGCGCAGTTAAAAGGCTCGAAGGAGTGAAATCCGCGTCGGTCAATCTGACGACCAGCCGAGCCTCGCTCGAATACGACCCTTCAAAAGTAAAACTGTCTGAAATAAAAGCGGCTATTACCAAAGCGGGCTATACCCCCAAAGAAATAGAGCGCGGAGCGCAGGACGAAGAGAGCAAAAGGCGCGGGCGCGAGTTGAGAAACATGAAGCGGCGGCTGATAACGGCTATAGTTTTCGCCGCGCCCATACTCTATATAGCGATGGGGCATATGTTCGCGCTTCCGCTGCCCGTGCCGGAGTTTATGAGCCACCATACGAACCCCAGAGTATTCGCTATGGTCCAGCTTATCTTAACGATCCCTGTTCTGTTCGCGGGAAGCAGGTTTTTCAGGGTCGGCTTTAAGACGCTTTTTCACGGCTCGCCCAACATGGATACTCTCGTCGCCATAGGAACGGGAAGCGCGTTTTTATACAGCGCGTACTCAACATTACTTATATTTATAAAAGCGGGGAACACGGCCGCGCAGCAGGCGTACGCCGGCCAGCTGTATTTCGAATCTGCGGCAGTGGTCATAACGCTCGTGATGGTAGGCAAGTTCCTCGAAGCGGTAAGCAAGGGCAAGACCTCCGAAGCGATAAAGAAGCTCATGAACCTTCGCCCCAGGACAGCCGTCATTATCAAAAACGGCACCGAATTGGAGGTGCCTTTGGACGACGTGGCTGTGGGAGATATAGCGCTTGTGCGCCCCGGAGCCTCTATACCCGTCGACGGAGTGGTCGAAGACGGCGTATCTTCGGTAGACGAGTCTATGCTCACCGGGGAAAGCCTCCCGGTCGAGAAGCAGCCGGGGTCGGCTGTTACCGGAGGGAGCATAAACGGCGAAGGGCTCATAAAGTTCAGAGTAACGCTCGTCGGAGAGGATACAGCGCTCTCCAAGATAATAAAACTTGTGGAAGAAGCGCAGGGCAAAAAAGCCCCTATCGCAAAGATGGCGGATATAATATCGGGATATTTCGTTCCGGCGGTAATGGGAATAGCGTTCATTGCGGCAGTCGCCTGGGCGCTTGCCGGACGGGACTTCGATTTCGTGCTGAACAGGTTCGTTACCGTGCTCGTCATCGCCTGCCCGTGCGCGCTGGGGCTGGCCACTCCCACAGCCATTATGGTGGGAACAGGGAAGGGCGCGGAACTCGGCGTGCTCATAAAGGGTGGTGAAGCGCTCGAGACTACTCATAAGGTAAACGCGGTAGTATTCGATAAGACCGGCACCATCACGGAAGGCAGGCCGGTGCTGACTGATATAAAGGTATACGGCTCACCAGGTGAGGAGCAGGCGCTGTCATTAAGCGCTTCGGCGGAAAGGGGCTCTGAGCATCCCATAGCGAGAGCCATAGTTGAATACGCGAAGGGCAAAGGAATAGAAGTAAAAGAACCGCGCGAATTCAAAGCGATACCCGGCAGGGGCATAGACGCCGCAGTTAAGGGCCGGCGCGTGCTGGCGGGCAACGTAAAGCTCATGGAAGAAAACGGGGTAGACTTAAAAGCCGCGCTTACGGACGCTAAGGAACTGTCCGGCAAGGGAAGGACGCTCATGTATATAGCGGTCGACGGCAGATTGGAGGCTCTTATGGCCGCCGCAGATACGCTCAAACCCACGAGCACAGCTGCCGTAGGCAAGCTAAAATCGGCGGGGCTTGAAGTGTACATGATAACGGGCGACAATAAAAGCACCGCGCATGCCATAGCCAAAGAAGCGGGCATAGACAACGTGCTCGCCGACGTGCTGCCGGGCGGCAAGGCGGGCGAAGTCAGGAAGCTTCAGGAAAGCGGCAAAAAGGTCGCTATGGTGGGCGACGGAATAAACGACGCGCCCGCTCTCGTGCAGGCCGATATAGGAATGGCGATAGGAACGGGAACCGACGTTGCCGTAGAATCGGCGGACGTGGTGCTGATGCGCGGAGATATAAACGAAGTTTATACGGCGATTGCTCTCAGCCGCGCGACTATACGCAACATAAAGCAGAACCTCTTTTGGGCGTTCATATACAACATAGTGGGCATACCGCTGGCGGCAGGAGTTTTATACGCGTTCGGAGGGCCGCTGCTGAATCCGGTATTCGCGGGCGCTGCGATGGCCTTAAGCTCAGTATCGGTGGTATCCAACGCGCTTCGCCTAAAGCGCTTTAAAGTAAGAGATCAATAATTGTTAGTAATTTTGTGAGGGGTATAAGATGGTCTATTTTGTGCGGCACGGCAACAAAGAAAAAAGCGAGGGCTATGATCACTACTATAACGAAACGCTGAATATCATGGACGAGCCGCTGAGCGATAAGGGTAAAGAAGACGCCAGAAAGATTGCGGCATATTTCAAAGACATCGATATAAAAAGCATATATGTCAGCCAGTACGTAAGGACGCACCAGACTGCTGCCCCTACAGCAGATGCGAAAGGCCTTGGGGTAATCGAGGATGCACGCGTTAACGAGATAAACAACGGTGACATAAGGAATATGTCTGACGGGGAGATAATATCGAAGTACCCGAAGCTTTGGGAAGACTTTATGAGCCATAGCCGAGACGTCCGTTTCCCGGGAGGGGAGACGGGCGAAGAAGTTAAGAAACGGCAGGACAGCTTCCTTAGCGAAATGCAAAACGAGAAGGAAGATATACTCGTTGTCAGCCACGATGGGTTCATCCGGCTTCTCATGTGCAATATACTCGGGCTGCCCGTGTGGAAAAGGTATAAATTCAAGACCACAATGGGCGGAATAAGCGCCATTCTATACGATGAAGAAGATAACGAATGGAAGATAGTAAGATTCAATCAGGTTTTATAAAGAAATTTATTTTAATCCGCTTATCAAAGTAGTATAATAGTTATCAATATATACCAAAGATGAGAGGCGATGATTATATGACATGTTGGTTTTGCTCAGTCAGGGAAGCCGATCCGAAACATACCCACGGTATCGACATGTACGGAGAAGTGGGAGTTAAGAACGATGAAGCGCAGACGAACGTAGCCTATAACGTGAAGCATATCGACGTTCCGAGGTGCGCCGATTGCCACGGCAAGCACAGGATAGCAAAGATTGCACGTTTTATGAGCCTTGTTTTTCTCGCGCTGCTTGCCATAGGGGCGCTTTCGGCGGCGTTCGAATGGACAACAGGCTTTATAGCGGGGCTTTGGTGCGGGCTTGCCGCCGGGCTGCTTGTAGCCTGCCTGCTCTCTTCCGCGCTTGTTCAAAAAGGGATAAAGTCGGAAGGCAAGAGCCGCTCGAGATATCCCGAAGTTTTGGATATGCTGAAAAAGCAGTACCATTTCGGCCTGCGGCCTAAAGAGGAAATGCCCAAACCCCAGCCGCCCGCTCAGCCGCCCGACCAGCCGCCGGTTGTGTCCGGCCTGGACGTTGGAGACGGCGGACAGGAATAACGGAGCGCTGTCCGAACGCAAATAAAGCCGCCAAAAAGGGAAGTTGAAATATGCTTCTCTTTTTATTGTTTAAAACCGCAGGTAATTCCGGGAATTCAAAAAAGTCAAGCTATGGTGGAATAATTACGGTTTTCGTATCACAATATTGGATATTGTGTTATATTTTGTTGAAAAATGCCCGATAGTCGTGTATAATAACACTTATCAACTCGGCGTAAGGAGAAAATATGGGGCAGATGGTAATAAACAACTCGATACTGAAAACAGTATCGAAGGTAAAGGAGAGAAACGGCATGGATGAGCATATGCTGTTAAGCGAGCTGTTTCCCGATTCGTTTATGAAAGAACGCACCCAATACTCCAGCATCGAAGAACTGTTTGAAAACGGCCTGTTTCTGTCCGGCCCGGATCAGTCCGCGGATGAAGAAGACATAGACGGGCACATATTTATAACTACCGATTTTAGCAGCTGGGAAGAGATGGCGGAGACTGCCGCGAAGGAATACCTCGCAAAAGAGCGAAGGAGCGGCTGACTTCAATAACAGACCCGCATAAACGCTGCCGGATACAGCCGGCATTTTTGGCCTTTTCCAGACAAATAATACCCTCAATCCGGGGTGTTAATTTTTCTTGTTTTCTATGTTATAATACAAATAATAAGATCCCAATATAGGCCCGAAGTCTTTTATCATTTAAAGTAAGACATAAAATCAATATAAAGCGGAGTGGTTTATAAATGGATACTGTCATCAAAAACGGCGTTATAGTCACCGCCCGTGAGAGCTTCAAAGCGGATATCGCTGCCGCAAACGGGAAGATCTGCGCTATAGGCGCAGATCTCGGCTCTGGCGCGGATAAGGTTATCGACGCGGAAGGAAAATACGTTCTGCCGGGCGCGGTGGACGCGCACGTGCACCTCCAGCTTCCCGTAGGCAGTGCGGTCTCCGCGGATACGTACGAGTCGGGCACGCGGGCCGCGGCGTGCGGCGGCGTTACCACCGTGTTCGATTTCGCCCTGCAGGGTAAGGGCGAGGGCCTCTTGGACACCGCCAAAGAGATGATCTCGACTTTCAAGCCTCAGGCCTGTATAGATTTCGCGCTTCATACCGCAGTTACCGATATCGATATGGTGACCGCTCAGGAGATAAGGGGATCCATCGATTTCGGCATAACGAGCTTCAAGCTTTATATGGTGTATAAAAACATAATGTCGGACGACGGCGCCCTTTTTGATATACTGGAAATGTCACGCGAGACGGGAGCGCTCGTCGCGGTGCACGCCGAAAACCCCGCCATCATAGACAGAAGGATAAAAAAGCTTTTGGCGGCCGGGAAGACGGGAGCGTGGCACCACTACGAGAGCCGCCCGGAGTTCGTCGAGGCAGAGGCGATAAAGCGCGCGATTTACCTCGCTAAGGCCGCGGGATCGAAGCTCTATATAGTTCATCTTGCGTGCAAAGAGGGCATGGAAGAAGTTATAAGGGCGCGAAGCGAAGGGCAAGATGTGATCGCGGAGACCTGCCCGCAGTATCTTAACTTCACCAACGAAGTCTATAAGCGCGAGGGTGGGCGCAGCTTCGTCTGCTCGCCCCCGATAAAAGGCGAAGACAGCCGCGAAGCGCTTTGGGAGGGCATAAAGAGCGGGCATATATCAACTGTGGCCACCGACCACTGCCCGTTCCAGTCTTACGAGAAAGACTACGGCAAAGACGATTTCACCAAAATACCCAATGGCTGCATGGGAGTAGAGAACATGTTCCCGTATATGCTGGGCGAGGCCAATAAAGGCCGCATAACGTTTAATAAGGCTGTGGAGCTGTGCTGCACGAACCCGGCCAAAGTTTTCGGCTGCGCTCCGCGCAAAGGTACGCTAAGCGTCGGGAGCGACGCCGACATAGTGGTATACGATCCGGAAAAGCGGTTCACAGTAACAAAAGACAACATGCACTCGAATGTCGATTACACCATATGGGAAGGGTATGAGATGAAGGGTTACCCCGTAATGACGTTCTCGCGGGGCAGGCTGGTTTACGATAACGGTCGGTTCATTGGCGCGCCGGGGCACGGGCAGTTCGTACGCTGCCGTATTTCTTAAAACAATATAAAGGAGTTTACAGATGGCACAGGCAAAGAAGCATCTTGAGCAGCTGAAAAACCTGGAATACAGCGATATGTATAATAACGACTTCCTTCTTACCTGGGAGAGGACGGACGACGAGCTTAAGGCCGTATTCACCGCGGCGGATATATTAAGAACTATGAGGGAGGAGAACATATCGGCGCGTGTATTCGACAGCGGGCTTGCGATATCGAATTTTCGCGACAACTCCACGCGGACGCGCTTCTCGTTCGCCTCCGCATGCAACCTCTTAGGGCTCACGGTGCAGGACTTAGACGAGGGCAAATCGCAGATAGCCCACGGCGAGACGGTAAGGGAAACGTCTAATATGATATCGTTCATGGCCGACGTTATCGGCATACGCGACGACATGTATATAGGCAAAGGCAACGCATATATGCGTGAAGTGGCCGCATATGTTGAGGAAGGGTATAAAGACGGCGTTCTTCAGCAGCGGCCGACTCTTGTTAATCTTCAGTGCGATATAGACCACCCAACGCAGACAATGGCGGATATGCTGCACCTTATTCACCATTTCGGCGGGGCCGAAAACCTTAAGGGCAAAAAGATAGCCATGACCTGGGCCTACTCGCCGAGCTACGGCAAGCCGCTGTCGGTGCCGCAGGGGGTAATAGGGCTCATGACGAGAATGGGCATGGACGTAGTGCTTGCCCACCCCAAAGGGTATGACCTTATGCCCGACGTTGAAGACATAGCGAAGATAAATGTAGCCGCGAGCGGCGGAAGTTATAAAAAGGTAAACAGCATGGAGGAGGCGTTTGAGGGCGCCGACATAGTATACCCGAAGAGCTGGGCGCCGTATGCCGCGATGGAAAAGCGTACGGTGCTTTACGGAAACGGAGATTCAGAGGGTATAAAGAAACTCGAAAAGCAGCTGCTTGCCCAGAACGCCGAGCATACGGACTGGGAGTGCACAGAAGAGCTTATGAAAACCACACAGGGCGGCGAAGCGCTTTACATGCACTGTCTGCCGGCCGATATAACGGGTTTGAGCTGCGAGAGGGGAGAGGTAGCCGCATCCGTGTTCGACCGTTACCGCGTACCGCTGTACAGGCAGGCGGGCTATAAACCCTACATTATCGCGGCAATGATCTTTCTTTCAAAAGTTAAAGACCCGTACTTTACGTTTGAGAAGCTGATGGAGAGAGGCAGGAAAAGGTTCGAGGGCTGATATAAATTATTATAATAAACAGAGGTGTTTGCAATGAAAAGAATTCTTATCAAAAATGCCGACTGGATACTCACTATGGACTCGGGATGCCGCCGTTTAAAACACAGCGATATACTGGTGGAAGACAACGTTATAGTTAAGATGGGGAGCGGCCTTGAAAATGAGGGCCCTTTCGATAAGGTGATAGACGCAAAAGGCATGATCGCTTTGCCGGGGTTCGTTAATACGCACCACCACTGCTACCAGTCGCTCGTCAGAAACATAACCGTGGCTAACGGGCTCACGCTGGAGCCTTGGCTTGCCGTGGTGTACGAGATATTCCAGGAGCTTACGCCGGAGGCGGTCGAGGCGGGAATAATGGTATCTCTGGGAGAGCTGCTTAAGACGGGCTGCACGACGTCGATGGACCACCACTACCCGTTTCCTGATAAGACGAGCCGTAACCTTATAGACGCGGAAATAAAAGCCGCGGCGAGGCTCGGCATACGCTTCCACCCGACACGAGGCAGCATGTCGAAGGGCAAGTCGAAAGGCACGCACGTGCCCGACGCGCTCGTGCAAAGCATTGATCAGATACTCGAAGACAGCGAGCGCCTTATAAAAACGTACCATGACCCTGATAAATATTCGATGCTGCGCGTAGGGCTCGCGCCGTGCTGGCACGGGTTCGATTCCGAGCCCGAAGTGATGATAAAATCGCTCGAGATGGCAAGAAGATACGGCGTGCACTGCCACAGCCACCTTGCGGAGAGTAAGGCTGAGATAGGCAACAGCATGAAAAAATTCGGCTGCAGGCCGGTGGAATACGTGCGCCGCTTAGGCTGGCTCGGCAAGGATATATATTTCGCCCACTGCGTACAGCTTAACGACGAAGAAGTCGAATTGATGGCATCAACGGGTACGGGAGTAGCCCACTGCCCTGTCTCCAACATGTTTTTAAATTCCGGCGTATGCCGGGTGCCCGAACTGCTAAAGAAGGGAGGCAATGTCGGGCTGGGAGTGGACGGCTCGGCGAGCAGCAATTCGTCGAACATGATGGCCGAGATAAAAACTTGTTATCTGCTGCACCAGCTTCAGTACGGGCACGGCGGGCTCACGGCCGAGCAGGTATTGGAGCTTGCTACGTTCCGCGGGGCGGAAGTGCTGGGGCGCGACGACATAGGAAGGCTTGCACCGGGAATGGCCGCAGACATAACTCTTATGAACTGGAACCAGCTGCAGTACGCGGGCGGGTGCAACGACCCGGCGGCATGCA
>CAZJOS010000044.1:0-10897 GCA_964547655.1 uncultured Christensenellaceae bacterium
CCTGTGCGGGCGCCACTTCGCCCCAGCCTACGGCCTTTCTCAGCCTGTTGAAATCAGAAACCGAAATAGAGTTGATATATTCTATATCTTCCATATCAATCCGCATCCCTTCTTGTTTTTTACCATTTCCTTATTGCTTGTTTCAGGTCGGCTTTACCTAATCCTCATCGGAAAAAACAAAGCCTTTTCTGATTATGATATCCGCCATGGCCCGAGAATCCGAGGTCTGTATGGTCACGTAGGCGTTCTTCGTGCGCTGATAAAATTCCTTGCGGGATATCTTATTCAGTAATAACGGTTTGGAAGAAGGAATCTTTTTCAGCACATTCTGATAATCGTCCCAGACCTGCGGATCCTCGTAGATCCCGTAGTCGAGCGACATAACCGTTATTGGGAACTCCTCGTCCTCGTCAAGCGGGAAGTATTTCAATATCTCGGCCAGCAGCAGATGATTTTGTTGAGCATACGAATATACGACCTTGCCGCTCATCGCGGACGCCATATAATTTGCGTCGGCTATGACCAGCTCGTCGAGATGCCCCATTCGAAAAATCGCTTCATAGATTTCCGGCGTAATCAGATTCGATATCCCCGTAAGCATAGTATCATCTCCTCTAAATGGCTTTAAGAAGTTCTCCAATGTTTAATGGAGCAAATGTATACAATAAAAATTATACGCCTGCAATATCATCTGTCAAGACAGCCGCCGCGTTATACAACAATACTTCAGGGCCTTCATTCCTTCGCCGCCAGCGCCTTTGCCTTGTCGTCCATTATAAGCGCGTCTATCATTTCATCCATGTCCCCGTCGAGGAACTGTTCGAGGCGGTAGAGCGTCATGCCTATGCGGTGGTCGGTAACCCTTCCCTGCGGAAAGTTATACGTGCGTATGCGCTCGCTCCTGTCGCCCGAGCCTATCTGGCTCTTTCGGCTGTTTGAAAGTTCTTTTTCCTGCGCCTGCTTCGCTATGTCGTAAAGGCGCGCTTTTAAAACTTTCATTGCCTTTTCCTTATTCTTAAGCTGCGATTTTTCATCCTGGCATGTCACGACGAGCCCGCTCGGTATATGGGTTATTCGCACGGCCGAGTCGGTCGTGTTAACGCTCTGGCCGCCGTTGCCCGACGAACGGTATACATCTATGCGCAGGTCATTAGGGTTAATCTCGACGTCTAAGTCCTCCGCCTCGGGCAATACCGCCACGGTGGCGGCCGAAGTATGTATCCGCCCCTGGCTCTCGGTTTCGGGAACGCGCTGTACGCGGTGCACCCCGCTCTCAAACTTGAGCCTGGAAAAAGCGCCTTTCCCCGATATCAGCATAACTATTTCCTTTACGCCGCCAAGCTCGGTTATGTTGGACGTGAGCTTCTCCATGCCGTATCCGGTGCGCTCGGCGTACCTCGTATACATGCGCAGCAGGTCGCTCCCGAAGAGCGCAGCCTCTTCGCCTCCCGTTCCGGCGCGTATCTCGAGTATAACGTTTTTCTCGTCGTTCGGGTCTTTGGGAAGCAGCATAAACTTAAGCTCTTCGGTAAGCTTTTCTCTTGCCTCACCGAGCGCCTCCAGCTCTTCCCCGGCCATCCTTGCAAGCTCTTCGTCCTTATCCTTTGACATGGTCTTTAAATCGTCGGCCTGCTTTTTGTTTTTCAGCAGTTCGTCGTATTTTTCCACTATCTCCGAAAGCGACGAGTGCTCTTTTAAAAGTTTCCTGTAGCGCTCCTGATTGCCGGTAACGCCAGGCTTAGCCAGCTCTTCCTCGAGCTCTGAAAATCTTTTCTTTATCTCTTCAAGTTTTTCAAACATATATTTTCCTTACATGCCGCGGGCGCAGATTATCCTGTCCCGCCCCGCGTAATCCTTCAAACATTGTATCCCGGTGAACCCGCCTTCGCTTAAAAGCTTCATTACGCTTTGCGCCTGAGCCGCCCCTATCTCCAGCACTATGGCCCCTTTAGGGTTCACATGACTTAAAGCTTCTTTAGCTATGATGCGGTAAAAATCGAGCCCGTCTCCCGCCAGGAGCGCCTGTTTGGGCTCATACAGCCTTACGCTGTCATCAAGCTCCGTATATTCACCTTCGCTTACATACGGGGGGTTGCATACTATGATATCGTATGCGCTTTGTATATTTTCAAACATATCGCTTTTGATAAAGCGAACACGCTTTGAAACGCCGCTCAATTCAGCATTCTTTTCAGCCGTTTCCAGCGCGCGCCCGCTTACATCCGCCGCTTCAACATCCATGCCCGTTTCAAAAGCTATCGATATCGCGATGCATCCGCTGCCCGTGCACATATCGAGCGCAGACTTATACGAGTTTTCCTTTATCAACTCTATAGCTCTTCCGGCGACGAGTTCCGTTTCCTTCCTCGGTATAAGCACGCAGGGGCCTGCTTCAATAGTAAGATACCGAAAATATGCCCGGCCCGTTACGTATTCTGCAGGCTCGCCCATTGCGCACCGGCGCGTCATCGACCTTATCCGGTCATATGCGTCGCTCGTTACGTCTGTATCCGAATAAACACTTGAATAATCTATGTCCAGCGCATGTGATATTATAACCTTTGCCTTTGCTTCAGCCTCGGGCGTTCCCTTTAGCTCAAGCAGCTTCTTAGCTTCAATAAAAACTTCTCTTGACGTCATGCCCTTTAAGCCTGTGTTTCGGCCGCGCTCTCCGGCTTTAGCTGCTCTTTGGGGCGGTAAAACTTTTTCGCCATCTCGTCGAGTTCTTCTTTCGAGAGCTGGTCTTCCGCCGCTTTAAAAGCGAGTATCGCCACTTCCACCATGCCGTCGTCAGGCTCGGAAGTAGTGAGCTTCTGCAGCATCATTCCCGGCCAGCGTATGATCCTGAAAAACAGCGCATCGCTTTTAGCCGCGAACTTAAGAAATTCGTAAGCAATACCGGCTACTACAGGCAGCATAAGCAGCCGAAGGCCTATCCTCGCGTACCACGACGGGCTCCACCCCAGCAACGAAAACAGCAGTATGGATATCACCATAACGAGCAGAAGATAGCTTGTGCCGCACCTCGGGTGAAGCGTTCTGTACTTCTGCACGTTTTCGACAATAAGCTCTTCCTCGTGCTCGAAACAGTTTATAGTCTTATGCTCCGCGCCGTGATATTTAAATACTCTCTTTATCTCTTTTATAAACGTGATCGCAAGTATATATAAAATGAATATGAGCATCCTTATGCCGCCCTCTATAAGGTTCATGACCACGGAGGATTCGATATACGGCCTTACAATATTCGCGAGCACCGATGGCAGTATAAAGAATATGCCTACGGCAAGCCCGATGGATATTATTACGGCAAAAACCATAGCGACGTCCATTATATCCTTGCCGGATTTCTTCGCCACATACTTCTCAAATTTAGACGGCTTATAATCGGCCGTGGTCTCGTCGTACATCTTCGCAGCCTTGGTCATGGTCTTCACGCCGTAAACCATTATATCGAAAAACGACACGACCCCGCGCACAATGGGCAGCGCGTAAAACTTGTTTTTTTGCGTTATCTGCTTAACGTTTTCTTTTTCGTATACTATTTCGCCCGACTGCCTTCTTACCGCCAGCCCGCATACAGAAGGCGCTTTCATCATAACGCCCTCGAGCACGCCCTGTCCGCCTATTTTAGACCTTTTCATATTGACCCTTTCTTTTGCCCCGAAAAGCTTTAGGCTTTTCGGGGACCCCGCTTATTGCCCCAAAAAGTCTCACGGCTTTTCGGGGACCCCGCTTATTGCCCCAAAAAGTCTCACGGCTTTTTGGGGACCCCATATAAAAATCTATCTCAAAAGCAAAACAGACCGAAAAGCCGGTCTGCAAAGTCCCAAATACTATTTGATGCCGTATCTCTTGTTGAAACGGTCTACGCGCCCGCCGGTATCAACAAGCTTCTGCTTGCCGGTAAAGAACGGATGGCACTTGGAGCAGATCTCGACTCTCATCTCTTTTTTGGTAGAGCCGGTCAAAAACGTCTCGCCGCACGCGCATGTTACCTTACACTGGTGATACTCGGGGTGTATTCCTTGCTTCATTTGCATTCACCTCTTATCATGGGCTGCGTGACAGCGCAGCCGCAAAGTCGCAAAGAACATTATAACATAACACTTCTAAAAATCAAGGATTATTTCCCGAAGCATATTCATCCATTAACTGGTATACTATCAGGCTGATCTTTACATTTATTAATGGCTACACGCATCAGCCATGCTTTTTCATGGCCGTCGTCAATATTTCTCATTTAATTCATCAATGCCTGCTCTTTTTTTATCAGCTTTATATGATTGCTTGCTATTCTTATTTAATTCGCCGCCAAATATATATTAACAAAAGGCTATCTCGGAGGGAAGCTATGGAGACAATAAAGAGGACGCTTATGCTGCTGCGGCCGTTTGGTATAAAAACCGAAGCGGGGAAGATAGGCGGAACGCTTAAACTGCAGTCGTCGGCGGGCGGTATTACTCTTTCACTGAAGACCGATTGTTTAAGCGAAGGGGATCACTGCCTTTATCTGTTTCCGGCAAACGGCAGAGAATTTTTTGCCGGCAGCGTAGCCGACGGCGTTCTTAATACTTCACTTTCAGGCGTTGTCCTCGAAAACATATCCGGCGCCGCCGTAGTACGCAGAAACAGGGCGAATTACGACTTTATACTGCGTTCGACAGGCCCCGACTGGCCGTCGCTCATCGAACGTTTCAGGATAACGCGGATAACGCAGCCCGCCGAAGTGACTGCTGAGGCCGAGCCTCACGCAAAAGCAGAGTATGAAAGCAGCCGCGAGGCTGATATTGCTATGGCCGGCGCTGTACCCCCCGGCGAAAAAGAAACGGAGACACTGGATGAAAATTTAAAAGATATAGTCAATAAGATGTATGACCGGCATGATGACGAAGAGCGCTTGCCGGGAGCCGAAGAACAGGATGAAGGCGAGCCATCCTGGGGAACTGAGGAACAGAATGAAAAAGAGCATACGCCCGGAATCGAAGAGGCCGGCTGCGTCGCCTGCCCTCACGCCCTGCGCGAGTCGAAAGTGAACCCCTTCCCCTCGGTATTTCCCCAAAGCGAGTGGGTAAAGATATCGTATCCCGGGCCTGCCGGGTGGTGGCATTATATTTCCGGAAAAATATATAAAGGCGGCGTTGTCGCCGCCGAAGCGCTGGGCGTGCCCGGCGAATACGGAATGACGCCTCCCATATGGCTCGAAGGGTTTGGTACTTATTTGCGCTGCACAGCTGAAGACGCGCGCGGGTACTGGCTCATGTTTCAGGATGCAGAGACAGGAGAGGTTCTGGACATGGGTCTATCTCCACATGGTGCGTAAGCACTTCCGAATATGAAAAGCAATAGCGCCTTTTATACCCGTTCTCTTTTACGAGCACCGTGAATACTTCGGGGTACAGCCCGTCTATTATGCCGCTGCGCTCATATCCGCCCCTTCTTCCGCTCTTTGCCCTAAGCGTTATTGGCGCGCCCTTGCGAACTTTCATCTGTTTTTTTATTTCTTCAAGATTATCGTTCATATAAATCCCCTGAAATGTTTATAAGTATATCATTCCCATAAATTATTAAGTTATCCCTTACACAAAAGCGTTATGTTTTGTATAAAAGCGTATCTTTATTATTCGCCCCGATATATCTATCCTCACTTTTTTTCCGATCGACGTACCTGTGTTCGATAAAATCTTGTTGATTTTTGCATATTTTTTATATCATAAATGTATAAAGTTATCCCAGTTATCCACATCGTTGTCCACATAGGGTGAAAAACGGAGATTCAGCGACCTTTAGCGAGATTTCTAAATTCCTGCCCGTTTTTAAAAATGAATAAAAAAATTTACCCGGAAATTGACCGGTATTTTATGCTATTAATAAATATGCGTAAGCTTATTCAAAGTATTTTTGACGCAGACATGGTATAATAACTCTGAAAGGAAAAACAGCGGGAATGGGAAGAATTAAGGATAGATTATCGGCGGTTCTGTACAAGATACGCAACCCTGAATACGACGAGCACGAGAAAGAATTCATGCGTGGGCTGGGCGCAAAACGCCTTCTGTTTCTTCTGCCTTTTATCATAGCGGCCGTTATATTCTTTCTAATGTCGCTTAAATAGTTAAAAACGGCTTTTCAGGGCCGTTTCTTATCGTTCTTTATTCAAACATCTCCATGCTCTGCTGGCAATCGTTGCAGTACCCGTTATTGAGGTCATAGCAATCCTGACACATATATGAGTTGCATGCCTTGCAGTTATGCATCGACCTCGTATCATTCAGCTTGTTGCAGCACGAGCAGTTCATTTTCGACATAATATATCCGCCTTTCCTTATTCTATGGATATATTATTCTCATAAAAATCTCTTTAATACCTTTCATGTTTTAGCGCTTGGGTCTTTACCTCAATATTTCCCCGGCAAAGTTCCTTTCTCCAAACCACTGCGGAAGCTCGCTAGCCTTTCCGCTAATATATTCAAGCATAAAAGCGGTCATCTTAAGCGCCTCGTCCACGCTTTTCTGTATCATGCCCTGCATGCCTTTATATTCCTCGCCGGAAAACAGCGATTCATCCCTTTCCCTCGGGTATATCATTGTTCTCGCGTCGAATCCCCATACCCTTTTGATGATCCTTATTATTGCCCTGTGAGGCAGGCGTATGTTCCGGAAAGCCTTTTTCGCCTTCGCCAGATGCATCTGTGCCTGTTTTATCGCTTTTTCCTTAAGCTTTGAGCCGTATACGTCATGAGCCGCAGCCGAATACCAGCCGCATATCCCTTCCCCGACTTCGCCGTACATCACCTCGGGTATTGGGTCGAATTCCTGCGCCTCTATCCCCCACTGCTCCTTTGCCACAAAGCTGTCCCACATATGCTCGGTGGCGTTGTGTATGTTGGGGTTATCCCCCGCCTTGCCGTACACAAACGGATGCGCATTCATATCGGTCGTATAATGCACCAGAAAACCAGCCATATAAGATATAAGCTCGCCCTTATCCTCTTTATTGTATTCTTTGAGGTAATCGAACGCGTGCTGAAGCAGCTGGCGCGTCTTCATCTTATGCATCGCGCGCCCTAAATACAGGCTGTCTTTAGATTTTCGCCATGGATGATAGTTCCTGAAAAACAGCAAATCCGGGCCCTGGCACCCGAGGTAAAATGCCTTGCTGTTCGGTATGGCCGCTTTCAGATTTTCAAGCACTCTTTCACCAGCAGCCCTATGTGTTAAATATGCCGGCATATTTTTCTCCTGTTATAATTTATTATGTAAAAAACATCGCTCTTCATGCGCTTCCATCGCCCCTACGCTCAAAAGAAACGACTCGCAGATCGTGGCCCCGACAAACCGGTAGCCTTTCTCCTTAAGGTCTTTCGAGAGCGCATCTACGCTGTCGTGCGCATATACGTAGCGTTTAAAGCTTCCTTCTTCGCCAAAATACTTAAGGTGCATCTTAGCGTTGTTTATCGCGGCTTCTATTTTACGGCGGTTCCGCACTATGCCGCTGTCGCCCATCAGGCGGCCTGCGTCCGCTTCCGTCATCGCCGCTATCTTCTTTATATCGAACTCGTAAAAGCAGCGCCGGAAAGCTTCGCGCTTATACAATACCGTGCGCCACGAAAGCCCGGCCTGAAACCCTTCGAGGCAGAGCTTTTCAAACAGTTCATTGTCGCCGTTCTTTTTTCTGCCGTATTCACTGTCGTGATATTCGCACATCAATTCGTCGTCAGAAGGTACCCATCCGCATCGTTCCATGCATTTATTTTAACATATCCGAATAAAGTATTCGTAAACTTTTTGTGATTTATGATATAATACTGATGATTTTTTCGGAGGCCTGAAATGAACGTTTTTTTAAGTGATAAGGCAAAAAGCATAAAACCCTATACCGCGGGAGCGCAGCCTCAAAGGCCCGGCGTAATTAAGCTAAATACGAACGAAAACCCTTACCCTCCTTCGCCTAAAACGCTCGAAGCTTACAGAAGCTTCGACGCGGCGGAGCTAAGGCTTTACCCTCCGGCCGACAGCGGGTTATTAAGGCAGGCTATAGCGAAAGCGGACGGCGTGCCCGAATCACACGTATTCTGCGGCAACGGAAGCGACGACGTTCTCGCGATGGCGTTTGCCGCCTTTTTCGACGGGGATGTAGCGTTCCCCGACGTAACATACAGCTTTTATCCCGTGTGGGCCGACCTGTTCGGGATATCTTATAAGCTCGTGCCTTTAAATGAAGATTTCACCGTTCCGGCCGACCAACTGCTTGGAAACGGCGTAGTGCTCGCTAACCCCAACGCCCCAACCGGCATTGCTCTTAGCCTCGATGATGTTGAAAAGGTAATAAAACAAAACGCGGAGTATGCGGTCATAGTTGACGAAGCGTACATCACGTTCGGGGCGCAAAGCGCTGTTCCCCTGATACCCAAATATGAAAACCTGCTGATAGTGCGCACGCTCTCAAAATCGCACGCGCTCGCCGGCATGAGGATAGGCTACGCGTTGGGGCAGCCGCACCTCATCGAGGGGCTCGAGCGGATAAAGGACAGCTTCAACTCGTATCCTCTCGACAGGGTTGCCCAAAGTGTCGGCGCCGCGGCGATGCTCGACGCCGCGTATTATGAAGAAGCCGCAAGAAAAATAATCGCCACGCGCGAAAGGGCCTCAAAACAGCTAAGAGAAATGGGGCTCACAGTGCTGCCTTCGAGTACGAACTTCCTGTTCGTTTCAAAGCCGGGCACGGCCGGAGCCGCGCTAAAAGCTTACCTTGAAGGATGCGGCATATACGTGCGCCACTGGAACGCCCCGAAGATAAAAGACTTTTTGCGCGTATCCGTAGGCACAGACGAACAGATGGATATACTCGTTCAAAAACTAAAACAATATCCCTAACCGCATATAATAACGTTTGCGTCTTTCCAGAGAGCGTCCAGCAGCGTTTCGGACGCTTCTTTTGTCTCTCCGTTTACTGCAACGTACAGCTTAATCTTAGGCTCGGTCCCCGACGGCCGCACGCATACCCATCCCTTTTCCATCTCGAACTTAAGAGCGTTCTCCCTCGGGAAGTCTATTATTGTTTCTCCCTCGCCGTCCCTGCGGATACCGCTTAAATAATCGATCGTCGTTATAACGCGCTGGCCTCCGAGCGACTGGGGAGCGGAGGACCTTAAACACTGCATTATCTGCTCTTTCCTCTCCATGCCGCCGCTCGTTATAACCGTGCTGGTCACTTTCTCTTTATACCATCCGTAAGTCTCGTAAAGCGATACGAGCCGCTGATAGAGCGTCTCGCCTTGCTCGGTGCATTCGCACATCACTTCGAGCAGCAGCAGCAGCGCCATAACGCCGTCTTTATCGGCAACGAAATCGCCCGAGAGGAACCCGCAGCTTTCCTCGAATCCGAATACAAATCTTCCCCGTTCCCTCGTAATGGCGACGTGGGAAATATATTTGAACCCGGTGGGCACTGTCAAACACTCCGCGCCCATTTTTTCAGCTATCCTGTCCGCCATGGTCGTCGAAACGAATGATTTCACTATGTAGTCGCCGGCTGCAAGCTCTCCTTTTTCCTTCCTCTGCCGCAGCAGGTACTCCGCTATGAGGCAGCCTATCTGGTTTCCCGAGAGCATAACGAACTCGCCGTCTTCGTTGCGTATCGCGGCGCCCATCCTGTCGGCGTCGGGGTCGGTCCCCAGCGCTATATCCGCGCCGATATTCTGCGCCAGCTCTATCGCTTTGCTCATCGCCCCCAAGTCTTCGGGATTGGGCGCTTTAAGCCCCGGAAACTCCGGGTCGGGCTTGCATTGTTCCTCCGCAAGCGCATATTTATATGGAAGCTGTTCCATAACGCCCCTGAATGTGCGCAGCCCGGTGCCGAACAGCGGAGTATAAACGAGATGTATATGCTCCGCGTGTTTTTCTATGAGGTCGGGCCTTATCGCCATACCGGCCAGCGATCTGTAATACTCTTTATCTATATCGCTCTTTATCATTACGAGCAGTCCGCGCCGGGCTGCCTCGTCCTTTTCAATTTTTTTAACTTCGCCTATGCCGCAAACGTGCTCTATGCAGCGCGTCACCTGCTCCGATATATCGGCCAGTATCTGCCCGCCCCAGGGAGCGTATACCTTATAGCCGTTATAGTCTTTCGGGTTATGGCTCGCGGTTATTGCCACACCTCCGAAAACGCCTTTTTGCCTTATCGCGAAAGACAGCTCGGGCACGCTTGTAGCTTCTTCGAACAAATATGTCTTTATGCCGTTTGCCGCGAATACCAGAGCGGTGGTCTCGCTGAACAGCTTCGAATTCTTTCTCGTGTCGTACGCTATTATCATTCCTTTTTCCTGCCCGCCGTTGTCGAGTACGTATTTTGCGAGCCCCTGCGACGCCCTGCCTACGGTATAAACGTTCATCCTGTTCGTCCCCGCGCCTATTTTCCCGCGCAAACCGGCAGTACCAAAGCAAAGCTCTTCAGAAAAACGTTCCTTTATCTCCGTATCGTTATTTTCCATGCCCGAAAGTTCAGCGGCAATTTCCGCGTCAATCGCGGCTTTTTTCCATTCCGAATAGATTTCCTTATACCCCATCGCAACCTCCAGCAGCTATTATACTATTATGCTTCCAAATGCGCTACACGATTGTTTTATTTTATAGATCTAACAATATTAAAACCCTGGCTGCTATCAAAAGAAACATGTTGACAAATAACTTCATTATGTCTACAATTGTAGACGTGGCATAAATTTTCATTTACGGTTGCGGAGGTCTGTATGAAAGAATCGTTGTCAAGACAGGAATGGGTAATGATGGAGACGCTTTGGCAGAAGAGCCCTCTTTTTCTGTCGGAGATCATGGAGGCTATGGAAAAGTCGGTCGACTGGAACCGGAGCAGTTATCTGACTTACCTTAAGCG
>CAZJOS010000044.1:10997-14129 GCA_964547655.1 uncultured Christensenellaceae bacterium
GAGCCGCAGAATTCGATCGCGGAGGCGGTTCAGCCGAATGTTAACCCGCCCGTAACCGTATCTGAGATAAACACTGCCGATGCAGCGGACACGCAGCCGCTAGCCGAATCGGTGGGTCCAGTTCACAACGAAACAAAAATAACGCCTGAAAACACGGCGAAGCCGCTGAGCCTGACGTTGCCGCAGACCGTAATGCTTGCATGGCTTGCGGGCGCGCTCGTCTGCCTGTCGTATCTCGCCGTTCTTTACGTCTCGCTTCGCATGAAATTACGCAGAAACGCCGCCGCGCCCTCGAAAAAGCTTATTGAGCTGTTTAACGAGGCCAGGGCGGAGATGGGCTTAAAGGCAAACATTAAGCTTATCTGCCAATATGAATACGGAACGCCGTCGCTAATGTTCCCGAAAACAATAATGATGCCTATGGACGTCCTCGTAGCGATGAGCGACGAACAGATAAAATTCGCTCTGCGCCACGAGCTGGCGCACTTCAGGCGCGGCGACCATATCGTGAGCATGCTGCTTTCGCTGCTTAACGCCGTCTATTGGTTCAACCCCTTTGTCTGGGCGGCGTTCGACCAAATGCGCAAGGATATGGAGACCGCCTGCGACGGAGCGGTCGTAAAACACTTAAGCGCCGTGGCCAGAAGCCGTTACGCCTCATTGATTTTACATCTGTCCGCCCGGCCTTCGCACAGGCAGCTGACCTTGGGAATGTCGCGTTCACGTTTAAGAAAAGACGCGGAGCGGCGCGTAACAGGCGTTTTCATGAAAGGAAAAAGCAGAATGAGTACAAAATTAATAACCGCGTTGCTGGCTATTGTATTGCTCTTCACATGCTTCACTACTGCCTGCCAGCCGGTAACAGGAGAACCAATACCGGGAACGTCCGTCGGTAATAACACGTCTGTAGATTTAAATTGGGCTCCAAAACCTCCCGAATCGTATAAAGTATCTGAGCACTGGAGCGAGAATGTCGAGAAGGACAATGTCAGGATAGTCATAGACGCGGACGTATTTATGCCTGATGCAGACGAATACCCCGTGGTCAGGCTGGAGCGGGCGGGTTTTACGCAGCAGCGTTTGGATGAACTGGTGAATTACTTCGCGAAGGGAAAGAAACTATACCTGCCGCGCCCGATGACCAAAGCGGATTATCAGCAGCAGATAAACAACGTGAAACAGGGAGAACTGGTAAACGGAGTGTACGTTGATACCGGTTGGTCGCTTGACGATATTAAGCAGCTTGAGCAGAATATGGCCGCCGCGCCCGAGGATCCTCCTCCGATTATCTACACAGATACAACGCTGAAATATGCAAAAGATGAAACGGGAAAAGAATTAACGGAGTATGGCAAAAACTTTCTTAGCGTGATGATCGGAAACGGGGACGCGGACGACGCTTCAATCAGCATATGGAATTTTACTGACAATAGTTCTGCAAACTTTTTCTATTGGAAATACCTTTTTAATGATGTAACCGAATCAATGTATCAGGAAAATCTAATCGACCGTGGCTCGACCGAGGCAGAATGCGGTTACCCCGGCGCGGGCGAGCTGTTCGGCAAAGTGGACATAACGCGTGATGAGGCTATTGCGCAGGCTGATAAAGTCATAAGCGGCCTTGGCATAAATGGCCTGATGTTGGTAAGTGCTGAAAAGTATGCCGAGTATATCGCTCCCGGCGCTCCGGAACAGGGAGGATACAAGCTGTTGTATTCCCGCCAGAGCGGAGGCATACCGCTATGTTGGATCGAAGCGCCCTTAACTAACGGTGCAGAAAAACTCCCTCTATATTCGAAGCCGTTTATAGAAGAAGTGCTGGCAGCCTATATAACGAAAGACGGATTAACTTGTTTGCGGTGGATAGGCTATGCAAACGTTGTCGAAACGGTATCCGAAAACTCGGAGCTTATGCCGTTTGAGAGCATAAAGGAGGCGCTTAAAGACAGGATATTCTACAAGAACTCGTTCAATCAGGAACATCTGCCTTCTGACTTTACTGTCACTGTCACTTCAGCTGAGCTGCGCATGGGCTATATAGGCGTAAAAGATAATGCAAAGCAGGGCCTTATGGTGCCCGTGTGGTTCTTCAGGACGGAAGAGACGTATACTGAAAACGGTAAAACTGTTGTGCTCAACAAGTTAACGTACATGCTGAACGCATTAGACGGGGGCGCAATAGAGAGTCGCTCGGGGATAATAATGTAAGCCTGATAAGAATACCCAATGACAGTGCGCTGAAGAGTTCAAATATCAGACAACTAACATCTCCCAATAAAACAAAAAAGCAAGGGGTATACAATATTCCTTGCTTTTTGTTTTATTTCGTTAAACTCAGTCCTGCGAATACGGCAGAAGCGCCACTACCCTCGCGCGCTTTATAGCCATCGCAAGCAGCCTCTGATGTTTCGCGCATACTCCCGACGTGCGCCTCGGCTGAATCTTGCCGCGCTCCGTCAAAAAGCGCTTTAATTTCATAGTGTCCTTATAATCTATGTCTTTCGATTTATCGACACAAAACGCGCAGATCTTGCGCTTCGGCCTCATTCTGTGCATCCTTTTTTGCTGCATCTTGTCTTTATCGTCGCTGTTCATTGTTTACTCCTTATTCAATTTAACGCTTTTCCTCAAGCGGCCTTAGAATGGCATCTGCTCGTCATCCAGCGGCTCGAAGTCGCTTTCGTCCCCGAAAAGCCCTGCGTCGTCCGGCGGAGGAGGAACGTCTGCCCTCCCGCTGCCGCCGCCATCTCCTTTGGGCGTCAGGAACTCGACTTCGTCGGCGATTATCTCGGTTACATAGCGTCTCTCGCCGTTATTCGTTTCATAGTTCCTTGTCTGTATCCTTCCCGATACTCCTACCTTGCGGCCTTTGGTCAAAAACTTTGCGCAGTTTTCAGCCAACTGCCTCCACGTGACCACGGGGATAAAATCGGTCTCGTCTTTACTAAAAGGCCTTCTTACGGCCACCGTGAACGAACACACCGATATTCCCGAGCCGGTCGTTTTAAGTTCAGGGTCTTTGGTCAGATTTCCGATAATCGTCGCTCTGTTCATAATATTACCTGCTTTCTACAGTCTTATTACGTTATATCTAAGCACGCTATCGCTGATGTTGTAATTACGTTCAAGCTC
>CAZJOS010000045.1:0-1830 GCA_964547655.1 uncultured Christensenellaceae bacterium
ATCTTCGGGCAAACGGGAGGGCTGGGGCAGGTTATAAAGTCAAAACACATAACTATGAGCGATACAAATTATTTCAAAATAAAACAAAATATCCTTGACTTGATCGTGGCTATAGGATATTCTATCATAAGTATTTTATAAGGAGGTGAGAGGTTTGATTAATATAAGTTGGCGCGTATCTACAGCCGCATTTTTGCCGGCAGGGTATCCTTTTTTGCGGATGTCTCTGCGGCAGACCCGTTCATGCCTCTCGCCTGATTCCGTGATTTGATGCGTTTGCATCACGTTATGCCATTCATGTCCTGAGGCGAAGGCTTTCAGGATTTTTTATTTCCTCAGCCTGTATATATAAAGAAAGGAATCCGCCCGGCGGATCTCAGGTTTTTCATCCATGTTTTCCTCGGTAAAAAATATACTCTTTATGCCCCGCGATAAGGTCTTTTCAAATAAGATCGTAAAGCTTGCTATTCCCATGGCGCTGCAGCAGCTGCTTATGTCGTCTCTGTTCATTTTCGATAAGATATTTGTAGGAGCCTTGGGAGACGCCTACATCGCCGCCGTCGGGCAGGCAAATAATATTACTATGCTTATGTGGTGCGGTTTCTACGCCGTGACCAGCACAGGCGCAATTTTCTCCGCCCAGTATTGGGGGAAGGATAAAGATCAGGTCGGTATCCGCAAATCGTTTACAGGAGCCCTCATCTTCAACTCTGTCATCGCGGTCGTGTTTTTTACGATAGCATTGGCGTTTAACAACAGCGTAATGAGCATTCTGCACGACGACAGCAGCGTTCGCGAGATCGGCACGGGCTACCTTTCGCTTATAGGATTTGCTTATCCCATATGGGGGGTCTCATCCGTATACGCCGCGATACTGCGTTCGATGGGCATAACGAAAACGCCTATGATCGCTTCCGTGGTCTCCGTAACTCTGAATATACTTCTCGACAGCGTATTCGTAAACGGCAATCTCGGGTTTCCGAAACTGGGCGTTACCGCCGCGGCGCTTTCCACAGTAGTGGGTGCGGCGCTCGAGCTTGCGCTGCTGCTCATATTTGCGCGCCGCTCACGCAGCGCGCTTTCGGCAAGAAAAGCGGATTTTGTGTGGCCCGGCAACGATATGATAAGGAAGCTGTTTAAAACGGCGCGTCTTCTTACCGCAAAAGACATGCTCTGGGCCTTAGGCATGGCGATATACAGCATTTCCTTTGCCGCGCTGGGAGTAGCCGCCTCGGCTGCGTTTAACGTATACAACACATTAGGAGAATTTATGAACCTGGTATTCTTTGCATTCGGAAGCGCGGGCGGAATACTCATAGGAAATATGCTGGGCGCGGGAGAAATTGAAACGGCTAAAAATTACGCATGGCGGCTGCTTCGGCTGGTTTTCCTTTCGTGCCTTGCGCTGTGCCCCGTGTTCATACTGCTTCGCGGAGTCTTTATTCTTCCTTTTCCCGAACTCAGCGAAGAGGCTATAGGCAACATACAAAACGCGCTGCTGATGATATCCTTTTTTATCTGGGCGAGGGGCATTAATTTCTCCAATATGAACGGCATACTGCGCTCCGGCGGTGATATTATAGGAGCCGCCGCCATCGACATCGGCGTGCTGTGGATAGTAGGGGTCCCGCTTACAGTTATCGCCGGTATGGTGCTGCATCTTCCTTTTACGGTAGTGGTGCTGGCGACGTGCGTGGAAGAATTCGTCAAGGTGTTCATCAGCGTCGCCAGGGTCAGGAAATACAAATGGGCGAAGCAGCTGGTGTAGCCCGATAATTATGACTTTTGTCATGCCGAATCAGTGAGATGTGTCAATTGCGGCGCATGTTT
>CAZJOS010000045.1:1930-10055 GCA_964547655.1 uncultured Christensenellaceae bacterium
ATGCTGGATGGCCCCCTTCATGGTGCTGGGCAGAAGGCTTGGCAGGTTTATTAAAATACCGTGCCTCCGGCTGGAAGTACAAAGCGATAAATGCATGGACTGCAAAAAGTGCGGCCAAAACTGCCCGATGAGTATCGACGTCAATTCCCTCGTACAGAAAGGGGATATGTGGGACGACGAATGCATATTGTGCGGTGAGTGCGCTAAAGCATGCCCCGGCAAGGCGATCACGCGGAGTTTTGGCAGGTATCAGCACACCAAAAAGTCCTCCGCCTCTTTGGATACCGCACAGCGGCAGCGGACGGCTGCGCCCAAAGAAGCTGCCGCGCTGCAAGACGGCGGCAGCACCCGGACCGGAAAGATATAGATCTGCGTGAATGCCACGACGAGCAGTCGGGCCTCATTTAAATATCTAAGCTGCAGGCCGTCTCATAAGCTGCCTTCGTCTATTTTATTATCATCAGCGTACCCGCGATAACGAGCGCTATCCCTATCCAGTCGGTTATATTGAAAGTCAGCTTGTTTAGGAATATGTCGGCCACTATGCCGCAGGAAAGCTGCCCCGCTATTATCAGCGTAAGAGTGACCGTCACCCCCAGCGCCGGTACGGCCTTCGTGGAAAGATATATTATCATCGCGCCGAAAAACCCACCAATGAGTAAAAGCGGATTAAGGGTGAATATCTTCTTATACCCCGAAAGGCCTCCCCTTAACAGGTTGATAATAAAGAAAAGTATTGCCCCCAGAGTTAAGTTGTGCAGCGTCGCGAGGCTTGGCGTTATTACCCTGCCCAGCCGCCCGTTGATGGTCTGCTCCAGCGCCGTGCAAAAGCCGGCGACTATGGCGCAGACTATTGCCCATGTATCCATGCATTGCCTCTTAAAAATTGCCGGTAAACTTTTATCTATAACTTATATGATTTGTATACCTGTCATATGTACTGTACGGACGGGTAACGGCAGACGATGGGTTTTGTATCAAATTAATTACTTGTAAATATATACTGTAAAGGGTATATTTAATATATATTTGACTGTTTTCCACAGCATTAGCTATTACTGCTGACAGTATAAAAAACGGAGGCAAAAAATGAAGCATAAAATATTGATACTAGCCATAATTATTGTATTCGTATTGACGCTTCTGCCTGCCGTCGCTCTTGCTGGCTATACTTCTGTGCCGGCCGGATATAACAGCCATGATTATAATGCGATGGTGAGTTTCCTCAGCCAGCCTTCCGCGATTTCGGGGCAGACGAACGCGCAGGCGCTGGGTTATGATATAGATCAGTCCGGGACATGGGCCGGCGTGGTCTGGAGTTCCGGCGCGGAGAAACGCATTATTGAGGTCATCCTTACAAAGAACGATTCGGACAACTGGAGCGGCTACAGCCTTGCAGGCTCGCTTGACCTTTCAAACTGCATTGCGCTTGAAAAGCTGGATTGCAGATTCAGTTACCTGACAGCGCTCGATGTGAGCGGATGCGCGGCGCTTCAGAAGCTGGATTGTACCGAAAACCAGCTAACAGAACTTGATGTGAGCGGATGCAAAGCGCTTGAATGGCTTAAATGCAATTATAACCAACTCAAGCTTGACATAAGCGCAAACCCAGCGCTTATGTCGCTGGATTGCAGCTATAGTCAACTGACATCGCTTGACATAAGCGCAAACCCAGCGCTTACATCGCTGGATTGCAGCGGTAATCGGCTGGCAACTCTCGATGTGAGCGCAAATACCGCCCTTACAGTTTTAATTTGCGGCAGCAACCAGCTTGCAGCGCTCGATGTAAGCGCAAACACGGCGCTTGAGAATCTCGATTGCATGTATAATCAGCTGACAGCGCTCTGTGTGAGTGCAAACCCATCGCTTACGTCGCTGAATTGCAGCGGTAATGAACTGACTGCGCTCGATGTAAGTGCAAACACGGCGCTTCAAAGTCTGTCTTGCGTTAGAAATCAGCTGACAACGCTTTATGTCAGCGGAAACAAGGCGCTTCAAGAGTTGGCCTGCGGGGAAAATCGACTGACAACTCTCGATGTAAGCGCAAACACGGCACTTCAAAAATTGGATTTCAGGGGGAACCAGCTGACAACGCTGGATGTCAGCGCAAACAAGGCGCTTCAAAGTCTGAATTGCGAGGAAAACCAGTTGACAACGCTGGATGTTAACGCAAACAAGGCGCTTCAAAGTCTGAATTGCGCTGAAAATCATCTGACAGATCTCGACGTTTCGGGCCTCGGCGGCCTTGAGGCTTTAGGATGCTCCGATAACAGTTTGGCCTCTCTGGATGTTTCCGCAAATACTGCTCTGAAAGCACTGAATTGTGAGAACTGCGGATTGTCAGCGTTCAATGTAAGCGGATGCGTGAATCTTCAAATGCTGTTTTGCGATAAAAATCCTCTGACATCGCTCGAAGTGAGCGGATGCGTAAATCTCCAGGTACTGCATTGCAATACGAACCATCTTGCAACGCTCGATGTAAGCGCAAATACGGCTCTTCAACAACTGTGGTGCAGTGAAAACCAGCTGACAGAGCTTGACGTAAGTAAAAACACCGGGCTTGTTTTTCTGATTTGCAGCGATAACCGGCTTTCAGCGCTCGATGTGAATACAAACACAGCGATTGAAATCTTTGACTGCAGTAAAAACCAACTGACAGCACTCGATTTAAGCGAGCACACTGCGCTCTGGACCTTGGATTGCAGCCAGAACCGGCTTGAAATGCTGGACGTAAGCGGGTGTACCCATCTTATGAAGCTGAACTGCAAGAAAAACGAACTGACTGCGCTCAATTTAATCGAAAGCCCTGCGCTTGGAGTGCTGGATCGCGACAATTCGGTCAGGGTAATCGACGCTAAGCTTATATTCCTGCTATTTCTGGGGTTGATTGTAGTAGTGTGGTAGCATGGATACCTATGCTTTGTAGGCAAAAACGCGATTTATCTGTAAAATCATAGACTGTAAATTAGGTGAAAACTAGCTCCTCCGTTCGTTTCAGCTGTCAAACAGTGCCCGTCTCCCTATCAACCTGTACAGCCTGCTCCTTTCTGCTGTAATATATGGCCGTTGCGGCTATGCCGAGCAGCAATAGCGTGATGCTGAGCAGAAAAGGATATATCCTTGAGGCCTCGCTCAGAGTCCCGGCTATACTGCCGAAAGGAATACAGAAAGCCATTACCACTGTCTGAAGCATCGCCATTATCCCCGCCCTCTCCCCGGGGTCCGCATGTATTGCGATCAGCGACTCCTTGAGCGTGCCCAATACCGCCGCGCCCAAAGCCTCGAACAGTATGGAAACGGACAGCAGCACATACCCAAACACACCCGTATCCGGAACTGCGATCAATAACGCGCAGCCGACGATAGCGCTTATGAATCCTCCGTAAAGAGGCCGCTTCAGATTCGACTGTTTTATCCTTGATACTACAGTGAAGAAGATCACTATGGAAATAAAACTTTTAGCCATCGGAAAAACTGGCATCAGCTCGTCCGGCACGCCTATGCGGCGGGACGCAACTATCTGCCAGAACGTCAATCCGATCATTCCGACGATTTCGAGCAGTACTCCCATTATTATGGCAAATATCGTGGCGCGCGAGGAGAATATCAAGCGTGCCGCTACCCTGTAGCGGTAGAACATCTGCCCCCACGTCATCTTCCGCGCGGCTTCACGCTTAATTTTTCCGACAGCGGTCTCCGTGGAAAACTTATATAGAATGAGCAGCTTTGCCGTCATTACGACGAAAGCGTTAATATATAGTATCCGTATGGCGGGTACCAGCGTAAGTTTGGCGACCAGAATAGAGGCTAACGGCGCGAAAAACGCCGAGGCGTTGACGAAGATCAATACCCATGAGAATATACGGGTTATTTTGTCTTTGGGCGCGTCTTCAACCAGCAGGCACGGCCATGATACTGCGGACACCTTCATCATTCCGTTCATCAGCGCCGCAACGGCAAAGAACCAAAAACCCTGGCTGAAAGCCCATATAAGCGAGGGAACACTCCACGCCAGAAAATCGAACACCATGGTGCTCAGCCTGCGCCCCATCTTGTCGATGATTACGCCGGACAATAAGGCAAATACCGTTTGGGAAAACATATAGTACGAGGCCATCCTTCCCACGTCGCTATCGCTAAGGCCTAATGCCAGCATGTATAACGAAGCGTAAGGCAGGCAGAGGCCCATCGACAGGCCCCACATGGGCTCTGTATAAACGCAGGCCCGGGAATTGCCGCGCAGCTCAATGAGCGTGCGCAAAAAATGGTGACTGGATAAAAACTTTTTCATGATACCCCACTTACAAAACATCAAAGGAACCGCTGATTAAATGAGGAATGCTGGATTGGAGAACTGGTTTTGTGTCCTGCAAGAAGCGAAATCGAAGGATAACAGCGCTATTTCAAGATTTCGTGACGCAGCAGGGCGCGAAATCCAGCCGACAAGACTGCCGTTCTGAATTAATCAACGGTTCCCAAGATTATTGCATAAGGCGGTAAGCCTGTCAATCAGAAAGTGACGATAATTTACTGTCCGCATATTATAAAGTATAAAATAACAATAGAAGGAGAGATAAGTATGGCTTTTGCTGAGGGTATAGATCCCGGGGCTGTTATTGAAAGCGGATTACTGGCTGAACTCAACAGATACATCGGTACGACCGTAACAATATATATGGCAAGCGGCGGGCAATCGGGTTTCGGCGTCACCGGCGTACTCGTGAGCGTAAATCCCTGTTTTATAAGGCTGCTTACATGCATAGGGCCGGCCCCATGCTGCTGCCTGGGCAGCTCATGCACCGGGGGAAGGTTAGGCATGCCCGACGGCCCCTTCATAAGCAATGTGGGCTCCGTAATAGAGATCCCCATAAACAGGATCGCGGCATATATACATAACGCGATTTAAAACCGGAAAACCATAACGCCGGGCAGATACGCCCCGTTCTGCAACGGGCGTATCGCGGCTCGAGCGGATAAAGCAGATTCGCTGAAGATCCAAAACTTCAGCGGGAATATAACCGGCGTAATGTTAATGGCGCATATAATTACAGCTGAGTATGATATTAGGTTTCCGCGGCCTTATTTTTCTCTCTCTTTTTTATATTTCCTGCACTGGCTTTTTCTCCGCTGACGCAATCAGGCTGGCCGAAGCCGGCCAGCCTGATCTGTATGATGCATTAGAATAAGGGGAACCTTTAGCAGGTAGGTAAATCCGTCAGGAAAACGACGGTTGAATAAGCGCCGTAAACCTTCTTCGTTCCTACCAAAGTATACGCCCTGACTTTGTAGTAATACGTCCTTCCGGTCGTAGTTCCCACATCCCAGAAACTAAGGCCCAACGTAGTGGCCAGCTTCTTATACCTGCCTCTTGAGGATGTCGCGCGGTACACCTCATATCCCTTCGCGCCGGCAACCGGCGACCATACGCCTATTATGCCTTTTGTATAGGCGTTTACAAGCGTTACGCTCGGCGCCGAAGGCACGGGCTTCGTGTACTTATACGCGGTGCTCGGGTTAAACCTGCCGGTTACGCTGTCCTCAGGTATTACCCTGTAATAATACTTTACTCCCGCAGTCAGCCCGCTGCTGTCGGTAAAGGTATATGTCGAGCCGTCGAATATAAAGTCCAGGCTGTCGCTGTCGCCCAGCGATATGAATGCGCTCTTAGACGACGTGCCGCGGTATATGCTGTACTTGTCCGCTCCGTCTATCGCGTTCCAGCTCAGCTCTATGCTGTTGTAGCCGCTGGAGGCTACGGTCAGCTTAAGCACCGGCCATGCGGGCGCGGCTTTTCTGACGGAACTCATCACGGAGTTATCACCGTCGTACGCAATTACTCTGTAATAGTATTTAACGCCTGTACTTAAATCTTTGTCAATGTAGCTTATATACCCTTCTTCCGTGATGTCGAAGTCTTCCGGGTCTATGGTAAGCGCATCATAGTTTCGCGTCGCCGCGTTGTAGCGCTGCACCTCATATCCTGCCGCTCCCGCAACAACGTTCCACGTAAGCTTTATGCTGTTGTAAGTCTTCGCGGCAGCCTTAAGGTTTACCTTCGCCCAGGCGGGCCTTGCGTATTTATACGCGGTGTTCTGGTTTTCCCCGCCGCCGGCGCTGTCAAAAGGCACCACCCTGTAATAGTACTTCCTGTTTTCAAGTCCGCCGTCGGTAAAAGTATAGGTTGAACCGTCAAAAGTAAAGCTAAGGCTGTCGCTGTCGCCTAAAATCGTACTTATGCTCCTGTACGACGTACCGCGATATATCCTGTATTTATCGGCTCCGGCTACCTTGTTCCACGTAAGTTTAATGCTGTCGTAGCTATGCGAAGCCGCCTTCAGCGTCAGCTTAGGCCACGCTGTCTTCGCGTACTTATAGGCTGAAAGCGGGCCTTCCAAGTCGCCGTCTATTACATCTATGACGGGCTGCACTTTGTAATAATAGGTCTTTCCGAGTTCCCGCCCCGTATCCTCATACGTTGTATCGTATACTTTGCCGGGGATCCTTTCATAAGTGCCGTTAGCCGCCTTGCGCCATACGTAATAGCAGTCCGCGTCCGTTACCGTATTCCAGCTTAAACTAACGCTGTTGTATGTTGCCGTTGCATTAAGCTTGACAGGCGTCCATGCAGCCTTGCCCTTTTTATATGCTGAGAACGGGCCGGCCACGTCGTCCTCGTCAACGGCCTGCACCTTGAAATAATAAGTCTTGTTCAAGGTGAGCCCTTTGACATCATAGGATGTGTCGTCTATCTTATCAGGCAGCCTTTGATAACCGCCGTTACGCGTGCTGTACCATACGTAGTAAGCGTCCGCATCCGGCACTGAGGTCCAGCTTAGTTTCACGCCGTAGATGTGGTCTGTCGACGCGGTCAGGCTGGGCGCCTGCCAGCTCGGCTTTATCGATTTATATGCCGACTTTGCGCCTTCCGTATCAGCGGTCTCGCATCCGAAAAGCGCGCTTACCTTATAATAATATTTCTTCCCCCATTGCAGCCCGGTGTCTATAAAGTACGTATTTTTATGGCGAGTCGCCACCGGGATATACGTGCCCCTGCTCGACGTAGCCCGGTAAACGTTGTAGATTACGGCGCCCTCCACTGCGCTCCATGTCAACGTGACGCTGTCGTGTTTAGTGCAGACCGCCGAGGTTATAGCGGGTTTGCCGATGGCCGCGAACTGTGCTGTTACCGTACGGCTCGCTTCAGCCGTGAAGATATAAATCGGGTCACCGTATACTATCTCCTTTATTCCGTTCACGGTCTCCGTCCAATACAGGAAACGGTAACCGTTTTTAGGCGTCGCTCTTAGGGTAACTTCTTCCCCGTCGTTATACGTTCCGCCGCCCGTTACGGTGCCGTAATACTTTCTGTTCGGCGCCGCGGCTATAACGCTCGTATTCGTCCATTTCGCGTACAGCGTGATATTCGACGTAACGGTATTTACCGCAAAGTTCCATGCTGATCTGCACGACGCTTCCTTATACCATCCGAGGAACCTGTTGCCCTCGCTTGCCGGGCTGAGCGGCTGCGCAGCCTTTCCGTATTTATATACAGTTTGCGCATCAGGAGCAGTTCCTTCTTCCCCGTTCAGGTTAAACGTTACCGTGCAGGTCTGCCCAGTGTAGAACGTTTTTACCCGCCGCCCGTACCATGGGCTCCTGTATCCCGGAATTCCGTACACCTTATATACTGCGAGATTGCTGTTTGACCCGGGGAACAGCTTTTCAGCAGCCTTAGCCCTTACAGTTCCCTGCGTTTTTATGCTGCTGTATTTACTTACCAGAGCCCGAGACGCATGCTCCGTCTTCGACTTGATGCCCGGCGTGCTCTTATTGAATTCCCGGCTGAAAATGCCGTAATCGACAATAGGCTCGGCGCCGAGGAAATATACCGCCGCCAGCTTCGGGCAGTGTACGAAAGCGTAGAAATCGACGTATTCAACTCCGTCTCCTATGACCGCGGCGCTGAGGTTGTCGCAGTCAAAGAACACGTTTGGCGATATGGTTTCTACGTTGCCCGGTATGGTCATATTGGTCAAACGGTCGCAGTCTTCGAACGCCCATGAGTCTATATACAAGACGCCGCTGCCTATTGTGACGTTTTCGAGTTGGCTGCTTACGAAAGCGT
>CAZJOS010000045.1:10155-14114 GCA_964547655.1 uncultured Christensenellaceae bacterium
AGCCTCGTCTTTCCGGCGTCGAACAGCACGCCGTCCTCTAACGTGAAGCTTTCGTTCGCGCCGGTACTTATAGTCTCAAGGCTCACGCATCCCGCAAGGAACGGCTCGCCTATGTAAGCAACATTGTCCGGGATCGTAAAGCTGGTAAGCGCGGTACACCACTCAAAAGCGTAAGAATCTATAAATATCAGGCTCTCGGGCAGAGCAACGCTCGCCAGATTCCAGCAGTCCCCAAACGCTCCGCGGCCGATCGACAAAAGCCCGTCGGGCAGGTCGATGCTGCTAAGGCCGCACTCAGAAAACGCGCCATTGCCGATGCTCGTTAAAGTATCCGGCAATTGAACCATTTCAAGGTTTACGCAGCCCTCGAATACGTTGCTGCCTATTTCAATGAGCCCGTCCGGAAGCGCCGCGCCTTTAATATAATGGTTGTCCGCAAAAACGTTCATCCCTATTTTTCTCACGGGTTTTGAGTCTATTACAGCCGGCACCCATACGAACGTTTCTTTTCCCGTGTATTTGGTTATCGCTATATAATCGCCCTCGTCTATATATTTATAATAGCCGAACGTCTTCTCGTCTTCGGCGGAATACCGGGTAACGGTGAGCGTATACGTCCTGGAGTTTTCCCCGTCTCCCGAATATACGGTTATCTCGATAACGTTCTCCCCGACAACGAGCGGGACGCCCCGGTCTTCGTCGGTGTCCCAATATACCCAATCGTCCCCGCTTACGGGATCCGCGTCTATGTAGATCTCGTCTGTATCGTAGCTTACGCTCATCGCATATTCAGATACGTCCGGGCTGAAAACGGGAGTAAAAGCAAATTGATAATTTTCACCTTCGTCCCAGACTTCCAGCCACCCAAGCCTTAAGTCCGACTGCCAGGCGGCGTAAAGCGTAACGTTGTGAGGAAGCATTTTAAATACATCGCCCGAAGCCAGGCTTAAGCCGTAGCCGTATTCATCCGTATTCCATCCCGCAAACGTATAATACTGCTTCCCGAGCCCGCCCGAATTTTCGGATACCGTTACCTCCGCTCCGTATGCATACGCGACGGCGGCCGGCACGCTTCCGGTATTTGCGCCGTTCGCGTCGTATGTTACCGTATACTCCCCGAGCGGGTCAAACTCTACGACCGGGAAGCCGTTCCATTCCTCTTCAGGGAAACCCGTCTTCCCTGCTGCATAATAAATAGTCAGCTCTTCGCAATCGCCGAATTCAGTGTCTGACGCGTCGGCCGGGCAATTGCCGAGGAATACTACTTCATAAAGGCTCCAGCACCCTGAAAATACATTATCCATGCTGGTGACTGTACTCGGGATCTCTACTCCGTAAAGATTGCTGCATCCGCTAAAAGCTCCGCCTTCAATGGCGGTAACTCCTGACGGTATGTAATAACATATATCGCTCTTATTGACAGGATACTTTATCAATTCGGTCTGATCATTATTGAACAGCACCCCGCCCGGGCTGGAATACGCTGTGTTCTCCGAATCGACGTTTATCGTCTCCAGATAATCACAATTATCAAAAGCGTTCCCTAATGAGGTCACGCCTGCCGGTATGCCGATCGAGGTAATGGCCGTATGGGAAAAGGCGTAATCCGCTATCGCTGTTACCGGGTACCCGTCCAGGCTATCCGGAATAACCACGTCTCCGCCGTCGCCGTTATATCCGGTAATAGTGGCATTCCCGTCGGATTCTGTATAATCGTAATCTCCCGTTGCGTCCACCGCCTGTGCGGTAACGCCGGAAAGCGAAGTCTCGGGTACATCCGGCAGAGCTTCTTCCGCCCTGTTTATCGTTATTACGTATTCCTGCGTTATAGTATCGGCTCCTTCCGAGGCATGGGAAACGCTCACTTTGAATTCGTTTACCCCAACGGCCACCGGAAATTCGCCTGTGCCTTCAACCGTGTCTCCGGAAGTTTGGGGTTCTGCTGCTATTGTGACTTCATCGGCGTCGAACGCCGCGTCGATAGAGTAGCTGAATGTGCCGGAAGCAAACACCTCCAGCAGATCCGTCTCTTTGCACTTTACCGAGAGGCTTTCAAGCAGCGGCGGCCCGGTTTCCGGGGCCTCGCCCTCTGCAAGCGCTGCTGAAGGAAATGTTATTATGCTCAGTACCATAGTAAAGGCGAGCAAAAATGCCCAAAACTTTGTACCGTGATTGGTTTTCATCATAGTTATTCCTCCGAATGATTTTTTTCATGAAATCGACAAGATCTGCCTAACATACGTATTATATAATGTTAATATATGAGATACAATAGGTTATCTTAATATTATTACTTATTTGCACCTTTTTTTGTTTCTATATGGTATTTATGTTTATTGTTGTACCGTTCTTAGCATGCCTCCTGAGACAGCGTGTTTTTCGAGATATAGAAAAAGCGGCTGCCCCTCGGCAGCCGCCCTATCCGGTAATTTTTAAGCCGTCGTGTTCACGATATCAGAGAACTCGCCGTAATACGTAACGCCTCCCGATATCCTGTACGCCCTTACCTTGTAGTAATACGTACGGCCTGAGTCTCCCCAGTTATCGTAGTAATACGTCTTGCTGGCCTTGCCGATTATAACATACTCCCCGTCCTCGGTATCGCAGCGGTATATCTCGTAACCCGTCTTATACGATACTGACTTCCAGCTTATCTTGACGTTCATAACTCCCGCTCTCGCGGCCTTCGGCTTCGTCACCTGCTTGAGGCCCGGCATCGCGCCCGCCGCACCGGAATACTCGGAACACTCCGTTGCCCCGGTACTCTTCTCATACGCGCAGACCTTGAAGTAATACGGCGCGCCTGTCGTAAGCCCCGACCATGTATAATACGTTTTTGTCGTCGTCCTCGCTTCGCCTATCGGGTTGCCTCCGGCGTCGCACATCTGCACCTTATACCCGGCGGAGCCCCATACCTTGCTCCACGATATTTTTACGGCAGTCAGGTTGTAGGTCTCCGCCTTTACGATCGCCGGAGGTTTAAACTCCGGCAACTCGGCTGTAAGCGGATCTGAATACTCGCCGTAAAGGCCGCCCGTCCGGTACGCCCGCACTTTGTAACGGTATGTCGTTCCCGGCGTAAGGCCCTTCATATAATAATACGTGCTTCCCGTAGTTTCGACTATGCTCTGTTCTTCGCCTTCCGAATCGCACAGCCATATCTCGTAGTACGTCCTGTAAGGCACCGACTTCCATGTCAGCTTAATTGTCGTCACGTTATACGGCGCGGCCTTCGCTCCCGTTACCTGTTTTAGTCCCGGCTCCTCCGATACTACGCCGGAATACTCATTTTCGTATCCGCTCTTATACGCGCATACCTTGAAACAATACGTTGTGCCTGTCGTGAGACCCGACCACGTATAATAAGTTCTCGTAGTCGTCTTCGGGAGCCCTATAGGGGTGCCTTCGGCGTCGCACATCTGCACCCTGTATCCGCTTCTCCCCGCCACGGCGTTCCAGCTTATCTTTATGCTGGTAAGAGAGTACGGCTCCGCCTTCACTCCCGACATCGCCGCCAGCCCCGGCGCGGCATTCACAACTTCCGAATACTCGCCGTATACTTTCGCGCCGTTCGTATACTTGGCGTACGCGCGTACTTTGAAGTAATCAGCCTCATCCGTAACGCCCGCAATAACAGCATATGTGCGCGAAGTGCCGACGGCGTCTCCCGCGGCGTTTCCTTCCGCGTCGCACGGCTGCACCTCGTAACCGCTAGCGCCCCATACCTTGCTCCAGCTTACCTTGACGCTGGTCAGCGAGTACGGCTCAGCCTTCTCTCCAGTCACGCGGGCAAGCACAGGCGTCGCCCATATCTTTTCGGACCACGGCCCGTAGTCTGCTACCCCGTTCACAAGCTTGTAAGCGCATACCCTGTAGTAATACGTAGTTCCCGGAGTAAGGTTATCGTGATAGTAGTAAGTTTTGCTCGTAGTTGCTATCTGGGTATCCGGCAGCTGGTT
>CAZJOS010000046.1:0-13521 GCA_964547655.1 uncultured Christensenellaceae bacterium
CGCCTTCGGCAACGCCCATGCCCACCGCGCCGCCTGCACCTTCGCCCACGCCCGTCAACCTTTCTTATACGACCGGGCTTCCCTTCGAGGGCGAGTATAAACCCGTTATCGTTGATATTGAAAATTCTTCAGCCGCGCGTCCGCAGACAGGATTACAAGCCGCGGACGTAGTATATGAAGTTCCCGTTGAAGGTGGGATAACCAGGTTTGTGTGTGTATTTTCAGATAACGTTCCTGAAAAGGTAATGCCAGTGCGCAGCGGAAGAGTCCCGTTTCTTTATATACAGCACGAATGGGATTCCGTTTTCATGCACTACGGCGGGTCCGGCTCCGTTGACAATCATCGCGATTTCAGCTTTTACGGCCATGAGCTGCATAAAAAGATCAAAATCGACGTCGACGGCATGAAAGGTAAATGGAACGATTACTATTACCGGGCTAAAAACATCGGCGCGCCCCATAACGTCGTCGGCAACCCTCTTAAAGCTCAGGCGCTTTACGATTACCAGCCGGAGCCTTTAGGCTGGCTGTTCGACGCAAACGTACAGTATGCGGGGGATACGGTTTCGGAAATAAAACTTCCTTTGTGCTCCGGTATTGCCGATTATATCTCCTATAAATACGTTCCGGATACAAACGCCTATATGAGATCTATGAAAGGCAAGCCATTTATTGCCGCTGAAACTTCTAAGCAGGTAAGCGTTAAAAATCTTATCGTACAGTACAGCACTTATCAAGTGAGCGTCAGCGGCATTAAGCTCTGGGTACTCGTCGGCAAAGGAAAAGCGGACTTTTATATCGGCGGAAAAATGATAAAGGGCAGCTGGAAAAAAGAATCAGCCGAAAGCAAAACGATCTATTACGATGAGAATGGGGAACAGATAGTCCTGCTCCCCGGTAACACATGGATACATCTTGCCCCAAAGATATAACGGCGGAACTCTATGCGCCGCTTTCTGATCTCCTGTTTCTTAAAGAGGATACGGCGGTATATATCAGCATAAGCAGTACTATTGCCGCCAGCACTATCCAGCCCAGCAACCAGGCTTTAAAGATAAATAACGCTATACCGACGGCGGAAAAGAGTATCTGGATGGAAGACAGTATGATGACCACAATAATGTGGTTGTTGAACCGTTTGTTGAGCTTATGGTGGAAATGCATCTTGTCGGGAGCCATTATCGGCTTGCCCGACAGCAGGCGCCGCAGTATCGACATGCCCATATCGAGCATGGGCACTATAAGCAGGTATATTGGGACGATGACGGCAAACAGCGTGTTTTCGTGCCTTACGCTGGACAGGGAAAGCAGGCTCAGCATGAAGCCAATAAACATGCTTCCCGTATCGCCCATGAATATCATGGCCGGGTTCCTGTTATAGGGTATGAACCCGGCAATAGCCCCTATGAGCGCGAGCGACATGGGGAGGGCAAGCATATCCCGGCCCTGATGGGCGAACAGTATGGCGAACGATATGGCAGAAACGACGGACAAATAGCTGGCAAGCCCGTCGAGCCCGTCGGAAAAGTTTATGGCGTTAGTGATGCCGACGATCCATATGATAATAAAAACGGAAAATATAGCGATATTGATCGGGCTCCTGCTGATTATATACTGGTCGTAGAAATAGAACTGTATGCAGGCAAAGAATACGATAAGGGCGATAATAAACAGTATAACCAGCCTTCTCTTTGCGCTTAAAGATAGTACATCGTCTATAAAGCCCATGAAAGAAACGCCCGTAGCCCCGGCTATAAGTATAGGCAGCACGTAGGGCGCGCTCGACTTGGTGAAAAGTATAAAAGAGATAACTGTCGCGGCATAGATGGCTACGCCTCCCAAAAGCGGCATAGGCTCGGTATGCGCCTTCCTGCCGGAAGGCATGTCCATTATATTTTTCTTCTTTGCGATGTGAAGCATAAGAGGCGTTATAAATAAAGATATCAGGAAAGATACCGCTACCGAAAGAACATGGTTAAGCATGGCGGCCACTAATCAGATGTATTTTGCATTGATCGGTATATTGCATGCATTAACTCCTTTCCGTTTTCATTAGTTAACGCAATTAGCTTCTTCATAAATACTCAAATTATGTTTACTCCTGCCGTCACAGCCTCCAGTATATATATTCGAGACTAATAACAAAATCCCTGTCAAAAATTCCTTTTAAATCTATCAACACACAAGGCTTTGACCTGTATTTTGCCTTCAGCGCTTCGAGGTCAATGGTTTTAAAGCCCGCATGAGCAACGGCAAACACGCACACATCTACTTCGGGCATGTCCTGCGCCTTTACGGCTTTCAGCCCGTAAAACTCGTAAAGGCCGCCTTCGTCGGCCACTTCGTCTATAACGACGCTTTCTATGCCGTATTCTTTCAGCTCTTTGATGATATCGATCACTTTCGAGTTGCGTACGTCGGGGCAATCCTCCTTGAACGTTACGCCGAAGACCGCGGCCTTTGCGCCTTTAATACGTACGCCTGCCTTTATAAGCTGCTTGACTGTCTGCTCGGCGGCGTACCTTCCCATATCGTCGTTTATTGCTCTTCCCGCTGATATGATCTTCGAGTGATAGCCCAGCGTTTCGGCCTTATATGTAAGATAATACGGGTCGACCCCGATGCAGTGCCCGCCAACCAATCCGGGACAGAAGTTCAAAAAGTTCCATTTAGTCCGCGCCGCTTCAAGCACCGACTTCGTGTCTATCCCCATCCTGTTGAATATTATAGAGAGTTCGTTCATGAACGCTATGTTTATATCCCTTTGGGAATTCTCTATTACCTTGGCGGCCTCTGCTACCTTAATGCTTTCCGCGCGGTAAACGCCCGCTTTCGCTACAAGCCCGTAAACGCCCGCTATAACGTCGAGCGATCCTTCGTCCATACCCGCCACGACTTTCACTATCGATTCCAGGCGGTGCTCCCTGTCTCCCGGGTTTATCCTTTCCGGCGAATACCCCACTTTAAAGTCTTTGCCGCATTTGAGCTTTGACTCATGTTCTAGTATGGGAACGCAGATCTCTTCGGTGACGCCGGGGTATACTGTTGATTCAAACACCACTATGCTTCCCGCAGTGAGGTTTCTTCCCACTATACCGCACGCGTTTTCCACAAGGCTTAAGTCGGGCGTCCTGTCTTCGTTTATCGGCGTGGGAACCGCGACTATATGAAACTTTGCCTGTCCCAAGTCGCTTTCATCGCTCGTAAAATACGCGGCCGTTTTCTTTACCGCTTCGTCCCCGACTTCGCGGGTCGCGTCGATGCCTTTTTTATATTGCGCTATCTTTTCGGCGGATATATCGAACGCTATTACGCTTGCTTCTTTGGCGAAGGTGACGGCAAGCGGCAAGCCCACATACCCGAGGCCGATAACGGCTATTTTTTCTTTGCCCTCTTTTATATCCTCGTACAGACTCATATTTACCTCGTTTCCGTATCAGGCGTTACCTGTTTGTTTCTGTTGACCACGATCACATACAGCGCCGCCATAAGCGCGAGATACACGAAATTGGAAGCTACGCCCGAGATCGTTATCCCAGTAATGTTATACGGCGCTATAAGCAGAAACCCCAAAACTATATTGACTATTCCCGTTGCTATGGCGCAGTTCCTTATATACTTCCCGTTTCCCTTCGACATTATGAATCTGTTGAATATATCGCCAGTGCCTACCATTACTGCGCCTATACCCAAAGCTATCGAGTAGTATATGCTGCCCGTATAAAACTCGCCGAATATCGCGGCTGAAAAAACACTTACGCCTATGCTGTAAAAAACTATCGTAAGGGCGGCTATCCCCACGATCAGCAATATAAAATTCCGGCTCATCTTTTCCTGCTGAGCGAACCGCTTATACATCACGCTGCCCAGCGTCGACATGAAGGGCCCCAATGGGGCCGATATTGTCACCGCGAGGGTATATAAAGCATATCTCTCATCCGAGACGAACGCGGCCACGAGCACTATAAAAAACCTCGCGCTTATTACCGAAAATATAGAGCCTATATAAGTCTGCAGCCCCAAGGTCCTGTTGGTTTCGCGTATATGCTTTTTTGTTTCCGGCTTAGTTGAAAGGCTCAGCCCAAGTCTCGAGAATATATACGCTGTTACCAGCAGGTTGGCAGCGGTATACGCCGCAATTGCGGTTATAGAAGTCTGGTTTCCCAGAAGTGCCCACGAAATAAGAAGTAAGCATATGAGCAGCGCCGGCGCGGATATCTTCTGCCTTGAAAGTATTTTTATATCGTTAGTGCCTATGCAGATATATTCCGTATAATACAGCATCAGCGGTATAAGGCACAGGGGCGACAGGTAAAGCGCCGTGTTATCGACGATGCTGAAATTAAAAAGCATTTGGAGAACAAGCAGCAGATAGCTTAGCAGCATCCCCAAAGCGGCAGACCACAATATATTCTTAAAGCCGTATCCGATATACTCTTTTTTATTAAGGCTTTCGTTCGTAAGCAAAAACGACAGGGTTACGGGTATGCCGAATGTAAGGCAGCTTTGAAGCAGCAGTCCGTAATTGGTTATCAGCTTATAAACGGAATAATCGGCCGGGCTCAGTATCCTTGTGAGTATGGCCGAAACGGCAAACTGCAGCCCCATCATTACGAGGGTGGATACGAGCAGCCGCGAATACTGCTTCGCCGTATTTTTATTGGTTTCGTTCATGTTCACCATTTTTCCTTACCATGAGCGCGACCGGCTATCCCTTCTTTGCCTCATATGAGCCCTCTTCACACAAGTAAGGTATCGCGGCGAGCATTACCCAGAAGAACAGCGATATCAATATCTTCGTCGTGATTATAGGCTGAATGAGGCTGACGCCGAAAACGACTATGTATAAAAGCATCATATTGGCCTTTATCTTAAAGCTGTTCCGGCGCGAGAGTATGAACAGCAGCGGAAAAAACATAAGAAGGATATATATGACCAGACCGATGACGCCTATGCCCTGCGTTACTTCAAGCACGAAATTGTGGGGCGACTGGGCGAATTTTCTCACGCCCCCGGGCGATTCGGAGTCGGGTATTTCTGATATCACAACCAGCGAACCGTAGCCGAATAAAAAATCCTCGCTTATAAGGTCGAGCGAGTCCTTCCATATGGCGTTCCGCATATTGTCGCTCAGCTCTATAGTTACTTCTTTATTCTCCTTATACTCGTCGAGTTTTTCCTTATTGTTAGTCCCGTCGCCCAGGTCTATAACTACCAGGCTGTTTATAGTTTCCTCGCTGACATACGAAAACGACCTGTAAACGTTTATCGCCGAGTTGGCGATATTGAAGTTCAATATCACTAAAACTAGTATGGCCGAAGAAAGTATGAACAGCCCTATTCTCTTCAGTTTCGCTATAACATTCCCTCTGTTCACTATTATCATAATGCAGATAAGCACGGCCGTTAAAATGAAGAGTATCCTCGTCCCCGAGCATATCGCCATGAATATCGCTCCCAGCGCGTTAAAAATACCCCCGTATATTAATAACCTGCGGCCTATGCCAATCGAATCTCTCCTGTAAACCCAGACAAGATACCAGAGCAATATGCCCATAAGCTGTATGATAACGTTGGGAATGACGTTTCCGAGCAACGGCAGCTGCCTCGGGCTTTGACTGAAAGTCAGGAGCCAAATTATCTGGATAACGCCCAGCGCAGTCAGCATCAGCATTATCGCCTTTATAATATGATCGATCCAGCCTTTATTGAACGACAGCGCCAGATACACTGCGGCCGGCCACAGGACGGGGCGTATAAGCACCCCGGCGTTTACCGCCGAGCCTCCGGTAAGCGCATGGTAAGCGAGCGCAAAAGCGTAAAACAGCACAAAACCTGCCGTCAGAAAAACAAGCGTTTTCTCCTGATGAAAGCCGCCTTTGTTCCTGTAAAAGCACCAAAACACATATATCCATAAAGGAGGGAAGAACAGATCATAGAAATATATCTTTCCTCCAGCATCTGTTATCTTCGCGTCTAACGCTATGAGTATGTAAAGCAATATAAATACAACTACTATTACTGCCCCGTAGTTTTTTCTTATTATATCTCCGATCCGCCTTGTCGTACCCTTAATCATTCCGGCCTTCCCCGTTCTCTTCATAAGCGTTTATAACAAATGCCTTTATCTTCTTAGTATAACGCCTTAAGTCAAATATTTTTACGGCTGTCTCTCTCGCTCGTTTTTTCATGTCTTCGAGTTCGGTTTCCGTTAAACCGACCGCTCTTCTTATAGCTCGCGCGCAGCCATCTTCCGAAAACCCGCCTGTTATGATACAATCCCGCCCATCCGTAAGATACAGCTTTATATCGCCCGCATCTGTAAGTATCAACGGGACTCCGTGCCCCATGCTTTCCGCTATTTTCGACGCGAACCCGGCATTTGTTACCCGATTCGGTTTGCGGACGAGTATGCTGAAATCCGAAGTTTTAAGGTTTTCGGCAACTTCCTGTACCGATACTTTGCCGTGAACCCGGACTACGCCTCTCAGCCTGTCCGGCATCTTCCCGCCGATGAGCCTTTCCACGGTCTGCAAGCCCGGGCCGAAAATATCGAACCCGATGCATGAAAGTTCGCTTTCCAAAAGAAGCATTAGGCTTTTTACAGCCGTTCCGAGCAGGTCTTTCTTTCCGGGAGAGCCTGCGTATATGAGCCTTATCTTTTTGCCCCGCGCAGCTGAAACATCCATATTGTTTGTATCCGTTATCGCCGGTATCCTCAGCGTTTTGACTCCCCTTTTATTAAAAAAGCTTTCGAGTAAAACGCTTGTGACAATCATGTGTTTTATCTTTTTAAGATAGTGGCGGAAGACGATGCAGAACAGGTAATACCTTAAGTCCAGCAGCCCGTATCTGAACGTGGAGGGCCGGTACCATTCCGCCGTATCTGCCGCGAGCGGGATACCGCTTCGCCTGCAGTATTTTATGATACCCGGAACATACGGGAAAGAAGCGCTCGTATAGACGATAACCAGATCGATCCCTTCCTTTTCTTTGATACGTTCCAGCGCTTGCGCCGGCATCCTGAGTTTTTCGAAAAACGATCCAGCCTTTATCCCGCCGTACGACATGTACCTTATTCCCTCGACGCTGTATTCTCCATCGGCCGTTCTGTCGCATTCCCTCGGCAATTCCTTGCCGATGACCACTGGCTCGAATCCCGCTTCTTTCACGGCTTTGGCAAGCCCCATAACGCGGTTGGATGAGGCCTCTCCATACGGAAAAGAGATCGTGCCTATTATTACGACCCTTATCCTTTTATCCGGTTTTTGAAGCGTCCCTAAGTTCATCGGCTTTTTATTTCCTTTTCAAACAGGCCTCTTAGCTTCAGATAAAATTCTTTCCTCTTCTGCGACAGCTTCCCTTCCTTATATTCCGAAGCTTTTGCTATATAAGCTTTACTCAGTTCGTTCATCAGCGCCGTGTCGGCTATCAATTCTTCAATTTTTTCCGCAAGCAATATGTGATCGTCGGGCGGCACAAGCCACCTTTTATCGAGCAGCTCGGGCACCCCGCCAACGGGGGAGGATACGCACGGCAGCCCGACTGACATCGCTTCTATTACTGACCTCGGCAGGCCCTCCGAGCGCGTCGGAAGGGCGAATATATCCGTTGAAGCAAGTGTATCAAGCAGCTCTTTCCTTTCCGATATCCTTCCGGCGAATCTTATCCTTTCTGATATGCCGAGCTTCTCCGCAAGCAGTTTGAATTCGGCTTTGAGCGGGCCGTCGCCTATAAACGATACTTCGACGTCATAGCCCTTATCTGTCAAAACTTTCGCCGCCTTGATCAGAGTGACATGCCCTTTGCCGTAACCGGAAAAAGAATTGGCAACGTGCGAAACTATAAATTTCTTTTTGCCTGAGTAATCCTTCGGCTGAGGTCCGCTCTCGTCGGGTATGCTCACCGAAGAATAACTCGACTCCATGCCTTCCGCGCCATTTGACAACCGGTACTTCGACGGATACCGCCGCTGCAGGTATTCCTTCGTTACGTATGCGCATCCGGCGGCTTTCCGGCAGTACTTTTTGGCTCTGCGGTGCCAACTGAAGCGTATAAACGGCCGGAATATGCTTTTGTAGCTGCCGGGCGCCAGCATGTCATACGGGTCGGCGACCATCTCTACGGCAAAGCGTTTGCCCGTTTTAACGAACTCTTTGAGCAGCGACATCGATATCGCCCCGGGTATCCTGAATATAGCGCAGTCGCAAATATCTGCGTAATCTTTATATGCTTTTTTCAGCGCAAAGAAGTTTTTCAAATAACCGACCGGCCCCTTGAATTCCTTAAGCTTAAGAAAGGTCACTCCGCCGGCGGACGAGAGTACCGAGTTTTCGGGGGCGGAGGCCACATCGTCAGCCCGTATCACTGCATATATTTCTTCAAATACGTCGGTATATCTCTTGTAGAAGTTTGAATCGAACACCGATTGGGCGTATACTCTGCCGTCCTTCGTCATGTAATAGTGGCCGTCGGCAACGAGCAATAATCTCATTGCCGCTTCAGGCCGCTGAGAAAGCCCATCTACTGCGTTGTTTTTCCGCTTGCTCCTCGACGTAACGCTGCTACGCCTCGTCGCAATGCGGGAAATCCCTTGTATATGGGACTTTTCAGCGACCTTCGTTTTTATATTTAATATCGCATTTAATATTTTGCGTTTGACATCAAGCTGAAGCAATAACTCCATTACTGCCTCTTTCTCCAAACGTCCCTGTTTATTATGCCTGTATAGCTCTGTATTATCTTGACTACTTTCATCGACACGTTTTCGCACCTGTAATCGGCCGGGATGTCCGGTTTCTCGCCGTTCTCCCTCATCGCCGCGGCTATATCCACAGCCTGCGCGATATCGCGCGCGGCAATGCCCCCTACTACCACGCTTCCCGCGTCGAGCGCCTCCGGCCTCTCGGTAGACGTGCGTATTAGCACCGCCGCAAACCCGAGTATAGCGCTCTCTTCCGACAGCGTGCCGCTGTCGGAAAGCACGCAGTACGCGCTGCGCTGAAGTTTTACGTAGTCTAAAAACCCGAACGGAGAAAGGCTCCTTACAAGAGGGTGGAACTTAAACCGCCTTTCCGCGATAAACTTCTTGCTGCGCGGATGCGTCGAATAGATTATCGGCATGCCGTACTTCTCCGTTATATCGTTTATCGCCGTCATCAGCGATATGAAATTCTCTTCTATATCGATATTCTCTTCCCTGTGGGCCGAAAGCAGAATGAATTTTTCTTTTTCGACTCCTAAGCGGGAGAGCACATCGCTTTTTTCGATCCTGTCTATATTGTCCTTTATCACTTCCGCCATGGGTGAGCCCGTAACAAATATGTGCTCTTTACTTATGCCCTCCGCCAACAGATATCTTCTCGAATGCTCCGTGTACGGCAGGTTTATGTCGGAAATGTGGTCTACTATCTTCCTGTTTGTCTCTTCGGGCACGTTCTGGTCGAAACACCTGTTGCCCGCCTCCATGTGGAATATGGGTATCTTCAAACGCTTGGCGGGTATGGCGCAAAGCGCCGAATTCGTATCCCCGAGTATGAGCAGCGCGTCGGGGCTCTCCTTGAGCAGTATGTCATACGACCTTGAGATGATGCTGCCTATAGTGCTCCCGAGGTTTTCGCCCGCGGCGTCAAGGTAGTGGTCGGGCTGCCTCAGCCCCAGTTCCTCGAAAAAAACCTGGTTCAATTCATAATCCCAGTTCTGCCCGGTGTGAACGAGCACATGGTCGAAATACCTGTCGCAGGCTTTTATGGTAGAAGAGAGCCTTATTATTTCGGGCCGGGTGCCGACTATGGTCATCACCTTTAATTCAGCCAATTTACACCTCCAAATAATATGTGTCCGGTCTTTCCGGGTCGAAGACCTCGTTCGCCCATATCACTACGGTCATGTCGCCTTCGCCGGTGTTAGTCAGGCTGTGGGCCCATCCCGCCGGTATGTCTATGACTTCGGGCTTTCCGCCGCTTACCCGATACTCCGATCTTTCGTCAGTCGCTATGTTCCTCAGCTTTACCAGGCCTTCTCCGCCGACTACCAGAAACTTTTCCGTCTTGGTATGATGCCAGTGGTTTCCTTTGGTTATTCCGGGCTTCGTTACGTTTATCGATACCTGCCCGGCATTGCTCTTTAAGAATTCGGCAAAGCTGCCCCGCTCATCATTCTTAACGGCCAAAGAGTAGTTTTGTTCGTCTTTGGGCAGATAGCTCGTATACGTGCTGTAAAGTTTCTTTATAAACCCGTCGGACACATCGGGTACCATGAGCGACTGCCTGCCCTCCTTAAAGCCGTAAAGCAACTCGGCAAGCCTGCCCAGCGATACCCGGTAGGAAACGGGAACTCTGCAATACCTGCCGTCTTTTGTCGCATTGCCTCCCAGCGCCCTCATGAACTCTTCGAGCAGGTCGTCTATATAGACAAGCGGTATCACCTTCTCCGCGTCGTGTATTTCTATGGGCAGCCCGTGTGCGATGTTATGGCAGAACGTAGCCACCACGCTGTTATAGTTGGGGCGGCACCACTTGCCGAACAGGTTCGGCAGGCGGTAGATAAGCGCCTTTACTCCGTACTCTTCGCCGTATCTATACAGCTCGTCTTCTCCCGCCTTTTTGCTTTTGCCGTATTCGCTGTCTTCCTCCGCCTTTATGGAAGACGTATGAAGCACCGGCGACCTGTTGTTGTTTCTTATCAGCGAATCTATCAGTTTTCTAGTAAAGTCCCGGTTGCCTTTGTAAAACTCGTCGTTGTTATTCGCGCGGTTTACCCCTGCAAGGTGAAACACAAACTCGCAGTCTTCGGTGAAACGGCCCAATAATGCGGCTTCGGTATCGGCGTCGTATTCGTAAACATCGTTAAACCCGCTGTTCTTAAGCTCCCAAACCAGATTCTTTCCGACAAACCCCCTGGCCCCCGTTACTAATATCTTCATCTGCTCTTCCAGCTTTCCAGTTCTTGTTTAATCTCGTCCAGTTCCAGCAGCTTGTCCGCTACCTTGGATGCGTCCAGCCTTTCAGTATTGTCGGAGTTATACGACTCGATATTTTCGCCTTCGAAGCCTACGTTGAAGTACTTTTCATAATTCAGGTCGCGGTCGTCCACCGGTATCCTGAAATATCTCCCCAGGTCTATGGCTTTAGTTCTCTCTTCCACGGTCAGCAGCGTCTCGTAAAGCTTTTCGCCGTGGCGCGTGCCTATTATCTTTATCTTCGGCTCAACACCGAACACCTTTGCCACAGCCTTCGCCAAATCTTCTATTGTCGAAGCGGGCGCCTTCTGTATGAACAGGTCGCCCGGCTGGGCGTTGTCGAAGGCGAACAGCACGAGGTCAACCGCTTCGTCGAGGCTCATAAGAAACCTTGTCATGTTGGGGTTAGTTATTGTCATCTCTTTACCGCTTTTTATCTGGTCGACAAACAGGGGTATAACTGAGCCGCGGGAATACATCACGTTGCCGTAGCGCGTGCAGGTTATCGTAGTCCCGGAAGAGTTGTTTGCCCGCCCTTTGGCTATTATCACCTTTTCCATCAGCGCTTTCGACATTCCCATGGCGTTTATCGGATAAGCCGCCTTGTCGGTCGACAGGCAGACTATCCTTTCAGCGCCCGCTGATATGGCGGCGCCGAGTACGTTCTCCGTACCCAATATGTTTGTTTTGACCGCTTCGAGGGGGAAGAATTCGCAGTTAGGCACCTGCTTGAGCGCGGCAGCGTGAAATATATAATCGACTCCGTGTACTGCGGTTTTTACACTCTCTAAGTCGCGTACGTCGCCCAGATAAAACTTTAGCCTGCCGCTGGCGTACTTCTTGCGCATGTCGTCCTGCTTTTTTTCGTCGCGCGAAAATATCCTTATTTCCTTAACGTCGGTCTTTAAGAACCTTCTTAGTACGGCGTTGCCGAACGAGCCCGTCCCGCCCGTTATCAGTAATGTCTTGCCTTTAAACATATCTCTTTTCCTCTTCAGTGTTCGATCTTTCGATATAATCGTCCATCTCGCCGAGCAGCTTGTCCTTCGAGAAATTCTCCCGGCAGTAATTCAGCGCGTTTGCGCCCATGGCATCCCTTTCAGTTTTCGGCAGTTTGCTAAACCTCTCAATAATGCCGGCAAGCGCTTCCGCATCACCCGCGGCGCTGCAAAGCCCCGCCCCGGCTTCATTGATTACCTGCTGTACTTCACCGTCCGCGGAAACTATTATCGGCATGCCGCAGGCCATGTACGATTGGGTCCTGGCAGGCAGCGTCACAGCAAAAATATCGCTTTTTGAGAGGATAATAAGCGCCGCGTCGCATACTGCCATTAACTCAGGTATCCTTTCCGCGGGCCGCCTGCCCGTAAAGTTAAACATCGATTCTAAGCGCGCCTCCTTTATGAGGCTTATAAGCTTGTCTTTAAACCTCCCGTCGCCGGCCATGTTGAAAACCACGTTTGCGTTCTTCTGCCGCAGCTTCTTCGCCGCTTCGGGCAGTACAGAAAGCCCCTGCGCTTCGCCCATATTGCCGGCGAAAATAATATTCAATGCGTCAGGCGAGATAATTTCCGGTACGTTTGCGGATGCCGCGGCCGCCGGGCGGTAATAATCCTCCGGGTACTGCGGCCAGTAATATATCTTATCCTCCGGTACGCCGCGCCCGGCGATACTGCGGATAAATCCTTTGGAAGATACAAATATCTTATCGCACCTTCTGTATGCCTTATCGACCATGCGCCCCAAAGACCTTATAAAAAACCTGTTTTTTGTCTGTGTTATTACCTCGACGCTCTCAGGCCACAGGTCCTGAACGTATATATAGCAAGGTGTTTTCCTGCGCCGCGCATACCATATTCCCGGCAGCGCCTGGGTCATCGGCGATAGCTGATTTATAAATACTATATCCGCTTTGACCCTGGTAAACGTCTTCCAGAACCATCCCGACACGACGAACGAAACATAGTTCAATGACAGCGCGATAACATTATGAAAGCGGGGTATTATCGGTATCCTGATTATACTTACCCCTTTATAGTCTTCCTTTCTCTTTTTAAAAAGGCCGTAACCTTTGTAAAACCTGCCTTCGGGGTAATTCGGTATTCCCGTAAGTACGGTCACTTCATGGCCGCGGCGTGTCCACTCTGCCGCTATATCGTTGATCCTGAACTGCTCCGGATAAAAAGTCTGCGAGATCACCAGTATATGTTTTTTCTTCTGCATCCTTACTATCCTTCCTCGTTAGCAGATAAAATGTTTCATACTCTGTAAACAGCCTCTTTATATGCTTTAATTATTCCCATAAGACTATATTTTTACAACCGAACTGCAAATGTATATTTATTTCATCCGCCAGCCCGATAAAGGCTTGTCTTTTCCTTTATTTATGTAGATTCTATTATATTTTGAGTCTTAAGACAAATATTATTTTGCCCTGCGGTTTATGCCGTCCGCGCGTGCCCGGAAGCAGCGCCGTTCAGGGTGCTAAAGCCCTGAATTCTTTGCGAGTTCTTCCGCCAGCTTGGCTATGGCCTTGCTCTCTATCCTCGAAACGTAAGAGC
>CAZJOS010000047.1:0-3928 GCA_964547655.1 uncultured Christensenellaceae bacterium
ATGCTTTTTATAATTTCAGGCAAATTATATTATAACAGGTGATAAATGTCAATATTCTTCTATAATTATTTATATTCTATAATTATTATATATTTTATTCCTTCGACATTATGGTATAAGCGCATTTTAATGAAAAGGAGCTTCCCGTCCTTCCAACGCCAAAGCCCCTCTTTATCCCGCAATGCCCCTTTTCATTTTCTTTATATTGTCTGAGCCCTGAACGACCTGTTTACTATAGGGCTCAATGCCTCCGTCAATACCATAAGCAGCCATGCATATATCGGCAGCTCGATAAGCGCTGATACCGCCCGGGTTGGAAGTATTGCAAAGAGCGCAAAATATTTGGGATAGAATATACACAGAAACGCTGTATTAAGGATCACCGAACATACGACCTGCGCGACAACGGTCATCGTTGTCATCCTCCAGGCGGAGTTTTTTTGCGATTTAATATAGAACAGGCCGGCAATAACGCCGAACAGGGCCATAGAAACGGAAAACACGGGGTTGTATGGGCCCGTCGGCGGCCCCATGAAGAACCCGGCCGTGTCCGCCACAAACCCGACCAGCGCGCCTGCAAGGGGCCCGAACAATACGCCCGCAAGCATGACAGGCACAGGCGTAAGCGATATCTCCACTAATTTAGATCCTGCGGGCGCAAGCTCGATGGAAAGAAACGCGCTGAATACCGCGCCGAGCGCGGCCAGCAATGCCAAAATAATTAGCGTTCTGAGATTAAAAATATTTTTTCTCATAAAAAAACCTCCTTCCCTTGAAATAGGCAAAGATGCAAATACATCACCGCACTGGTAAGGGAATAAGGTTCTCCTTAGTCCTTAAGCAGCGGACGCGGCCCTGCACCGCAGGTATACTTGTTCAGTATACCTTTCGTCCCCGGGCGACATCCCATCCCGGAGCACTTAACGCACAAAAGCCTACTCTGCATATATCAAGATAGCTGATTATATCAACAGCCCGCATTAAAATCAATCATAAATATACTGAGTGCTGTATCGGGTGGGTATCAGCCGTCGTGCGGGTTATTTTCGCCGCTGTGCGTGACCCTTACGTCTTCGGGAAGCCCTGTTTCCTCCCTCTTGGTATCTTCCTCATGCCTTGCGATCTGCTTTTTTACCGCGGGGCCTATCTTCTCATAACGTGTGTGCATCCTCATATGCCGGTTCTCCTTGTTTTTGATTAGTTTCTGCAATTAAAAAAGATTTATCGGACAAAAAAATGAAGAGCATAAGCCCTTCATCTCGTTCCTGAAATTCACCCTCCCGGTGCTGCGTGTTTAAATAAGCTTCTACAACGTTCTCGATACCACTTTAGACCAGGCTCCGTAACAACGCTCTCCACCCACTATCCTGTATGCCCGTACCCGATAATAGTACTTCGTGCCTTTTGTAAGGCCGCTGTTATAATAATACCTCAACGCTGTTGTCGTTATATTTGTAAAACTGCCTTCTGTTCCTGTTATGCTGCGCTCTATCTCGTACCCCGTCGCTCCCGGCACAGAATACCACGTCAGCTTTATCCTCGTGGAAGAAGACTTGTATGTTTTTAAGCCTGTTACGCCCTTGAGCTGCGGAGCGGCGTATACAACGTCAGATAAATTGCAGTATACCTTAACGCTTCCTATCTTCTGATAAGCGCATATCCTGTAATAATACGTAGTATCCGTCGCAAGCCCGTTATGTTTGTAATACGTAGATCTGGTTATTTTCAACGGTGAAGCACCCGGAGCAATGTTGCCTGCCGCATCGCAGCTCCATACTTCATAGGCCGTCCTGCCGGAAACGGATTTCCATGTTATCTTGTTGCTCGAGTACGAATAACAGACCGCCTTTGCGCCCGCCACCTTGTTGACAACGCTCACTATATCCGAAAAGCCGCTTTCCTTGCGTACGCCGCCCACTGTCTGATACGCAAGCACCTTATAGTAATACGTTTTGTTCTTGTCTATGTTCCTGTCGTAAAAATACGTGCTCTTATACGGCTTTGTATAAATCTCCATAAGGTTTGTGTATACGCCGTCCTCGGTCTCCGCCCGCCACACTTCGTATCCCGTCCTGCCCGCAACAGAACTCCAGCTTATCCTGTTGCTGTTCACCGAATACATATAGGCCTTTATTCCATTAACCTTACTCTCGCAGGTAATCGGATCGGAGTACTCCCCGTATTTGGCCCCTTCGCTCGTATTCCTGTAAGCCCGTACCTTATAGTGATATGTCTCTCCCGCGTTTATTGTTTTATCATAGATATATCTGCTTCTCGTTGCAGGAAGCACAAGCGTTACGTTGCCCTCCGCGTCGCAGCGCGATACCTCGTACCCTGACGCCCCGGTCACCGAACTCCAGGTTATCTTATTGCTGGTTACCGAGTACATGACCGCTTTTGGGCTTGTCACCTGAAACACTTTTGTCTCAGCGCTTACTATTTCTGATTTATCGTTATATTGCTTTACTCCGCTTACCGTCCTGTATGCCCGCACCTGATAATAATATGTTTTACCTACAGTCAGACCCGTGTCCTTATAATAAGTCGAGGCCGTAGTCTTATATAGGGTCGGTTCGGCTCCTTCTGTATCAGAACGGTATATTTCATATCTCGTCCTGCCGGGAACGGCTTTCCAGCTTACCTTTATGGCAGTGGGGTAATATGTGGCCGCGGCCACTCCCGACATTTCAGACAGCGCCGTAACGGCGTTCGCCATGGGAGAATAGCCCCCGTATATGCTTTTAGAACTGCGGTAGGCGCGTACTTTATAATAATACGCAGTGCCTGTTCTTAAATAATTGTTTGTGTAATATAATCTTGAAGTGGTGGCGACGCGCGTATAAGTGCCGCCTTCGGAGGTCGAGCGGTACACCATATACCCGCTGGCTCCGGGAGCTGAACTCCATGAGACCTTTATGCTGTCGTAGTCCAGCGGCTCCGCCGTGACCGACTCGGGCGGATTCGGTACCGGTTTTACCGATTTATATGCCGATTGATCGCCCGTAACAACAGCGCCATCGTCGTCGAACAGGCCTCTTACCTTATAATAATATGTCGTGCCCGCTTTTAAACCCGTTTGGGCAAACGCCATCTCCGTAAGGGGCGCCGGGCCGCTTACCACAGAATACGTCCCTCCGCTTGAAGCCGCGCGAAGAACTTCGTAGCCTGTAGCGCCTTCCGCCTCGTTCCAGGCAATAGAAACGCTGTCGTATCCCGTTGAGACCGCGGAGATATCAGTCGGTACTATGCCGCTCCAATTCGCTTTATACGACCTGTTGCCGTATGAGCCCGCTGCGACAGTAACAGTTTGGGCCGCCGCTCCTGAGATCCCCGTTCCAGTCCAGCCGGCAAACACATAGCCCACTCTTGCCGGGTTATTGAGAGTAAATTCTTCGGTCACTATCGTGTAGCTTGCCGGGTTTTCAACGCCGGCTTCAAGCCTGCCGCCTCCAAGGTCATAGCTTATCGTATATGTCACTACCTCCCAGTTAGCGTACATCGTGACGTTTTCAGTCACCGTATACGGGAACGTTATCTTATCCGTAAGCTCAGGGTCAAGATACCAGCCTTCGAGCGTATATCCCGTTTTTGTTGCCGCGGGAGCAGCGGATATATAGCTGAAGGTACGTACCTTAAGCTGTTCTTTCGATTCGCCGCCGTTAGTCTCAAACGTCACCGTATGGGTCTCGATCCGCCTATAATTACGGGTTTCCAGCGTCGTGTTAGGGTAATAAAAGCTAAGTATCTGGTCGTAAGTCTGCCCGGCGCCGCCGGCTTCAATGGACTTCGCCCTCTGCTGAGCGCCGCGCTGCGAAAGGCCAAGCGCGTGCCCGTAGCGCCTCATGGAAAGATTGAATGCCGTTAGCGTGCCCTCGCCGTCGTAAACCGGTTCAACGACGAACAGCCCGAGGCTCGCAGCGAAAAACGC
>CAZJOS010000047.1:4028-5944 GCA_964547655.1 uncultured Christensenellaceae bacterium
CGGTAATAGTTCCAGTCCTTGCTGGCGCTGCCCCACCGGTGATACGGCAGGTCGGTCCAGCCTCCGTTGGACGCTGAATAGAAAGCGTCGATAATGGTTGTGCCCGAAACAAGGACCTGCCCCTTCGTTGCGTCGACAGCCTCTATGCAGCGTTCAGTCGAAGGATTATAGCCCTTATATACCTGGTCTTTGGATGAATCGTCAGTAAGATCCCATTTGACACCTTTACCCAGCCTTTGGGCGGTATAATTTCTCGCGGCGACAGCCTGAGCCTTAAGAGCCTCCATAGGCCACGTAACGTCTTCGCTCATCTCATAAGGCACGACTCCGTACAGGTAGTCTTCTATATAAATGTGATTGATCACCTGCACGTACTTCGAATCGGCAAGGAATTGAATATCCCCCAGGTATTTTCTGCCGTTGAAGATAATAACGTTATTGAGCCCTTCGGTTGCCGTAAGCTGCGCGAGCCTCAGCGATGTACCTCCGCCGCAAAGCTTTGATCTCCCTTTATACAAGTACAGTTTTCCTTTTGCATTTTTTACGGTATATTGCCTCCGCTCCAGCTTAACGCTGTCATTGCCCTCCACGGCGTAATTGCCGTCAATAGTAAAGGATATCGATTTGAGCCTATCATCCGGCGTATCGACGTCCAATAATCTTACGCGAAGGGTCCCGTTTATTTCGCCCGCCGCGGAAGCGCCGGGTACTCCCGTCATGAAGACCCCCGCTATTATCAGTATGACTACTATTGCCGCAAATAGCCTTTTGGCTTTTCGGCGGCCTTGTTTCAATATTTTCCGTAACATCATTTTCTCCGATTTATATAGTTTAAAGTTTCATTCTTCGCATGAACTATATTTGTAACAAACGTGTAAAATAAACGTAATAATTAGTACACTTTAACTTATAACATAATTAACACCAAATGTACATAGATAAACGCTAAAAAAGTATATGAATTTACAATTGTATAACAAAAAACAGAAAAATCCTGCTTTTAAGACAGCATGCAGGCCGGCTTAATCAAAATGCTCAGACTTTCTTATTAAATCTCTCAGCTCAAGCTTATCTATGGTTATCCCCATCTCGCCTATCCGCGTCTTCCCGAAAGCGCCGTGGCAGTCGGAGCCGGCGGTTATCAGCAATCCCGAATCGCGGCATATTTTCAAAGCCTCTTCCGTTATCTCTTCGGTATGCGAAGGGTAATAGCATTCCGCGCCGTTGAGCCCCAGCCCAATAAGCCTTTTGAGTCCCGATGTGAAATCTTCCGTGTCCTGATAGGGAATAGTAACTCCCGGGTGCGCGAGAACAGCGTACCCGCCGGCCTTATGCACCTCTGCCGCCGCTTCCGTAATAGAAGGGAAATCAACTACAGAAAACGGGCAGTCATATCGTTCATAGAATATAAAAGCGTCCTTGAGGGTTTCGGCAAGGCCTTTGCTTACGATATAATGAATGCCCTTCCAGCCTCCCAGCCGTTTATCGTAAGAAAAACCATCGTAGTCGGCCGGCGATATGCCCCTGATGCCTCTCATCTTTTCGACGAGCTTTACGCTTATGTCGTCGAGTAATTCCCTGTTATGTTTGATGAACTTTGAAAAACCCGGGGCGTCGAAGTTTACGCCGTAACCGAGTATATGATAGTCTGTGCCGCTGTCGAGCGTATCTATCTCTACCGCCGGAATATACCCTATGCCCTGCCGCGCGCACAGTTTCTTAAGCTGCCTGCTCCCTTCGGTCACATTATGGTCGCATACGGCAATAAGCCCGGCGCCGCGCTCCGCCGCTTCCATAACTATCTCCTCCAAAGACATCGTCCCGTCGGAATAATATGAATGTATGTGCAGATCGGCAATCTTTCCGGCCATGCGTGCTCCAATCGATAATTTTCAAGTTGTTATATTTTGATAGTA
>CAZJOS010000047.1:6044-9028 GCA_964547655.1 uncultured Christensenellaceae bacterium
ATTATAACTCTATTGCCTCTGCCGCCCTCATCACGTTTTCCGCTTTTCCGCTTTTCTCTAGATACCCGATAAAAGCGCTCTGCCACTTGCTTTCTCCTTCGGTTACGTGCATTGCGCCGTCTTCGGGCAACCGTTTATACAGGAGCGCAAGCGTATCATCACTGAGAGTCTTAAATACTGCGCTATACTCGTCTTTGTATAAACATGAAGACGCGAGCATGTCCGCAAGGTCAACGATGCTCCTGATGTTCCGTTTTATCAGCGCAAGTTTATCGGATATATGGCGGCAATCGCGTATCTCGCCGGTCACGCTCCGGAACGCTTCGTCGTCCATAGCAGTGGCGTCGTTGAAGCGGGAGCTGCGGGGGGCCTCAGTTTTAAGCGTAATGAATACGGAATCGAGGCTGTCTGTTTCCTGCGCGTTCTTAATGCGGGGAACTATCCGCCCCGCGGCCTTCAAAACGTAATCCCTTATTTGCTTCGGAAACTCCGTTTCCGGGCAGACGCGCTCCGCCGCAACTCCTGCCAAAGCCTTAAGCCTGCCAGGCGCCTTACTGAGAGAGCGCAGCAGCCGCTCTCTGTCCTCTTCGCTTATGCCGAGCCCTTCCGCACCTTTTCCGCACAATACGCGCCCTATTGCGTTAGTAAGCGCGAGTTCAAAAATGTTTATATTCAGATTACGCCAATGGGGGCTGTAACCGCGCAGCAGGGGATCGATCTGTTCGGAATACCCGGCGCAGAAACAGTTCTCCATGCCGAGCCTTTTCAGATACTCAAGTATATATTCAACGCCCGTAAGTCTGGGAGGCTCTATGCACAGAGGGTAATCTATAAGGCAGGGCGTCTCATGCGCGGCATATTCTATATCGTACGCCGCGAAAAACACCGGCAGCGCCTCATAGAGCGTTCCAGTGTATGCCTCGTTCTTTGTTTTAAACGAACTCTCCCTGAGGCGGCCGAGCAGCAGCCTCGCCACGTTAATATCAGCCCGCAGCAGCTCTTTGCCTTCGTTCCATATCTGCTCCAGCGGCAGCGTTTTAAGAAGTATAAGAGCTTCTCCTGTTCCGGCGGCTTTCAGCCGGCGGCCGGCGCAATACATGGCCGACTCCAAAAGCCCCTGCGCTGTTTCAGCCGTTATTGAGCCGGACGCCCCAAACGTATACTGCCGCGCCATTTTTGCCGCCAGCAATACGGTCTCCCGTTTTATTTCTTCCATGTTTCCGAGCAACCCGGCCCCGCCCGCCTTGGCGAGAAACGACTGGAAAAAACGCGAAGGGTCGAGCGCCTTTTTGTCTATCGGGTCATGGGTCTTAAGTTCATTCGTCATATATATCCCCGTCTTCTCCGTATTCACCGTCTTCGGCCAAACCGCAGCGCAGCCTTCTTGCCTCCCTGCCCATGTCGTCCCTGAGCGCGTCTATGCTTCCCGCGCACTCGAAGTCGAAATGCCTTTTCATAAGTTCGACAACCTCGTCGTCGTCCGCCCCGTCAAGCGAGTCGTTTTTAAACTCGTAGAAGATCTCTATGAATTCCTCCATCGCCTCCATGAAATTGCTGCTGTCCAGATACGGCGAATCGCAGAACGCCGTTATGAGCTTCTCTATGGTTCCTCCCGCAAACTCCACCCTTCCCAAGCGTTTCAGCGTTTTATTGCGGGCCTCGGCCAGCAGCCTTGCACCGTTTTCGGATATCGTGATCCCGAACCTTGCGGCAGTTTCATTGCACCGAGCGGCGTCTATCGCTCCGCTTTGCCGCGCAATAACAAAAAAAGAATCTTCACTCATAAAAAACCTCCCAAAAGTACTTGACAAATCATTTAAAGTGTGCTAGTATAATAATGTAATAATTATAAAATTTTGCACTAAACATAAATTATAATATACCACGGGCCTGCATCCGGGTCAATGGTTTTTTTATTTTTAAATAAAAAAACAGCGCCCGTTTCAGGGACAGCCGCTTTATAAAGATTCGAATCATCCGCCCTGGGCCGCAAGAGCTTCGCTCACCGTACCGAGTTTAAAGTCTTCTTTAAGGAACGCGATATACAGGGGGACCGACGCAGCGTCATATTTGTTGAAATGCTGGAGAGAGATAGAGCCGGCGGTTGCCTTTTTAATTATATAATCTGCTGTCCTTTTCCCGTAGTTGCTGTGGTTGCGCCTGTAAACTCCCGTAAACGTGTCGGAACTCCAGTAGATAAGCTTATACCCCAGGCAGTAAAACAACCTCCTTACCCTTGCGTTCGCTCTGCCTCCCGGCGCGCGCGCTATTTTCGGTATACTGTAATCCTTGCCGAGTATATTACGCGCAGTCTCGTTCCACCGATTCAGGTCTTTTACTATCTTCGCGTTCGATTTTTTGTTGAGCGAATAGTGCGACATCGTATGGTAGGCTATTTCGTGGCCGTCGGCAACGGCCTGCCGCCAAAGGTCGGGGTATTTTTTAAGGCAGGCCCCTATAACGAAGAACGTGCAGCGCACTTTATTCTCCCTCAAACAGTCAAGTATACTGATTATTGCAGTCTTGCTGTAACCGTCGTCAAACGTTAAGCATACCATGCCGGAGTCGGGAAGCCTTTTTATCTGAGAAGGCGCGGGAGTGCCTTTGGGTATATCGGGAAGCAGTATAACCCGGTCATCTTCCGGCGTCTGCGTGGGTTCGAGCGTCTGCGTGGGCCCAGGCGTTTGTGTGGGCTCAGGCGTTTGCGTAGACTCGGGCGTTTGCGTGGGCTCGGGTGAAGTCTCGGCTGCCATTGGCTCCATCGATCCATAATACTCCGCTTTTGCAGTGAGGCCGTCGACGGCGGAGCTGCCGGCCTGAAATACGAGCATCAAAGCAACAAGGCCTGCGGCCGCGAGTTTGATTTTCAGCATGGCAAATTCCTCGAAATGAGATTTGCGATGATGTTTTATTATCATCGAACCATATGTATGTACGGATAAGTGATAATATGCCCGGGGCCGCAAACAGGGTTTAGCAATGAA
>CAZJOS010000047.1:9128-11142 GCA_964547655.1 uncultured Christensenellaceae bacterium
GAAATAAGCTTTATTATCCTTTCGGGTATCTTTCTGTACAGCGCGACTCCTATTATTATTCCCGCCCCGTCGGCTATGAGCATGCCCGCGGTCGTTCCCGCGAGCACTGCCAGCGGGTCTGCCGGAAACTCCGTGGCAAGAGCGACTGCGGCCAGCTGCGTCTTATCGCCGATCTCTGAAAAAAAGAAGGCTATCGCCACCGTAGCCACGGCCCCCAATCTCGACTTCCTGTTTTGTTCTCCGCCGGGTTTGTCGCCGCGCACTGTCCACAATCCGAAAAAAATGAAAGACAGGGAGGCGGCTGCTTTAATCCAGCTTTGAGCGGATTCTATATGCGTTATCAGGTGGCCTATCCAGACCGCCAAGCCGTGATTAAGCACCGTCGCTATAAATATACCCGTAAGCACCTTGGCAGCTTTATATTTCGCCGAGAACGCCATAGCAATAAGCTGAGTTTTATCGCCCATCTCCGCGAGTACTATAGCTCCTGCCGCAAACAAAAACGCCGCCCATCCGGATTGTATAACCATACTTTTCCTATATGTAAATAAAGAAGACTTTATAACACCTTTATAAAAATCGTGTTATAAAGTCTCGCTATATGATCGGCAAAGGTCCGCTGTACGGCCGAATATTAGCCGGCCGTACAGCTTTTAAAACGGTTTACGGCTCCTGTTTGCACATGCCTAGCACGCAAAGATAATGGTTGGCTTCGCGAAGTACATGGTCCCCCAGCAGCGGTATTATTATTGACTGTATCTTGCACTCTATAACGCCCTTTGTGCCCGCCGCTTTAAAATCCCGCAGCCTTGCTGTTTCATTAAGGCTGGCCGCAGTCACCTTTGCTATATTCATTGTGTTATTCGTAGCGTCTGCAGCTTCAGCCGTAAGCGCATCGAACTCCCTGCCGAACATTCTCGCGCTCTCGATAAGCGTTTCTTCCGATGGGTCGAGCAGCCCGGCGATAAACTTCGAGTGTTCCGCCATTATACGGTTCCAAAAGACTTCCTGCTCGATAATATCTTCCGGTCTTGTTTTGCTTTCTCCGCTTACGAGCGATACCAGCATGTTCATAAAGAAGCGTGCTTCCCTTAATATATGATCGATTAGAAGAGGATAATTGACGGTAAACATTTTGCATGAACGGACGTTTTCAAGTATCCGCTCCTTAAACGATACCAGCTCTCCCGTAAGCTGGTAAGCTCTGCGGTCAAGGTCCTCAACTGCCGACTCCATCGTTACGTCAGGCTCTTTAAAGCCGATCGGCCGGAGCGCTTCCTCACGTCTTGTAAGATCAAGATCAAACGGGATCCCGGTATAGAAGTTCGTAAGCCTTTCGGCTTCCAATGTATATTGAGTAGTTGCCTGGCGCGAACTGAGCGCATTTACGCTTATGTTTCCGTTCGCCAGATTTGTTGCTTCAGACAACAGCTTTTCAAACCCGTCTGCGAACATTGCCGCCTGATCCCCCATGCTTTTATCCCTTGGCGTAAAGCTTATTTGAAGGAAGAAAGAATGTTCTTTCATTATCCGAAGGAAAAACAGATTCAGGTCTAAAGACATCGTTACGAATTCTTTTCTTGTGAGCATAAGCTCACCTCCTTTTGTTTCCTGGAATAATATATGTTCTATCTAGCAATAAGGTTATAGCAAAAAAGAGCCCGAAGGCTCCTTCAAATACTAAAGGCGTTGAATACGTCGGCAGGACGTTGCCAGGCATGTTTCTCGCGAAATGTGCAGCCGCGCACAAATCTTATTACGTTTGTCCCTGCATCCACCCGATCAGCCCCGCTGCAAGCTCGAACGATTCCCCCGGCGTTCCGCCTTCGCTTCCGCCTTTGAGGATATTTAAAAGAGTTTCCTCGCAGCCCTCGGGTTTTACCCTGAAATTGCTTATATATTGCAGGCTTCTCTTTCTCGAGGGAAAATAGACGCGGTTAAGGGCGAACAGCGCCTGCAGAAAGTGGTCGAGAAAAAGGTCCAGCGCGAAGTGGTAAAAAAGCGCGTCTCCCCT
>CAZJOS010000047.1:11242-13494 GCA_964547655.1 uncultured Christensenellaceae bacterium
GTTTCTAATATACTCATGATGAGGATTCTATCACCAGGGGTAAGCTCTGTCTACCATTTGATACGATCATGTTTACACTTATCCTTAAACCCCGTATAATAGCCTCATGGAAAAACGAAACAGTATCCTGCTCAAGGGTTTTAAGATAGGCATGCTGCTGCAGATAGCAGTAGGTCCCGTCTGTCTTTTTATATTCCATGCCGCAATAGAATGGGGGTTTGGAGCTGCAGTGGGCGGCGTATTCGGGGCAGCGGCCGTGGACGCGATGTTTATTATCGCCGCGTTTTTCGGCATGGGCACTCTGATAGAAAAAAGGCCTGCGCTGCGCCGCTGGCTCAAGTTTGCCGGAGCGGCAGTGCTTGTGCTGTTTGGAATAAACCTCATAGCCGGAGCGTTTTCCTGCGGATTTCTGCCTGAGATCGACATAGGGGACGCGGGCGCTGCCGAAGGCGTGTTTTTGCGCTCGGCAGCCATTACACTCTCCAATCCTCTTACGATAATATTCTGGGCAGGGGTGTTCGCGCAAAGGATGGCGGAGGAAGCCCTTCACCGGCGGGACATGGCCGTCTACGGTATCGGGGCGGTATTATCCACTATCGTGTCTCTTGCTTTGGTCGCTGCTTTAGGCGGTATAACGAATATGTTTATTTCAGCTGACGCGATACGCGTTTTAAACGCTCTTGTCGGGCTGGTGCTCATAGTTTTCGGCATACGCACCGCATTGAAGAAATAGCAGCGGCTTTCTGTTTCATATGTGTTATAGAGCCGGTTTGGGAATTGACAAATAATGAATATATGATATATTGATATCGTCTTCCCGGAATTATTTACATTGCGGGGGAACCTTTATAAGGAAAGGTGGTGTCTTTTTGGCGTCGGTTCTGTAAGAGTAAATGCAGGCGGTATAAACCTTCCCCCAAGCCTTTGGCTGTCGGGGTCAGCGTTATGCCTTGTTCGTTTACCCGTGCAGAAGACTCATTAAGCCACCGCAATATTTGGGATGATATTACGGCGATGCGTTCTCTGTACTCGCCGTTTTTAATTGGCGTTTGTTATCTGCCGGGCTTTAAGGCCAACAGGCCGGAAAGGAAATATAATGAGATTTACCAGGAGCGAAACATACGACAAAGAATTTTTAAGAAAGAACATGATGGGGCCGAATAGTATAAAACTGCTCGAAGCCCTTACTGAAGGAATTAAATTTACAAAGGGGAGCAGGGTGCTCGATCTGGGGTGCGGAGCGGGCTTAACGTCTATATTCCTCGCGAAGGAATTCGGCGCCTTAGTTTTCGCCACCGATCTTTGGATATCGGCCTCGGATAATTACCAACGCTTTAAGCAAGCGGGGCTCGAAGACAGTATAATACCGGTGCACGCCGAAGCGCACGAGCTGCCGTACGCCGGCGAATACTTCGACGCAGCCGTAAGCGTTGACGCGTACCATTACTTCGGCAGAGACGAAAAGTATATGGACGAACACCTCGCGCCGCTCGTTAAAAAAGGCGGCAAAATTGCGATAACGATACCCGGGCTTACCCGGGAATTCGATTCGGTGCCCGAAGAGTTTCGCCCCATCCTCACCGACACGGATTTTGATACGCTGCATTCGCGCGGCTGGTGGGAGAACCTGATTTTAAAATCGAAGCTGTTTAAGCCTGAATCGATAACCGAGTATATGTGCGACGAGGCGTGGAACGACTGGCTCGCCTGCGACAACGAGCACGCGGTGATCGACAGGAAGATGTTCGATGCGGGCGGAGGAAAATACCTTAACTTCATATCCATAACAGGATACAGGATATAATTACTAGTTAGTCCGGGGGTGCATTAACTGCGCCCCCGTATTAAATTGGAATTTCTAATATTGATATCGGTCTATATAAAGGTTATAATATATACAATTTAGTCGAATTATGTATTCCATCATCTTTTTTGGAGGTATTTATGGCAAATCGCACACAGCAGCTCGCCCAAATGACCGGTTTCGGGCTATACGGGCAAGTCGCGTACGGCAGGATGAACGGCATCTTTTTCAACGCTACGATCGATTATAACGGCAACAGCACTATACGCGCTTACGTAAAGCGCGCGAACGGTATAGACGCCGCCGGAGCCGACATGTTTCTCACCGGAAACAAAAAGTATAAGAACGCAAGGGCGTCTTACGACGGGAAATCGCTGAACGTTACTATTTTAAACTACCTGAAGCCCAACGTCCAAACCGTTGCGGAAATCCTTTCGGACTTCTCGCA
>CAZJOS010000048.1:0-4545 GCA_964547655.1 uncultured Christensenellaceae bacterium
TCTTTCCTCCGGCGTTCCTGAGCTGCTGGCACATAACGAAAGAAAAAAGGGAAGCTGTAGATTTTGTTCATTGGATGAAAGGCAGGGGAGCAGAGCTTATCCCTGTCTCCGATGAAGAACAGCAGAAATGGGCAACGTCGTTCGTCGCGCTGGAGCCCGGCGTTATAATAAACTACGACATTTCGCTTAAAAGCGAAACGAGAAGTTTACTCGAGTCGCAGGGAGTTAAGCTAATCCATTTTCACCCCGACGCCCTGCTTGCGGGCGGCGGCAGCCTGCGGTGCCTGACATTAAGGCTGCTCCGGGAATAGATACGTTATTTAAAATCAAATCGAATGATACGCAGGGCGGCGGCATTCACGCCCGCCCCTGTTTCATCAATTTCTCCGCGTCAATCTTCTTTGTGTGCTCGTAGCCTATCTCGAATAGTTCGTCGGCATGGCGCGTCTCGAGCACCTTGAAGCTGCCGAGCCCCGGAGGCTCTATTAAAAGGTCGCAGTTGTCTTTGGCAAGGTCCCTTTCCTTGTTTGATATTATATCGAATACGCGGAGCGCTGCCCCCTTTATGCTGCCCAGCCTCTTTACTCCGTCGCATTGGTTCACGTTTACCGCTATTATTCTGTCGCACTTTCCCTGAAGCGGCGCGTAGGGGAGGTTGTCGAGCACCCCGCCGTCGGCGTAAAGCTGGCCCCCCAGCCTTACCGGCGAAAACAGCACCGGTATGGCGCACGACGCCTTTACCGCCGGTATGAGCGGCCCCTCGTTTAAGTATTCCACCTTTCCGGTATACAGGTTGGTGGCCGAAACGTAAAACGGCATGTTAAGGTCGGCAAAATTGCGGACGGGCAGCAGCCTTCCCATAAGCTTCTCGAAATTGTCGAGCGTGAAAAACCCGGTGCCGGGCAGCGTCATCCTGGCGTAGTCTATGAACCTGTTTTTCTTTACGAGTTCCAGTATCTCTTCGGGCTCTTTCCCCGCCGCTATGAATACGCCGACTATCGAGCCGGCGCTCGTGCCCGCTAATATACCTGGCTTTATTCCTTTTTCTTCGAGCGCCTTTAAAACCCCGAGATGCGCGAACCCCCTCGCGCCCCCGCCTCCGAGCGCAATGCCGATCTTCATGTGCTTACCCCTTTTCATTCTGTTTATATACATATTATAACATACGTAGCGGCAAGGGCAAGAAATAAGATGCCCGGGCTTACAAACCGAACCCCGTTGAATATTAGTTTTCAGTTAGCGTGATCTTGGCTTCCCCTGGAGGGGAAGCTGTCGGGCACCAGATTGCTGGACCCCCAAAGGAAGGCCTCGCAATCTGGTGCCTGACTGATGAGGTGTACAATGCATTTGGTTTGGGATACACCTCATCCGGCGTTGCGCGCCACCTTTTCCTCTGTTCACAATAGTCGTCTGCCTACACTACCGCCTGGCATACTTCTTTGTTCACAGAGCCTGCAATTCGCTTCATCGCCCACCGGGCGCGCTTATTTCTGGCTCCCTCAAGGTGAAGGCTTATATTCTTAATCAATTCCAGCATAAACCCAATAATTAATATTAAAGATATTTTCTTAGTTGCTAAGCCGTTTCATATACGACAAAATGCCCCTTAAGCCCGTTCCCTTATTCGTTTACTGACAAACAATCTGCTGCGTTAATGTCAGCGCATCGAGCCGTTTTCTATCGCTTTTTGGCACATGCAGCATTTATGATAATCTTCCATATAAGTCTTCGCTTTATTAGCGCAGTCAGGGCAGACAAAGAGAGTGATCCCTTCGTAAGGTATAACGGCGCATCCTGCCGCTCCGTTTATTGAGGCCTTCACCGGTTTCCTGCAGAAGCCGCACACGCCGTCCTGATTTTGGAGTATAGCCGAAGAGGCATATCTCCCGGCGCTGCCGAGGCAGCCTATAGAGCAGTAGGGCTCGCCTAAAGATCCATGGAAGCTCCGCGGCGGCTCCGCATTATAGCTGTTAAGCCAGCTTAAATCTTCGGCGCCGCCGCGCCTGCCCGGCACGAAATAATTGATCTGCCTGTGCGTCATAAAAAATGTGAGCGGCGGCAGCCATACAAAGAGCGCTAAATAAACAACGGCATTTTTCGGATCAATCAAACTGAACAGCGCTATCGCAAAAATGCACGCAGACGATAGTATAAGCAGGCCCCGCGGCTGCCTGTGATAGAGCATATATAAGCCGTATGATAAAGCTATGGTAAAAAAGCAGAAATACCACCCCGCGGCAAATATGCAGACAAAAGCTCCGATAGTCCAGAACCCCCATATGACAACGGGCAGTACGGCTCTTCCATACAGTTTATTTTCGTTCATTTTACCAGCCCTCCTTGATATAGAATGCGTATCAGGTTCTTTAAAAAGCTATGCTTTAATATTCTATCCGTTCCATCCGGCAGGCGAACGAGCGTAATTATAAGTTTTATCTATTCGCTAAAGCGCCCGATTATGATTGATATGCACGATATGGCCCGGGCATGATATAAGGCAGGCCCGGGGCACGTCTTTACTCCGGCGCTCTAAGCGTGAGTCAGTTCAGAAATGTAAGAGATCTTCTTTTTTTGCGATATAATATAAGACATGAAAAAAGAGGTGCCGTATGAAAAAAACGATTTCCATATTCATTATTGCCTTAACGATATTGCTGCTCTGCGTTTCGGCTCAGGCGGGCGGAAAGGCAGGGGCATTATCTTCCGACGCGCCAGCGACGACGACACCGGCTGAATCGCCGCAGCCGGTAATCGGTTATGCGGAAGTTTATACCGGCATGCAAAGCGAACCGGAAGTTCCGCTCTATACTTTCAAAAAACGCGGGCAGGTGCAGATCTTTCAGGACGTTATCGATAGCGCGGAAAAGCAGCCGGGCATGGCCGATATGTCGCCGTCCGACTACACAGCCGTACTTCATTACGATAATGGCAGTACAAAATTGTATCTTTGGGTCGGGGAAAGCTACGCGTCGTTTATGTACGCCGACGACTTGGGAACTCTCTATAAAGCAGAGCCCGGCTGCGCCGGAAAGCTCTGTGAGCTGCTGCAGAGCGGCGGCGCGCCCGACGATTCTTCGGCAATCGAAGCGCAAAACGATATAGTTTCCGTAAAAGTATTTGGAAGAGGCGGAGAAGCGCCTCTCTATACGTTCACGGAGCCTTCAGATACTGTCTTATTTTACAGCGCGATGAAGCACGCCTCAAAGATTAAGGGCAAGGCAAGCAAAATGGCCCCCGGCTACAGGCTGGAGGTAACGGATAAAAACGGCTTAAGAGAAGTAATGCTCTGGCTTGGCAGGGAGGACGCGGAATTTCAGTACAGGGATGACCCGCATATAATGTACAGCGTACGCAGCGACGATTTCAAAAAGCTGCGCGCGCTGTTCGACGAATACATAGCGCCCATAGAGGAGCTTATTGAATTGAGCCGTACCAGCGACATCGGCCTGATACTCAAATACCCCGCTCCGGATATGGCTGTGGAGCCTTACGAAGAAGGCCGCGGCTGCTGGACGGCGGACAGCCGGGCGGCGCTGGACGCGCTGCTGGCAAGCGCCGGCGGAAAAACGGAGTTCATACTGCCGTCCGATGAGAACCTGACGCTGGAAAAAGCCATACTGTATAACTGCTCCCATATCTCCGTAAGTTACAGTGACGGGCTTACCGGCAATACGATAATATACAGCGCCGTAAACGGAAACCTCGATATATACCCGTGGGAGACGGGCTGGAAGGAAACGAAAATAAACGGGTATACGTGCTATAAGCTCACGCTGAAGAGGCCGGGAGGCAATGCGGCGCTTATATACCTGCAGCATGAGGGCTGGACAATAGTCGAACAGATCATAGGCGATGCTGGCAAAGCGGATATGGAGCGGTGCCTTCTGCTCGATACTTATTCATGGAACAACGATAAGCCCCCGATCGAGCCGGGAGGGCTGCTCATAGAAGGTAATGAAAATATTGATAAGGCGCTCAGCGCGGCGGGCGATGCTGCTTTTGAGCAGCACCACGGATGGTATTACGAATGCGTTTATACAAGCAATATGGAGGACCTCGGAAGATTCCTCTCGGAAAGGCTCGGGTATACGGAATACTATTACTACGACGGCGGCGAAGAGGGCCTGCCTCTTTACCGCGTGAACGTGGAGTATGACGGGGAAAGGGTAACGTTCCTGCTCGGCGACGTAAAGGGGGATAATTATAAAAGCTTTTCGTACACTATGGGAGGATGTCCGTCTTTGCACGGCGAGGTAAATATAACCGTGCTTCCGGAAGAGATAATCGATTTCGGTTCTATGACGCTCGGCGATATAACGTACTATTACTCAATAACTCAAAACTATAAGAAATATATAACCCATATTTCGTGGGAGCGGGACGGGATAAGATTTTCCGTCTCTACGCGCACGAGCAAAATGCAGCCGGTCGACGAAGGCGTGATACGCGAGTGGGCCTCGCACGCTATGCGCGTGCCGCTCGGTTGACCCGCGTTGGCTTCTCAGTATGGACGGAACGGGAAAGGCGTGCCGGCCTTTTCCGCAG
>CAZJOS010000048.1:4645-13485 GCA_964547655.1 uncultured Christensenellaceae bacterium
GCGTTGGCTTCTCAGTATGGACGGAACGGGAAAGGCGTGCCGGCCTTTTCCGCAGTATATGAAAAACGCTGCCGCCAGCAGCGCCTCAGACCCGCGGCTTTCGGCGGCCCCTGTCATTCTTTGAGGCGGCGCCGGTATTATTGGGCCGGACCCGCATATGAAATACCCCCGGACTTAACTGGCCGGGGGCTCATCATTCAATCTCTTTAACCTTGCCCTTTATTTAAGTTCAGCGGCGGAGATAGCGTCCATGTCGTCAAACGCGAGGTTTTCGCCCGCCATTGCCCACAGAAAAGAATAACTGCTCGTGCCCGCGCCCGCGTGTATGCTCCACGAAGGGCTTATGACCGCCTGCTCGTTTTTCACTACGATGTGCCGGGTCTCGTTTTCCTCGCCCATCATATGAAATACCACATGGTCTTCCGGCACCTCAAAATACATATACACTTCCATGCGACGCTCGTGCGTGTGCGCGGGCATGGTGTTCCAAACGCTGCCGGGATCGAGAGTGGTCAAACCCATGGAAAGCTGGCAGGTGGAAAGCACATCCGGGTGGATAAACTGGTTTATCACCCGCTTGTTGCTCGTTTCCGCCGCGCCCAACTGTTTTTTCGCCGCGTCGGCTATCCTTATAAGCTTTGTTTCGAAGCTGCAGTGGGCGGGCGCGCTCACCATATAAAATTTCGCGGGCGCTGCGGGATCGTTAGAAGAGAACGTTACCTCGCGGGCTCCGCGCGCGATATACAGGCAATCCTTAAAGCCAAGCTCAAACGGCCGGCCGTCAACTCGTACCGCGCCGCCTCCGCCGACGTTGAAAACGCCTGCCTCGCGGCGCTCCAAAAGGTATCGCGTACCGAAGCTGCCCCAAACGTCTATCCCCCTGTCAACAGGAACGCTGCCGCCCACCGGCATGCAGCCGGCTGTGACTACGCGGTCTATATGGCTGTATACGGCGCATATCTCGTCGGGCTTGAAAAGGGTTTCGATGAGGAACTCTTCGCGGGCCTCGCCGGTTGTATAGCGCTTGAAATCGCGTTGGTTGCACGAATAGCGTATATCCATATCAGACAGTCTCCGCTTTCTCGTCGGCGGACGCAGATACCTGCCTGGGCTTTGCCAGCGCGGCGACACCGGTAACGATGTCGCGCACAAGATATATCAGTATCAGCACGCAGTTTACGGGCATACTGGAATAAGGCAGCCGTGTCGAAAACTTAAGTATCGGCTGAGGCCAGTCAGCGCCCTGCACCAGCAGTATAGAATAGTACAGCAGCGCGGCGATGAACGCTATACTCAGCAGCGTGATAAGTATATTAAGAACGCCTACCCATTTTTTCCCCTTGAATTTATCCTGCAGCAGATCTACCCGGAAATGGTCGCCCGCGCGAAACAGCAGCGTCGCGCCGGTGAATATCATCCACGCCATCATGCACGCGACGACCTCGTCTGACCAGGCCATGGGAAAGGAGATGCGCGCGAACCGTATTATTACACGTGAAAACAATATTACGCCGATGCCTATGCACATAGCGGCAACGAACCAGAGCATAAATTTCGCGAGTATATTATCAGCCTTTTTCAATAATTTCAGCATATCGTCCTCCTTACATCAGGCTGGGCAGCCACAGGCAAATATCCGGCCAGAAAGCGCATATAAGCAGCACCATGAGAATGCCGATGACATAAGGCAGCACAGCTTTAGATAGAGTTCCCAGCTTCACCTTAGCCACGCTGCACACCGCATACAGGCTCATGCCTACGGGCGGGGTCAAAAGGCCGATCATCGAGGCAAGTACCACTATAACGCCGAACTGGATATAATTCATGCCGATGGCGTCTACGATGGGCAGAAAGATCGGGACAGTGATCAGTATAACCGATACGCCTTCGAGGAAGCACCCCAGGATGAGAAGAACGCTGATCATAAGCAGAATGAGCACGGCCGGATCGGCAGATACGCCCATAAGCCCTTCGATAACCTGATTTGGGATACGCTGATGGATCATGAAATACGCGAGGAAGTTGGCTACCGCGATTATAAAAAGCGTCTTGCAGCTGGTAATGATGCTGTCGTGTACGATCTTGCCCAGTGTTTTTCTATTTAGTTCCTTATATATCAGGCCAAGTATAAGCGCATATACGCAGGCTACCACAGCCGCCTCGGTAGCGGTGAAGATGCCTGTCCAGATGCCGCCTATTATGATGACTATGGTCATGAGGCTCGGGATGGCTTTCCAAAGATAACTAAGCCTTACTTTCCACGTCATCCGCGGCATTACGGGAAACTTTCTGCGTTTGGAGGTGATATAGACCACTACGCACATAGATATGGCCATAAGCAGCCCGGGTATGATGCCCGCGGCGAACAGTTTGGGTACCGATACTCCCGTTACCGAGGCAAAAATCACAAATGGGATGGACGGCGGAATTACGGGGGCTATCGTGGAAGAAGCGGCCGTAATGGCTGAGCTGAACGTGTGATCGTATCCGGCGTCGTCCATTGCCTTGATCTCGATGAGGCCCAGGCCTGCGGCGTCAGCTACCGCGGCGCCCGACATGCCGGCAAACACTACGCTGCCGAGTACATTGACCTGCCCTAAGCCGCCAGGCCACCGCCCGACCATAGCGTTTGCGAAATTATATATTCGGGTGGTTATGCCGCCCGTGTTCATAAGGCTGCCTGCCAGTATAAAAAACGGGATCGCCAGCAGGGTAAAGCCTGTGGTGCCGTTGTATATACGCTGCGCCATGACAGCCAGAATATCCGTGAATCCCATGGAGGCAAACGCGCCCGCGCTGACAGCGCCCATCGCGACGGCTACAGGAACGCCGAGCAGCATAACAGCGATCAGAAGCGCGCACAATAACAATGCAATCATTAGGAGGACCTCCTTCTTTACCTTGTGTAATCGTATTCGGGAAAGGCGAATGGCGCTCCCGCAAGCGGCATGGCCATTCGCCCGTATCCCATCATTGTTTGTTTAAGGTTTTACATCTTCGACCATTTCGAGGAATTTTACCATGTCTTCGGGGGTTCCTTCATATTCGGCCACCCTGTCCCATGCCGGCTGCATAGCTGCCTTGAACACGGCGAGGTCTACTTCGGTAACCGTGACGCCTTCGTCTTTGAGCTTCTGGACATAATCCTGCTCGCTGCTCTGTACCTCGCTCCTCATCTGGTCGCGCGCTATTGCGCCGGCCTGCTCGATAAATCCCTTCTGTTCGTCGGTAAGGCCGTTCCACCACGAATTGCATACAGTCAGGTTGACCGCTTCCCATGTATGGCGGGTAAGGCTTAAGTATTTCTGGTTAGCTTCCCACATGCTGTTGTTGTAGATGGTGGAGATAGGATTCTCCTGCCCGTCCACGGTGCCCTGCTTCAGAGCGCTTATAAGCTCGCTGAAAGCGACTTGCTGCACTGTGGCTCCAAGGGCCTCAAAGCAGGCGACCTTCTGAACTTCCTGCGGGGTGCGGATCCTCAGGCCGGCAACGTCGGCGGGAACTTTTACTTCGCGAACGGAATTGGTCAGGTTGCGGAAGCCGTAGTCCCACGGCCCTACGTTGTGCAGGCCTTTAGACTCGAGAACGCCGTCGCCCACCCATTCCGCGAAGGGCCCGTCCACTACGGCGTACGCGTGCTCATAGCCGCTGTACACATAAGGAGCGGTCACCAGCGCGTAGCGGGGATCGAATTTGTCGAGAGTCCCCTGCGATACGAGGCAGGCCTGAATGGCGCCTATAGCGGTCTGTTCAGCCATTTCCGGAGCGTTTCCGAGTTCGCTGGCGCCGTGGATCTCTACGATCATGGTCCCGCCGGAAAGCTCTTCAAGCTTGGCTTTGAACGTTTCGGCTGCCTTGGTGACAGGCTCGTTGGGCGCGCCGAAATGGCCGAGTATGATCGTGACAGGCTCTGCGGGCTCGGCGGAAGGGCTCTCAGCCGGCGTTTCGGCGCTTTGCGAAGCGGTCTCCGCGGGAGCGCTGGGCGAAACGGCAGGTTTATCGCCGCAGGCAGCCATACCAAGCACCAATACAAGCGCAAGAATCAGTGCAAGTGCTTTTTTCATAATATTTCTCCTTTTGTTTATTTGCTAAAATACAGCCGTATATTTGCCGTATTAGCCGTTCGAAAGAATGTTGCGGGCTTGTATACAAAATATATTTCAATATAAGTAATTTTCTTTTTAAACATGGAGCAATACTCAGATGCTGGCACGGCTTGTATACACATTATTGCAAAGAAAAATGCTTATGTCAAGTCTTTTTTGCGTATTGCATATCCATTATACGTTCACTTGTATACACTATTATATTTTGGATACAAGACGTAGTATACTGCCGTATTGCTTAATATAAACGGCAATAAAACAATGGCAAAGGTCATGTATATCATTATTAACGGAAAATATCAGGCATACATGTACTCAAATTAATTATTATATAAATACGTTTATTTTACGGCTTGACAGCGTTTTTCCTCTGCGCTAAACTAAATAGAGTGTAAAGCTTGTATCCACATTTTAAATCTGTATACAAGCATAAGGTAGAGAGCCTCGGCCGGCATGATATAATTATTGAAAATGCATAGGCCAACAAGAGCAAAGTAAGGAGATATAAAATGGGTGACAGCTATGCCAGCAGGGACATCTTCCGTATTCTCGAACATGAGATAATAACGTTGAAAATAAAGCCCGGGGCTCTTCTCAGCGAAAACGCGCTGTGCGCAAGGTTCGGGGTATCGCGTTCTCCCATAAGAAGCGTGCTTCAGGAGCTTAGGTTATCGGGGCTTGTCACAGTTACGCCCTACAAAGGCACGCAGGTCACGCTTATGGACTTTGATATAATCAACCAGATAATATACCAGCGCATAGCGGTTGAAACCTTTGTCCTGGAAGACTTCATTAAGGCGCATAACCCTATAGACCTCGAGAAGATACGGCACATCATAAGCTCTCAGCGCAAGCTTATAGAGGGCGACGCGTTTGATGCCAGCCAGTTTTATGCGCTCGACAGCCAGCTGCACGAGATCTGGTTTGCGGCCACCCGAAAAGATTACCTGTGGGAGAGCATACAAAAGGCCGATTGCCACTATACCCGCTTCCGTATGCTCGATATCGTCGAGATCAAGAATTTCGAGCAGATCGTCGAGGAACATGAGGCGCTGCAAAAAGCGCTGGAAAAGGGCGACACCGCCGCTATAAGGCCGCTCATGTATAAACATCTTTTCGGCGGAGTCACGCGATTGGGGAGCCTGATATTTACCGAGCTTAAAGACTATTTTACATGTATGACTGATTAGTTTACCAATATGGACAGCGCGCTTATGTCTGCGCTGAAATAGGAGGAAAAAATGGATCTTGGAATGTTTGACCTTACCGGTAAGGTCGCGATAGTGACCGGATGCACTACGGGGCTGGGGCAGGGAATGGCGCTGGGGCTGGCGGAAGCCGGCGCGGCCGTGGCGGGCGTCGATTATCTGGACAGCTCGGAAGAAACGAAAGAGAAAATTGAGGCGGCCCGCGGGAAGTTTTTCTACATAAAGGCCGACCTTATATCTACTGCGCCGATACAGGGCATAATCGATACCGTGATCAAAGAATTCGGGCGGCTCGATATACTCGTAAACAACGCCGGAATAATAAGGCGGGAAGACTCGATAGAATTCAGCGAAAAAGACTGGGACGACGTTATCAGCATCAATTTAAAGACAGTATTCTTCTTCTGCCAGGCGGCGGCGAAGCAGTTTTTAAAGCAGCAAAGCGGCGGGAAGATAATAAATATCGCTTCCATGCTGTCGTTTCAGGGGGGTATAAGGGTGCCATCGTATACTGCGAGCAAGAGCGGGGTGATGGGCATAACCCGGCTGCTGGCAAACGAATGGGCAAAGCATGACATAAACGTTAACGCGCTGGCGCCCGGATATATGTCGACCAACAATACCGCGAATCTAAGGGCGGACGAGAAGAGGTCGGCGGAGATACTGGGCAGGATACCCGCCGGCAGGTGGGGATTGCCGGGCGACCTCGCAGGCCCCGCAGTGTTCCTTGCTTCAAAGGCTTCAGACTATGTAAATGGCTATACGCTCGCGGTAGACGGGGGATGGCTGGCGAGATAAGAAATGTAAAAAGACGCGCGGAGGTTTTATATGGATCTTAGTGAGAGATTGGGCAATATAGGGCTCATACCGGTCGTTGTATTCGAAAAACTCGAATACGCTCTCCCGACGGCAAAGGCCATGATAGAGGGCGGGCTGCCCGTAATGGAGGTAACCTTAAGGACGGAAGCAGGCATCGGGTCTATGAAGGCTATAAAGCAGGCTTACCCTGAGATAGTTCTGGGCGCGGGGACCGTGCTGTCTGTAGAGCAGGCAAAGGCGGCGGCAGATGCGGGGTGCGAATTTATAGTAAGCCCGGGCTTTAACGACGATGTGGTAAAGTTTTGCCTTGATAACGGCATACTTACGACGCCCGGCTGCGTAACGCCTACGGAGATAGACCACGCATTAAGCTTCGGGATCAACATACTTAAGTTTTTCCCCGCAAACATATACGGAGGCGCAGAAGGGTGCAAAGCGCTGCACGGCCCGTACAGGATGGTCAAATTCATACCTACGGGGGGCGTAGCCTTAAACAGCCTTGCCGAATACGCCGATAAGGATTATATCCACGCCATAGGCGGCGGCTGGCTGTGCAGCCCGAAAGATATGGCTGACGGCAATTTTAAAAACATCACAGATACTGTGAGAAAATCAATAGACGCGCTGCTGGGGTTTGAGCTTGCGCATATCGGCATAAACTCGGAAAGCAAAGATGTGTCGCTTGCGCTCGCGAATGATATAGCGAATGTTTTCAGCCTGAATGTGAAAGAGGGCAACAGCTCCAACTTTGCGGGGGCATCCATCGAAGTCATGAACAAGCGGTTCAGGGGCGCAAACGGGCATATCGCGATAAGGACGAACAGCATCGACAGGGCGGTCTATTATTTAGGCAGGCGCGGATATAAAGCCGATATGTCTTCACTGGTCGAAAAGAACGGAAAAAAAGCAGCAGTATACCTTGAGAACGAGTTCGGCGGGTTTGCGGTGCACCTGCTGCAGAAGTAGGAGGAGATCATGGGAAAATATGTAACGTTCGGCGAAGTGATGCTGAGGCTGAAGTCTCCGGGGCACGAGAAGCTGTTTCAGTCCCCGGCGCTCGAGGCTACTTTCGGCGGCGGCGAGGCAAACGTGGCGGTATCGCTTGCTAACTACGGGCTTGACGCCCGGTTTGTTTCCGCGCTGCCGGAAAACGATATCGCGGACGCGTGCTTAAGGGAACTTAGGGGCCTGGGGGTAGACACCTCGAAGATAGTAAGGCGCAAAGGCCGCGTAGGGATATACTTCCTTGAGAACGGCGCAAACCAAAGGCCTTCAAACGTGATATACGACAGGGCGGGGTCGTCCATCGCTCTTATGGAAAACGGCGAGGTCGACTGGGACGCTGTCTTCGAAGACGCGGAGTGGTTCCATATTTCGGGCATAACGCCCGCGATAAGCAAAAACGCGAAGGAAGCGTCGCTGGAGGCCGTAAACAAGGCAAAGCAGCACGGCGTTACCGTATCGTGCGATTTTAATTTCCGCAGGAAGCTGTGGAACTACGGCGAAACGGCAGTGCAGGTGATGAACGAACTGGTGAAGCACGCAGACGTAGGCATAGCGAACGAAGAGGATTGCCAGAAGTCGCTCGGCATAAACGTAGACGTAAGCGTTGAAAGCGGCTCGCTGGATACGGATAAATATAAAGCGCTGGGCAATAAGGTGCTCGAGGCGTTCCCAAACCTGAAGATGATAGCGATAACGCTGAGGGAAAGCAGATCGGCTGACTCAAACGGCTGGAGCGCGTGCCTCAACGACAGGGATAAATTCTATCTCAGCAGGAAATACGAGATAAAGGACATAGTAGACCGGGTGGGAGGCGGCGACTCCTTTGCGGCGGGGCTTATCTACGGTCTCAAAACGTACGAAAACAGGCAGGACGCTTTGGAATTTGCGGCCGCGGCGAGCTGTTTGAAACACTCCATAAGCGGGGATTACAACAGGGTAAAGCTTGCGGACGTAGAAAAGCTTATGGGCGGAGACGCGAGCGGGCGTGTAAACAGATAGCTAATAGACAATCGCTTATGTTGTGAAGGTACGAATACGCGAGGCGAAGTATGCTGTTACCGTATCGGTCGAGCATACTTTCGGCCCGCTCGTCTGCCCTTGCCTTATTGGCCGCGTTTTTGAACGGTATGACTTTAGCCGTGGTATCGGAATCGAACAATAAAGAAAGTATGAGGCGCAGGCTTGCGCCCATATCCTCATAGCCCAAATACGATTCTTTATACCCGCATACGCAATGCAAGGACTTTTCGCTCCTTCTGCGGTGAAAGGCGGCGCTTTTATGCGCCGCCTCGGCCGGTAATACTTACTTTACAGCGCTCACCATATCGGAGGCAGCGGTTTCACCAAGCCCCGCTTCGGCCGTTATAGAGAATGCGTACCCGCCGCTGAGCCACGACGCGACGCTGACATTATTGCCGCTGCCCTTTATTGTTACCTGAAGCCCGTCGACCATGACCGTCTCGGTATTGGCGTAGTCGCCGTAATCGCCGCTTATGTCTTCGCTGCCCGTACCCTTGCGGATGCGTATCTCGCCGCTGCCGCTCGTGTAGATGATCTCGATCATCTTATCTTTCATAACGCGGATGGCGCTTATGGAATAGCCTTCAGGCATGCTGCCGGGGAGAGAGATGTCAAAGCCCGCCAGCTGCTCCGCTTCGCCGAGCGTCGCGCAGTCGGTAAAGGGGTTCGGTATCTGCATGCC
>CAZJOS010000049.1:0-2302 GCA_964547655.1 uncultured Christensenellaceae bacterium
TACCCTCCTATCAGCCTTCGACCTGCAGAACTTCAGGTTTCTGCGCGGCGTGTTCGTGCTCGGGCCCCTTGTAGACCCTAAGTTTCTTAAGCATCTGCCTTCCGAGTTTGTTCTTGGGCAGCATACGGCGGACGGCTTCGTACATCGCGAATTCCGGCTTGGTCTGCATAAGCTTCTCGTATGTCGTCTCTTTCAGATGCCCCATATATCCGGAATGGGACCTGAAAAGCTTTTCTTTAAGTTTGTTGCCTGTAAACACGCTCTTCTCTACGTTGATTATTATAACGTAGTCTCCCGTGTCGACGTTCGGCGTAAACTCCGGCTTGTTCTTTCCTCTCAAAACAGACGCAACCTGGCTTGCCACTCTGCCGAACACTTTTCCTTCGGCGTCGACGACATACCACTTGTGCGGAACGGAGCCGGGTTTTGCCATATATGATTTCATAAGGCTAAACTCCTCCTATGGTAATATACGTTTTTTAATACCAGGTTTTATCGAACGGGGCTAGTGAACGATAAACAGGCAAAGTATATTCTATACATTCGCGCCGTGCGTGTCAAGGATTTTCGCTCGGCTTTTACGGCGATTTGGGCTATTTCGCGCTTTAAATGTACCTTCCGCCGTGTTATTATATGGTATGAAATAAAAAGCAGAAAGAATTTTTTGTTTATGGAAGACCTTTTCGAACAAAACGCGAATAAAAAAGCCCCGCTTGCCGACAGGATGAGACCGCGCAGCCTTGACGAGTTTACCGGGCAGCAGCATATAGTGGGCAAAGGCAGGCTGCTTCGCCGCGCCATCGAAACCGACAGCCTCACGTCGTCGATATTCTTCGGCCCGCCCGGCTCAGGCAAGACAGCGCTTGCTTACGTTATAGCCAACACCACCGGGGCCGCTTTCGAAAAGCTGAACGCGGTCACATCGGGCGTAAAGGACGTGCGCGTCATAATAGACGAAGCGGAAAACAGGCTTAAGCTCTACGGCAAGCCCACTTACCTGCTGCTCGACGAGTGCCACCGCTGGAGTAAGACGCAGTCGGACAGCATACTCCCCGCGCTTGAAAAGGGCACCATACGCTTCATCGGCTCCACTACCGAAAACCCTATGGTAAGCATGACGAGCGCCATAGTGAGCAGATGCCGCCTGTTCCAGTTTTTCGGCCTCACGCAACAGGATGTGACGGATATAATTCGCAGCGCGCTTGCCGACAGGGAGCGCGGCTTCGGTATGCTCAATATAAGTATAGACGACGAGGCGCTCGAACACATAGCGAACGTAGCCAACGGAGACGCCCGCACCGCGCTGGGCGCTATAGAGCTTGCCGTGCTTACGACCGCGCCCGGTAAAGACGGCGTTATCCATATAGACCTGAATACAGCCGAAGAATCGATACAGAGGCGCGCCGTGCGCTGCGATGACGAGGAGTTCTACAACATGCTCAGCGCTTTCTGCAAGTCGCTGCGCGGCTCAGACGCAAACGCGGCGCTGTTCTGGTTCGGAAGGCTCACATACGCGGGCGTTGACCCGCGCGTCATCGTGCGCCGCATAATAGCGCACGCGAGTGAAGACATAGGCCTCGCCAACCCCTCGGCAATGACGCAGGCGGTTGCCGCAGCGCAGGCGCTCGAGCTGGTAGGCATGCCGGAGGCGAAGCTGCCTATTGCGCAGGCCATAATATTCCTGTGCGAATCGCCCAAGTCGAACAGCGTGGTCATGGCGATAGGCGAGGCGTTTGCCGACGCCGAAAACGCTTACCAGGTGCCCGTGCCTTTGCACCTTAGAGACACGAGCTATCACGGCGCAAAAAACTTAGGCAACGGCAAAGGGTATAAATACCCGCACGAGTTCGAGCGCCACTACACGCCGCAGCAGTACCTTCCCGACAACTTAAAGGACAGGGTATACTACCGCCCGTCCGACGAGGGCTATGAAAAGAAGATAAAAGAAACCAGAAGGTATATGCGCAAAGAAGAATAGAAACATTGCATAATGCAAGGCAACTTGGTATAATACGTGTTAATCTTTCGAGGAACCACTGATTAAATGAGGTGTGTAGGATTGGCGAGATGGTTTTGCGGCCTGCAAGGAATAAAACCGCAGGAATAGCAGCGTTATTTCAAGGTTTTATGACGCAGCAGGATACAAAATCCAGCCGTCCAAGGCGGCATACCGAATTAATCAGTGGTTCCGTAATGCGACCGCATGCTTCGCGCAGCGCTACGCAACATAAAGAAAGAAATTTATTATCGAAGACGGATATCCGGCAAAGCCGGAACCCGAACGGAGGTCAAAAAATGAATA
>CAZJOS010000049.1:2402-11801 GCA_964547655.1 uncultured Christensenellaceae bacterium
GGAGAACTAAATGGTTTTTGTACTTGATGCGGGAAACAGCAATATAAAATGCGGACTGTTCAGGGACGGCAGGCTGATTAATTCGTGGCGCATGTCTACCGACCTCGACAGGACTGCCGACGAATACGGCATTCAGATAATGGCCTTTTTGAACCACGGGTATCATAAGGCGGAAGATATAGAGGGCGTCGCCATCGCTTCGGTGATACCTTCGCTTAACTACACGCTTACGCACATGTGCTCAATTTACTTCAAAAAAAAGCCCATGTTCATCGGCCCCGGCATCAAGACGGGCATAAACATAAAGTATGACAACCCCAAAGAACTCGGGGCAGACAGGATAGTGACCGCCATAGCGGCGTATACGCTCTATGGCGGCCCCTGCATAATAGTAGACTTCGGCACGGCGACCACCTTCGGCGTTGTGTCGGAAAGCGGTGATTTCCTCGGAGGCGCCATCTGCCCCGGCCTTCGCATATCCACGGACGCGCTCACGAGGAGCGCGGCAAAGCTCCCCAAGGTTGAACTCATAAAACCCGATTCGGCCATAGGTACAAACACGGTATCGGGCATGCAGTCGGGCATTATAAACGGTTATGTGGGCCAGGTCGATTACATAGTACGCAAGCTGATAACGGAAACGGGCGGCACCCCTATGGTTATTGCCACGGGAGGTTTGGCAAAGCTCATATCGCAGGACACTGAAGTGATCGACGAAGTTAACAGCATACTTACGCTTATTGGGCTTGACATAGTTTACAGGAAAAACGCAAAACCGAAAAAAGAGGGGGCATAACGGAATGAGAGAAGTAAATATAGCGCTCGTAGGGCTGGGGACGATAGGCTCGGGAGTCTACAGGGCCATCGAAATGGAAAAAGCGAATATAGAGCATAAGGAGGGCATAACGCTCAACTTAAAAAAGGTGATTGCCCTTCAATACTCTATAGACATACCCGAGCGGCTTAAAGCGCAGGATTATTATAAAGACATCATCGAAGACAAAGACATAGAGATAGTAATAGAACTCATGGGCGGCATAGAGCCTGCGAAAACGTTCACTCTGGCGGCGCTTAACGCCGGCAAGACCGTAGTAACCGCTAATAAAGACCTCGTCGCGCAGCATTGGCCTTTCCTCAACGCCGCGGCGAAAAGAAGCCGTAAGGGGTTCTATTTCGAGGGAAGCGTCTGCGGCGGCATGCCCATAATCCGCACTCTGTGGGACAGCATGCAGGCCAACGAGATAACTTCTATAATGGGCATAATCAACGGCACTACGAATTATATACTCACAAAGATGGAAGAGACGAAGGCAAGCTTTGAAGACGTGCTCCGCGAAGCCCAGCAGATGGGGCTTGCCGAGGCTAACCCGAAGAACGACATAGAAGGTTACGACGCCATGTATAAGCTCTCTATACTCTCGTCTATGGCATTCCACGGCCGCGTACCCATAGAGTATATACACCGCGAAGGCATAACGAGGGTAACGCAGCAGGATATACAGTTCGCCGGCGAACTGGGCTTTTGCGTAAAACTACTCGCTATAGGCAAGAAAGCCGGCACGAAGTTCGAAGCGCGCGTTCATCCTACCATGATACCGAAGACCCACCCTCTGGCTTCTGTGCGGGGCGCGTTCAACGCCGTATACCTGCACGGCAACATAGTCGACGATATAATGCTTTACGGCAGGGGCGCGGGCTCGATGCCTACGGCGAGCGCCGTATTATCCGACGTTATATACGCCGCTCAAAGAGAAACGCACAGGTATACCACGTTTTACAACGAGGCGAAGGTATCGGAAGAGTTGTCGTTTGAAAACAACTGGGAGTGCGAATACTTTCTCCATTTCACAGTGCAGGATTCGCCCGGCGTACTCGCCAAGATATCGGGGGTATTCGCAAAATACAGCGTAAGCATAGCGTCGGTTATACAGAAAGGGCACGGCGCCGAGAGCGTGCCGCTTATTTTCATAACCCATAAGGCAAGGGAAATACCTGTAAAGAACGCTTTGGACGAAATAAAAAACATCCCCGAAGTGGTGCGCATAGAGAATATGATACGCGTGGAGAGGTAGAGATATATGTTTATAAACGAAAAAGACATGCAGACAGAAAAACGGGGAAACATGCGCGGCGGAGAAGGCAGCGTCGATTTTCTTCATATAGTATCCAAAGAGCATCTCCCGGCGAAGACGCGCCTGTTCTCTCTGATCACGCTTGAAAAGGGCTGCAGCATAGGAAAGCATGAGCATAACGGCGAATCTGAGATCTATTACGTGCTCTCCGGAGAGGGCGAGATAAACGACAACGGTACAATTAGGCGCTTTGCAAAAGGCGACTGCGCCGTGTGCAATAGCGGCAAATACCACGCCGTTTCCAACAGTAACGACGAGCCGCTGAAATTCATTGCGGCGATAATATTGGATTAAGCTTAAGCTTTGCTTTATTACTAATTACCCGCATGCAAACGCTTTACTATGAGCCGGCCTGCCCGGAATCGATACTTTCTATGGTATGGCCTATCCGTTGAAGTTCCTGCTTTGCCTGGTCTATCGTCAGCGAGCGGTAATCGCCTTTTTGGCACGCGTGCCACAGGCGAAGGCTCAGCTTGTCTATATCCCTCTTGATACCGGCTACCCGGTTTTCGAGGGCCGCGTATTCCTCTTTTTCTTTCTTTGCGGCCCTTGGCTTTTTTTCGAGATCCATGCCGCGTATCATATCTGCTATCTGTTCTCTTACATCATCCATGTTTTCACCCGTATATTAATTTTCAGTATTTAGTGCCTTTTACCCCTCCGTTATATCTCTACTATGTCGCCCGAATGCAGCCTTTTTACACGGGCGAACAGTTCAAGCTGTTCCAGCTGTTTTTCTCCCGCGCAATGTCCGGTATATACTTTTTTGATGCGGTTTTTATTTATATATTTTACGATGGCGTTTACCTCTGCCGCCGGCTCCTTTTTTCTCCGCATGCCGAAACGCTTTATTCCGTCGAAATGAAATCCTCCGATAACGCCCTCTATCCTGCCGAATTTCTGCGCTGCTGTCATCAGCGTATTGAGCACGCCCTTGTGAGAGCACCCCGTCATAACAACAACGCCGTCCTGTTCCTTCACCGCGACGAAAAGCTCGTGAGAAAGATCGTCTTTCACGATAATGCCGTCTGCCATCCGGTACATAAGGGAAGTAAAACGCGGATAATGGCGGTGTTTATCTATATTTGCGGCAAATACGCCCGGCGCCATCTCGGTATCGCCGTCTATGAATTCAAATCTTCCTTTGTATTCCTCAAAAAGCTTCGGGTCTATACCCACCCTGCTCATCTTATGCATCCGTTTAATGAGAAAATCGCCCGCTGCTTCTTTTTTCATGTACACTTTTGCTTTACTGTTAAGCTCAAGGAAAGATCTCAGCCCGCCGGTATGGTCGTTATGGGCGTGCGAGATGACGCAGATGTCTACTTTCAGAAGGTCGAGCCCGAGCAGCGTTGCGTTATATACAAACGAATCGGAAGCCCCGGTGTCGAACAGTATACGCTTGCCGCCGTGCTCAAAATACAGGCTGAGGCCGTGCTCAACGATAAAACCGGCGTTTTTCCCCTTGCTCTCTTCCATCAGCGTAAAGACTTTCATGATCTTCCCCGATACGTTATTACATATTACGATCTTAATAAAGTATATAGAAAACTCAACTTTGATAATATTTTACCATTCATTGCTGCCTGCTTCAATCGGTATGCGCAAAGATAACAGTTTGTTTAAAGTTGGAGCGATGTGAATGCCATTTACACTTTAATCTGCGCGCGCAGGCTCCCGCACAGTCACTTCCTGCTTTCCCTCTTTTCCCTGTAAAGCGCCGCGATGCGCTTACGGTAAAAGAGCAGCACTGCAGGCACCAGCAGAAACAGTATCCTGCCGATTATGGTGTTGGAGAAAAGGATAAGCGCGCCCAGCCAACGGCTCCTTCCGCTGTATACGCCGTATACGGCGCCACGGGATATTTCTTTTGCCATAGCGCCGTTGGTTGCGGCGGGAGGATAACTATCGATATCCACATCGAGCGTATCTCCTTCTATATGAACGATACGTTCGATATATACAATATTGTTTTCTTTAAATAATACGATCTGACCTTCTTCCAGGTTATACTGGGTATCGACCTTGCGGAAAAACACTAGGTCGTTATTAATTATAGACGGCTGCATGGTATCCGACCTGAAAACATACGGAATAGTTCCCTGTATAGTGACCTCGTTACCCGGAGTTGCGGTACTCAGCATTATGATAAGTATGTTGAAGGCAAGCGCGCCCGCTATAAAAAAGATAAGCAGGACTGTCACCGCCGCGTTGATCAATCTTTTATACTTATAAGACAGCGAATTTTTTCTGCCTTTGGTTTGTTTGCCCGTGCTTGAGTCGATATGGACAACCGTTACGTCCTGCGGCACAATATCCTCGTCGCGCTCATAGGTATTATAATATTTTGCAGTACGCCGGGCACGAAGTATAGTGCCCGTGATGCAAACAATAAAAATAGCCGCAAAAGCGGGATAATACCATGACTGGCCGGTGTTGAACAGATTGGCGAAATACTGCATTTCCACCCGGTTCCGTAGTATTTCGTAAAGGCCGGAAACGGATTTAAGCACTATCACCAACACGGCTGATAGGAATATAAGCAGCCGTGCGTCCTCATATTTTCTTACAAAAAGCGAAACAGCGGCCGACAATGACATCAGCAGTATTATATCGAAAAGCCCGGTAACGTAAAGCGCGGGCATATAAGCAAACACGAACGTGTACTTCAAAAAAACGGTCAGCAGTATGATAAAACCAAACCCGATCGAGTAGATCATTATGACAGAGTACAAAAGCGCCAAAAGCTTGCCGGATATCATTACGACCGGTCGATAACCCATCTTGATAAGCAGATACCATGCGTTGCGGCGTATCTCTGAAAAGAACAGATAATCGTGATAGACGATAAAATACAGCATTATAGATAACAGCGCTACATGGTTATAGATATAGATAGTTGAAAAAAAGCTGGGCTGCATTATTTCCGGCGCTTCTTCAGACAGCACGGTTCCGGTAAGCGTTTGCAGCACAAAATAGATCGCAAAGGAAACCAGGCCCATAAACAATGCCAGCAACATCTTGCGCCGGAATCCGACAGAACTGTCGATATAAGCGTGCCTCGCTTCTTTACTGAAATAGCTGTTCCGATATATCATTCTGCCGTATCAGCTCCTCATAAGCATTGCTTACTTTCTTCTCGTTCAAACTAACGATGCGCGGCGCGACCCCGCATTCGATTATCGCCTGATATATCTGCCGGATATCGTACTCATCTTCGTCCGTTCTTACAAGAAGGCAGCCGTCTCGCTCTATAAGCGAACAGCCGTCCAGCACGGGCTCTATTCTCTGCTTTATTCCTGTAATATCCGGGTCGCAGATGATCACCGCCACCCTGTCATATTTCTGCCGCAGCGAATCGGTCGTCCCTTCATATAATATCCGCCCGTCCGCGATAAAGGCCGTATGGCTGCACGCCTTTTGTATCAATATGCTGTCCTTTGTTCCGATGATCAACGAACTTCTGTTGTCTGTTACCAGCTTTGCTATTCTGGCGATAGCTCCCTGAAGCCTCTTGTCAAAGCTCGTTTCGGGCAGATTGAAGACTATCATCATGCTGCCTGAGTAAGCGGCGGCAATAAGCTCGACTACCGCTTTCTCTTCGGGATCCAGCAGTTTTATCAGCGAAAGCGATATGTTTCCCAGCCCTGCGCCAATAAGAAATTCGAATAATTCGTCCTGCATCAAAAGGCTGTTTTTATGTGTTTTTGCCGTTGCGAACATGAGGTATTCGAGAACGTTCATATTGCCGTACAGCATGTCGGTTCCGCCGATGTAAAACACATGCGGCTGTATCACGCGTTTATGCCGCATCATCCCATGCTCGGCAAGCACGCACTTTCCGCTGTCATAAGGCCGAATATTGCTTACTATCTCGAGCAGCAGCCTTATCTCATAGCCGGTACGCGCCGTAATGCCCCAAGACTCCCCGCGGTCGATACTGAGGTTAATATCGCTCAGCACGCGGCGCAGCTTTAAACCCTCCCGGGCGACATGCTCCGATGAGGACAGCGCCGTTATCAAAGCAACGTTGCGGATATCTTTTTTGTGTGTCCTGCTGCGGTATTCCATAGCGCCTCCCTCTTAGGTAAACGGTATTTTTAACGTAAAGACTCCTATTACCCTGTCGGGTGTCAGTAATTCCTGGTCGGGCGAATTAACGGGGTTGTCCCCCCTGGTTCGATAGGATATAGTGCCGTCTTCGTTTTTGACGACCTCTACGATACGGTGAGTAACTACTACGCCTGAGATCGTGCGGAACGTGACTATCTGCCCTTCCTTCAGGCTTTCGGGATGCTGCGTTTTTTCGCAGATTATTACCGAGCCTACAGTAAGAGTGGGTTCCATGCTGCCCGACTCAACTGAATAAAACTGGTATATTCCAAAAACCGTAGGCATCTCCCCTCGCTCCTTTGCCACGTATATGCCGAAGAGAGTAACGACAAGAAAAATGAACAGGGACAGAAACACGACCCATTCGAATATCTTTAGGGCTTTTTTCCACGAAAGCCGCCGCACTTTCGCGCCGGCCTCCCCCGCAGCCTTTTGTTTTTCGCGCAGTATTTCGCTGCGCATTGCTTCTATGTGTTCCTCTGTCGTATATTTTGACTGCTCCAAAACATGCCCCTCTGATTCTCTGCGTGTCTCTTAATATTCTCTCATCCCTTGAAAAAAACAGCCTGAAACGGCTGTCAGGCCGCTGAGAACCAAACTACTTCGTTGCTTGTATTTTGGTCTTTTCAGCGGCCTTAATAACTTTAATCAATTAACGAATCAATATCTTATTTGTGGTATGTTTGTCAGGCGACAGCCTTGACGTCTGTTTCAGCCGGTTGAATCTTTGGCTTATGCCTGCGTACCTGTCACAGAGACCGTTATCGCGGCGCCGTAGTTACCGCCCGCGTAGCCTATGTCAACGGTGTCGTCGACGTCGTTGCTCGGCCATGTTACGGTTACCGTATAGATCTTCTCCTGCCCGACATCATTCAGCGCGAAAGAGTCGGTGAACGTCAGGTCGCCGGCACCCGTGCGGCTTACGTTTATGATCCCTCCGTCAGTTACCGTTACTTCGAGCGGAACGATCATGCTCTTGTCGGTCGGAGCAGCCACATTGATAGTGAAAGCGAGATTCATAGCAGTCTCGCTGACGACCGCGCCGCTGTAGTTTTGAACGCTGAACTGCCAGCTCACCGTCTCGCTCGGAGCGATTTTTACGTCATTCTCAAAGGTATCCGTGCCGCCATTAACAAGAACGAATTCTTTCGCAACCACGCTCCCTTCTGCAAGATCGTCGATCGATGTAGTATACATTGCCATCGTCCCCGCAATTATGGAAGCTGACAGGACCAATACCAACGCTACTATTATCAATACTTTTTTCATTTTAACCTCCCTGTTATGCCCATTTATTATCAGAGGCCCAGCCTCTTAAGTACTTTTTTACTTCGGCATATTTTCCGTTTTAACTCAAGCTGCCGAATTCACAGGTAAGCGTGACATCTGTGAGCGGAGTGCTGCTGCCGCCCACCTGTACGTTCTGCGGAGCTTCCTCCCCATGTCCATCACCTTCGCCGCCGAATGTGACGCTCGCGCCGGGCGCAATGTTATCGGTTGCCGGATTGTTGTAGCCCGGGTTTACAAATTCATATTGACCGGCAGGCAAATGTTTTGTCATCACCGCACTCCAGGCGCTTGTCAGTTTGTCCTGCGGCAGAGTAAAACGTATATACCAATCCTCGATCACCTGATCGGAATTGTTGGTTATCGTGATACTGTAATTGAACCTGAACTTCCCGCTGTGGCCTTGTTCCCATGCTTCAGTCGTCTGATACAGCACGTTGATTAAGATCGGCGGCGGAGTCGGCGTCGGCGTTGGCGCCGGCGTCGCGCTGATATCCGGCTCGACGCTGAAACCCAGTTCCGTTCTGTCTACATAGTAGGAAAGCGTTGCTCCGCCTGCGGCTACCAGTATTGCGCATATAAGTATCAACACAAGCAGCATCCTGTATTTCACGATATCACTTCCCCCCCTATCGCCGCATCAGCCGAACACACAGGTTAAATCGGCTTCTGTAAGCGATATATTGCTGCCGCCGACCTGTACGTTCTGAGGCGCCTCGGTTCCAGTACCCGTTCCCTGGCCTCCGAAAGTGATGCTCGCGCCGGGAGCTATGTCAATGTTATAGCTGCCCGGGTTGACAAATTCATATGAACCCGAGGGCAGGCCGGTAGTCATGTTAGCGTCCCACGCGCTTGTCAATACATCCCCCGACATTGTAAACTGTATATACCAGTCTTCGATCGCCTGATCGGAGTCGTTGGTTATCGTTACGCTGTAAAGAAAGCCGCCTGGCCATATATTCGGCGTCTCATACAGAACGCTTATGCCTGGCGTTGGCGTCGGCGTCGGCGTTGGCGTCGGCGTCGGCGTTGGCGTCGGCGTCGGCGTTGGTGTTGGCGTTGGGTCGCCTCCCGACAGCGGTACCTGCGACGCGATCGCGCTGATATTTATCGAGGTACCGTAATCCCCGCCCGCGTAATCTATATCGTCGCTGCCGTCGGTCGGCCAGTAAACTTCCACCGTATAAAGATCTTCCTGGCCGGTTACGGACAGAGGGAACTCTCCAAGCACGTCAAAAGTGCCGGTGCCTGTTGCGCTGCCCACAACGTTTTCCGCTTCGTCTTTCACGGTCACTGTGACCGGCGCGATCTCAGTTCTTCCTTCTGAGGCTTGTACGTTGAACGTCAGCTTATAATACATGTCCGTTTCGGTGATAATGAATCCCGAATAGTTTTTAACATAAAACTGCCATGATACGGTGTCGCCCGGCGCTATCTTCACATTCTGCGCAAAGCTGTCCGTTCCTTCGCCGGTAAATACAAATTCCTTGGCTGTGACGCTTCCCCCGGCCAGATGATCTATCGTAGTCGTATACATGGCAAGCGTACCGGCAGTCAGGGAACTTACCATTATCAGAGACAGTATTAATATGTAAAGTGTCTTTTTCATACCCCGTACCAATAGGTATAACCATACTATACCTTTAAAAAATATCTACCTAAATATATATATAAACATTCTATTTCATATATAATCAGTTTGTCTGTCAAGTGTCAGGATCAGACTTAAACACAAAACAACAGCAAATAAGACTGTTAAAGTTCTTTTATAGGCTTAAATTATATTTTGAAAAATGGTGTGAATAATCTGCTAATAATTGTAGTATTATAGTATACTATAAATCTTTTTTCGTCAATATATATAACA
>CAZJOS010000049.1:11901-13268 GCA_964547655.1 uncultured Christensenellaceae bacterium
ATAACTATTATCATCTGCCCTTTATGATCTGTACTGATTTGCTGCAGCCGAAGCGCTGCGCGCCCGCGGCCATAAGAGAACGAACCGTCGCCGCGTCCGATATGCCGCCGTCTATCTTTATACCTATACCGGGGCCAAGTATGCCGCGCACGAACTTCACGTCTTCGGCTGTCGCCTTTTTGCCGGAGAGCGCGTTTGAAATCTTCACGTAATCGACCGCGGCCGCCTTCGCTACGCCCAGCGCGACAGGCTTCTCGGCGTCGGTATACAGGCTCTGCTCGTATATCGCTTTAACAACGGCCCTGCCGCGCGCTATATTCATAACTTCTTTCAGGTCGCGTACGGCTTCATCTGTTTCTCCGTTTTTTATAGCGAGTATGTTCATCGCGACGTCAAGCTCTTCCGCGCCGTTCTTTATAGCTTCGCGCGCTTCCGCTGCTTTGGCCGCGGCCGAAGCCGCTCCGTGCGGGAACCCTACGGCTGTGCAAACCTTTATGCCGCTCCCCCGAAGCTGCCCTGCGGCAAGCGAAACGTAATACGGAGACACGCAGACGTTCGCCATCCTGCAATCCCGTGCCTCCCGGCACGCCTTTACTATCTTGTCGGCTGTAATATCCGGGTTCATTACGCTGTGTTCTATCGTGCCCGCCACATCGGCGCCCGTATCCTTCGATACGGTAATACCCGCGCCGCCCTGCTCTCTTCCGGCGCGCGCCAAAACCTCCTGAGTTACTTTCGCTACAATAGCCTCGATATCCAATTTTCCCATCCTTTCAAACGGGTATAGTCTCGCCCTCTACGTTATAATGGTCTATAACGCCGCACACCGTCCAGTCGGCGACCGCCTTCTTATCTCCCAATATCATCAGGGCCGCTCCGCCGTCCACGTTAACGAGCACAGTATCTCCGGTGCCGGCGTCCGCCGCGTCAAACGCTATCTGTCGTGCCCCGTACGGCTTTTTGTCAAGCCCGATAAACTCCACGATCAAAAGCTTTCTGCCGCAATGAGACTCGTCCTTAATCGTCGAGACGACATTGCCCACAACTCTCGCAAGCTGCATAATATGATCCGCCTTACTTTATTTTTGCGGCAGTATGCCTTCAACGTCGCCATGCGGGCTGGGTATCACGTGAACGCTGAACAGCTCGCCCACTCTTTTCGCCGCTGCCGCTCCCGCGTCTACCGCGGCCTTAACCGCTCCCACGTCTCCGCGAACCATTACCGTAACGAGCCCGGACCCGACCTTTTCTTTGCCCATAAGCTTAACGTTGGCCGCTTTTACCATAGCGTCGGCAGCCTCTATGGCCCCGATGAGCCCTCTGGTCTCCACCATTCCTAAAGCCTGTTTTTCCATGATCTTGCTCCT
>CAZJOS010000050.1:0-13264 GCA_964547655.1 uncultured Christensenellaceae bacterium
CAATATATATGTACAGCATATTGATAGCCGGGGGAGATATGCGGCAGGTAATGCTAGCGAAGCTGCTTGAAGAAAAAGGACACCAGGTTTGGATGGCAGGGTTTGAAAAAATGGGCATATTAAATAAGTCGGATGTAAAGCCGGATTATATTTTTCTTCCTATTCCCTATAAAAACGAAGACGGATCTGTAAAAGCGCCCTTCGCCGGAGGCAAGCTCAATCTTTTTGACGTCGTGAACGCATATCCCGACAGCGCGTATCTGCTGGGCGGATGTGATGCCGCGGCAAAGAAGTTGTTCGGCGGCGAAATAAAGTATACAGACCTGATGCAGAATGAAGCGTATCAAATACGGAATGCGCTGCTCACCGCGCAGGGCGCGGTATGCGCATACCTTAACAACACGGACGCTGCGCTATGCGACAAGACATGTCTTGTAACAGGGTACGGGAGAATATCGAAATTTTTATGCAGATTACTCCGGGCGTGCAGTTCCGATGTAATTACGGCTGCAAGAAAAGATAAAGATATAGAGCTTATAACACTTGAAGGCTACCGGGCGGTGCGTATAAAAGATATGAAGGAGGCGCTCCCGGAAGCGGATGTGATATTTAACACCGTGCCGTTCCATGTATTCGAAAACGCAGAATTGGCTTGTATCAAAAAGGGGGCAAAGTACATAGAACTCGCTTCGCCGCCCTACGGAGCAGATATGGAGCTGACTAACAGCATGGGGGTTGACGTGCAGATGGAGCCCGGTATCCCCGGGAGATTTTTTCCCGCGTCTGCGGCAAAAGCAATACTGCACGCGTTTGAAGGAGAGGAGAAATAATGGAACTGGCAGATAAACGGATAGGTTTCGCTATAACCGGTTCGTTCTGTACTTACGCTCAGGTGATGCCGGTGATAGAAGAACTGGTTAATTCGGGAGCACACGTTGTTCCCATATTGTCGTATAACGCGGCCGTACATGACACGCGGTTTATAAAAGCCGAGGATCTTAAAAAATTTCTGGAAAAAACGACGGGAAGCAAAGTACTCGAGTGTTTGGTCGAAGTCGAGCCGATAGGGCCAAAAAAGCTGCTTGACCTTGTTATAATAGCGCCGTGTACGGGCAACACGCTTGCCAAGCTCGCGCTCGGCGTAACGGATACGCCGGTATTGCTTGCGGCGAAGTCGCACCTTAGAAACGGCAGGCCGGTACTGATAGCGGTATCGACGAACGACGCGCTTGGGGCTAACGCCAAAAACTTGGGGCTGCTGCTGAATACGCGAAACATATATTTTGTGCCGTACAGACAGGATAACAAAGTTGAAAAATGCACGTCGATAGTTGCAGATATGAATATGATAATCGAAGCGGCAAAAACGGCTCTCGAATCAAAGCAGATACAGCCTGTAATGCTCGACCCGCACTGAATAATAATAATGGCCTCTTAAACTGATAATAATATTATTGGTCTCCATCAGAAAATTGGGGAAAAAAAAGTATCAGTTAAAGGGGCCTTTATGGATAATCAGGAGAACGAAGTAAATAAAGCCAAGCTCGGCGCCGAAATAAAAGAATTCGGGGCGCCTGTATTGCCCGTTTCCCCGGTACAGGTAATAAGCATAATCGGGCAGATAGAAGGGCATATCAACCTGCCTCCCGAAAATAAGGCCACGAAATACGAGCACATACTTCCCCAGATAGTCATGATTGAGCAGAACCCCGAAGTAAAGGGAATGATACTGCTTATGAACACGGCGGGCGGAGACGTGGAAGCAGGGCTGGCGCTTGCCGAGATGATAGCCGGCATGAGCAAGCCGAGCGTATCCCTCGTATTGGGCGGAGGCCACAGCATAGGCATAACGCTCGCCGTATCCACAACGTATTCGTTTATTACCCCTACCGCAAGCGTGACCGTGCACCCCATACGCATGAACGGAACTATAATAGGCGTGCCGCAGACTTTCGATTATTTCGAGAAGATGCAGCAGAGAATAGTCAAATTTGTCTGCTCGCACTCGAAGATCAGGGAAGAGGAATACAAAAGACTGATGCTGCAGACGGGAGGGCTCGCCAACGATATGGGCACCGTTCTTGTAGGTAAAGAGGTGGTGGAATGCGGCATCATCGACGGGATAGGAACGTTCGCCGACGCGACCCTCAAGATCAAAAGCCTTTTGGGCGAAGAGGAAACCCCGAAAAAACCGTAAGGATTAATGGATAAGAAAGAAGGAACTTCCGGCGCCGGCCGCGGGGCCGTAGTTTGGGCTTATCGGTTATTATCGGGACGATAGTAAAGATTGTATATTTCATCCGGTATGGTATAATAGTTACCGGGGTGAATCAGTAATGCCGAGAGGCGCACAAAAGAGACATAAACAAAACAAAGGATATTTCGGGGAGATCACCGGAGTCATATTTATAGCTCTCGGGATATTCCTAGGCATCTGCATCTTCATGCAGACGGATACCGGAATACTCGGCGGAGCGGTCAAAAACGTGCTGTTCGGCCTGTTCGGTATCTTTACGTTTTTAACGCCGTTTTTGCTTGTTTTATTCGGAATACTTATGATAGCCGCGCGTAACAAGAGCATAAACAAAGGCAAGGTGTGGCTCGTCGTTTTACTGATAGTATCCGTTTTTTCGCTTGCCCATACGTTCTCGCTCAAAGACTTGAACCTTAATGACGGATTTTTCAGCTACGTGGCCGATTCGTACGACAAGGGCGTTCAGCATATGGCGGGCGGAGCCTTCGGATGCCTGCTCGTTTACCCGTGCAACCTGCTCATAGGCGATATAGGGTGTATCATCCTGTTTATTACCACGCTGCTGGTCTCCGTGCTTATACTGGCAAACCTCTCTTTAAAGAGCATGGGCAAAAGCGTTGCCGTTGCGGGAAGAAAAACCGTGGAGAAAGCTATCGAGACCGTCAGCGAGCACAAAAAGCGCCGACTTTACGTAGAAGACCTGCGGCAGGGCCGGGTAGAAGATTATTTGGATGAACCGGAGATACCCAGCAGGGAGAGCTTCGATAAGAAAAAGTACTCGAGTTATTTTGACGATGAGATATACACGGCTGAAAGAGTTGAGAAAGAAGAGGAGCCCGCGTTCCCCAAAGCCGGCGTAAGGCCCGCTAAAGACGGACTAATCATAGAGTCGTATGAAGATTCCGAGCCGGTTAAAAAACACGAACCTTCGCACGCCCAGAGGAGCGGAAACAAAAATTATTCGCTGCCGTCTCCTTCGCTGCTCTCAAAGCAGCAGCAAAAGACAAAGGTTTCAGGCATGGAAGAGCAGCGGAAGAACGCTTTGCTGATAGAAGAGACGCTTTCCAACTTTGGCGTTGACGCTAAAGTGGTGCATATAGTAAAAGGCCCGGCGGTAACAAGATATGAGCTTCGCCCCGCGCCCGGCGTACGCGTACGCCGCATCAAGGAACTGGACAACGACCTTGCCATGACGCTTGCCGCGAAGGCGGTAAAGATAGAGGCTCCCATTCCAGGCAAAGCCGCGGTGGGCATAGAGGTGCCGAATTCCGACGTAACGTTCGTGTATCTGCGCCCGATGCTGGAAACGGACGAGTTCAGGAAAGCCAAGTCTCCGCTCACCTTTGCACTCGGAAAAGACATTACGGGAAAGAACCATTACGTCGATATAACGGCGATGCCGCATCTGCTGATAGCGGGCGAAACGGGGAGCGGCAAGAGCGTATGCATCAATTCGCTCATAATGAGCATACTTTTCAAAGCGTCGCCCGACGACGTTAAAATGATACTCATAGACCCGAAGGTAGTGGAGCTTTCGGGATTCAAAAACATACCTCACCTGCTCGTGCCGGTGGTCACCGACCCGAAGAAGGCTTCGAGCGCGCTCAATTGGGCGGTAAGCGAGATGACTTCGCGCTATAAGCTTTTTGCCGAAAACGGAGCGAGGGATATAAACCGCTTTAACGATATGCAGGGCGGCGACAAGGAGCAGCAGCTGCCCAGGATAGTTGTGATAATAGACGAGCTTGCAGAGCTTATGATGGCTGCCCCGAGGGAAGTCGAGGATTCGATCTGCCGTATAGCGCAGCTCGGAAGGGCCGCGGGGATACACCTTGTGGTGGCGACGCAGCGCCCGTCTGTCAACGTTATAACCGGGCTCATAAAGGCAAACATATCTTCGCGCATAGCGTTTAAGGTAAATTCGGGCGTCGATTCGCGCACCATACTCGACCAGAACGGAGCGGAAAAGCTGCTAAGAAACGGGGACATGCTCTATCATCCCTCCGACGCCGCAAAGCCTATGAGGCTGCAGGGCTGCTACGTTTCCGACTCGGATATAGAAACAGTGACGGAGTACGTATCGGGAGGCAGCGACGCTGAATTTGACGAGGATGTCGTATCCGACATCGTTTCAAACAGCGAGGAGGAGGAAGTCACCGGAGAATACGACGAACTTCTCCCCAAAGCAGTGGAAATAGCGCTCGAATACGGACAAGCCTCGATATCGATGCTGCAGCGCAGGCTCAGGATAGGCTACGCGCGGGCGGCAAGGCTCGTAGACGAGATGGAAATAAGGAAGATAGTGAGCCCGTTCGAAGGCAGCAAGGCGAGGCATGTACTGATTACATGGGATATGTACGAGGAGATGTTCGGGGCCGCCGATGAAGGATAACGACAATGTTTATATATATGTCGTTTCGCTGGGATGCGACAAAAACAGGATAGACACCGAGCACATGCTGGGCCTGCTTTCGGGCAGCAACGCGGTTGTAGTTGACAGGCCGGAGGGCGCGGACGTTATTATAGTCAACACTTGCGGGTTTATAAAAGAGGCGAAGCAGGAATCGATAGACGCCATACTCGAAATGGCGGAATATAAAAAAACGGGTACAAAGGCGCTTATCGTTACCGGATGCCTTTCCCAAAGGTATGCAAAAGAGCTTAAAGAAGAGATACCCGAGGCGGACGCTTTTTTGGGGGTATCGGATTACAGCAGGATATTTGAGGCGATAAAGTCGGCCTTGGCTGGGGAAAAGTACTTCTGCTGCGACAGGGTGGACGAAGACCTTACGGCACGGGTGCTCACAACGCCGCCGCATATTGCGTATGTACGCATAGCGGACGGCTGCTCGAACCGCTGCAGCTACTGCGCGATCCCCAGCATAAGAGGGCCGCTCAAGAGCCGCGGCATGAAGAGCGTGCTTGGCGAGATAGAAGACCTGCGCGGCGCGGGGGTATCGGAAGCGATCCTGATAGCGCAGGATACCACAAGGTACGGCGAAGATATGGGCAAAAAAGCGCTTGCGGAGCTTATGGACAGAGCGGCTGATATTATGCGCGGCGGATGGCTGCGGGTGCTCTATTGTTACCCCGAAGGCGTAACGGACGAATTGGTTGAAACGATGCTTAAGCACGGTAATATATGCCGGTATATGGATATACCGCTGCAGCACTTCAGCGACAGCATACTTGGGCGTATGAACAGGCGCAATACGCTTGAGTCATCGAAAGCTATCGCACGCAAGCTGCACAGTAACGGCTTTGCTGTAAGGACGTCGCTGATGGTGGGGTTCCCGGGGGAGACCGAAGACGATTTTAAGACGCTGACGGGCTGCGTTGAAGAGCTTAGGTTCGAACATCTCGGAGCGTTCAGGTATTCTGCCGAAGAGGGCACGAAAGCCGCCAGGATGCCCGGGCAGGTTCCCGAAGAGGTAAAACAGGAACGATATGAGACCGTCATGGAGCTTCAGCGGAACATATCGAAAGAGTTGTGCCAAAAGAATATAGGCCGGAAGCTGCGCGCAATAGTGGACGCGGCTGGCATCGAGCCGGGAAAATTTACAGGCAGAACGATGGGGCAGGCGCCCGACATGGACGGCATAACATATATTTCAGCGGCAAAAAGCCTGGCTGCGGGCACGTTTCATGACGTGCTTATAAAGGGTTCGGAAGAATACGATTTGACGGGAGACGTTGAATGAATATAGCCAACAAACTTACATTGCTGAGAATAGCCCTAATACCCGTATTTATAGTGCTCTTTTATATTGATGCGGGTTATTGGAATTACTATATTGCCGCGCTTGTTTTCATTGCGGCGGCGCTTACCGACCTTTTCGACGGGGCGCTTGCGAGAAAGAATAATATCATAACCAACTTTGGAAAGCTAATGGACCCGATTGCGGACAAGCTGCTGGTATCGAGCGCTCTTATACTGCTCGCTTCGATAGGCAGGATACACCCGGTATTCGTTATAGTGTTGATAGGCAGGGAGTTCATAATAAGCGGTTTTAGGGCGCTTGCGGCGGCCGAAGGCAAAGTTCTCGCGGCCAGCAGCATCGCTAAGGCGAAGACGGTAACGCAGATAGTGATGGTAGTCGTCGTGATGCTCTGGGACGGGTGGTTCTGCGGGTGGCTGGAGACGGCCGGCATAGCGCTTATATGGGTAAGCGTTGCGCTGTCGGTCGTATCGTGCGCGGATTATTTCCTGAAAAATAAAGAAATAGTCAAAGAGATGTTCTGATTTTTGTACCAGTCGTATTATATAATTATAAATAAACAGGAGGGTATTGGTGATGTCGGTCGAAAAGCAAAAAGCGCTCGAGATGGCGCTCATACAGATAGAGAAGCAGTTTGGTAAGGGCAGCGTGATGAAGCTGGGGGAGACCGCGGGCCTTCCCGTAGCCGTTATTCCCAGCGGATGCCTGGAGCTGGATATAGCGCTGGGCGTAGGCGGGGTCCCCAGAGGGCGTATAGTTGAGATATACGGGCCCGAGTCTTCGGGTAAAACGACCATCGCTCTCCATATGGTGGCCGAGGCGCAAAAGCTCGGCGGGGCGGCGGCTTTTATAGACGCGGAGCACGCGCTTGACCCTTCGTACGCTAAAAATCTCGGAGTGGATACCGACAACCTGTACGTATCTCAGCCCGATACGGGCGAGCAGGCGCTCGAAATAACCGAAGCGCTTGTACGCAGCGGGGCCATAGATATAGTGGTAATTGATTCGGTGGCCGCGCTCGTTCCAAAAGCAGAAATAGACGGGGAGATGGGGGCGTCTCACGTGGGGCTTCAGGCAAGGCTGATGTCGCAGGCGCTTAGAAAGCTTGCCGGAATAATAAGCAAGTCTAATACCATAGCGGTATTCATAAACCAGCTTCGCGAGAAGGTGGGTGTAATGTTCGGGAATCCCGAAACGACTCCGGGCGGCAGGGCGCTTAAATTTTACTCTTCGGTGCGGCTCGACGTAAGGCGAGTCGAGACTATCAAGAACGGCGAAAATATGATAGGCAACCGCACGAAGATTAAGGTCGCCAAAAACAAGGTGGCTCCGCCGTTTAGGACTGCGGAATTCGATATATACTACGGAGAAGGCGTTTCGGCGGAAAGCAGCGTAATAAATCTCGGCACCAATCTTGAAATAATAAAGAAATCGGGCTCGTGGTTTTATTATAACGAGACGCGCATAGGTCAGGGCAAAGATAACGTAAGGCTGTTTTTAAAGGAAAACCGCGACGTCTTTGAAGAGATAAAGAAAAAGATTCTCGAGAGCAATAATCTGAACTTGAAGAAGGCGGCGCCGCAAAGCAGCGAACAAGCCTGATTGTAAAATTACTGAATAAAGCAGCGCCCCGCAATTGATGATTGCCGGGGCGCTGTTATTTGTTTACTCAATATCGGGAATGCTGTCTTTGCTCAGTTGAAATCGACCGGGATCTCGTTATGCACTAAAGACTGGTTATAATCGCTCGCTTTCAGCTTCCTTGGAGTGTCGCCGTAAATAACGTGCCAGACCTTGCTGTCCCAATAGGTTTGTATCCGTGCGCTGCCAAGCGACAATGTTGAATAGAGCGACTGGACGTCCAGCTTAAGCTGATCCATTATAGTCTGCGTATCCTTAAGGTGCTGTTCTGAAGTGTCGTCGAAATCCCATGTCAGCAGCTGCTGATAAGCCGCTTCGGCTCTGTTATAAGCAGTCCACACATCGCCGCCCTCAGGGTATTTCCTGTAGCCTTCACTTGGTATCGGCGTAGGCGTAGGCGCAGGCGTGGGCGTTGGCGTGGGTGCGGGCGTTGCCGTGGGCGAAGCTTCCGGGTCCGCACTTTCGGAAGGCGCGGGCGCGGCAGGCGACGGCTCGGGGTAATCGGGGAGCAGGGCGTCGGCGTCGAGTATCTCTTTTGCCTGGTCGAGCAAAGGCCTCGAGGCGTTCAATATAACTTCAGTCTGCATATGATTCCACAGCATAGAGGCAGCCGGCGAAGCCATGTTGGTATACTGCTTAACGTTATACATCTTTATCGCCGCGTTTCCGTAGACCTCCCTTATAATATCTACGCGCTTCTTCTGGTCTGTTATCACGAAGTTCCAGTTGAATATGCTCTTAGAAGACCCGCTCATTGACATCATATTGATATTTTCAGGCTCAACATTTACAGAATACGCCGCGAGCGCCGCAGTCTGGTCCAGGGGTACGTTCGTATAGAGATTTCCGCTGAATGCGTTTATAATGCTATCTATATTGTAGAGTTTACCCGATGACTTCAGCTTTCTGAATATCTCGATAAGCATTTTCTTCTGGCGCTCTACGCGGTGGGCGTCAGTAGTTTGTCTTGGCGGGCTGAATATGTCTTCAGACTTGCGGACACGCATATAATCGAGTACTGCCTGACCATCCATATGCTGCATGCCTATATCGTATTTACGCGTACCGCCGCCTTGTTGAAAAGCAATGTCGCAATCATAATCCACGCCACCGATCAGATCGACGAGGCCTATAACCGCCGTCATATCGACAGCGTAGTAATATTTGACGGGTATGCCGCCCAGCATCCACTGGGCAGATTCGCAGACCTTATCAAAACAATTCGGGTACGGATCAAATCTGGTATCCCAGCCGCCGCCGCAATCAAGAGAAGCGTTCAGTTTATAGATGCCGTCTACATCAGGTATATCCGCGTACGTATCGCGCGGCAGCGATATCAGGTTGACGCTTCCCGTCTCCTTATTTATAGCCAGTACGATCATAACGTCGGCATGATAAGCTTGTTTTCCGCCCTTATCCGCCCATTCGTCCGTGTCGCGTTCCGGAGCGTAATCCACTCCGATAAGCAATATATTGACGGTATTCTCGAGTATGCTGAAGTCGCTCCTGTCCATAAGCGCGATGTAAGGGTCTATAGTCGGCGCAGGCGTAACAAGCTGCCCGTCAGAATACTGCGGAGACTCGCCGGGATGCGGCGAATTTACGGATACGGGATCTAGTGTTATTACTGACGACGGATGTATAAGCAGCAATACGCCCCATATGCCCAGCCCAAGAAGCGCGGCAGCAACCACGCTGGCGCATGATACGAATATCCTCTTTTTTATGCCCCACGGCTTTTTCCTGTCGATAAGCATCCATTTGCTGGGCTTGCCGCCGGTTTCTGAAGAAGGGCTGCCCACAAAGTCTTCCTGTGAGAAGCCGTTCCTGCCGTTTTCGGCCTTATCCTTTTTCTTCCTGAAAAAACCCATAGGCTTTTCCTTATCGATATACATCCTTTGGCCGGGCCTGTCTCCGGCTTCGGAAGAAGAGTTTCTGTTTATCCTTTTTAAAAGATCGCCGTCGCTGCCGCCGCCGGCAGAATCATCAAACCATTTTTTCATTTTCGTTACTCCTAAGAAAGCATATAAATTTTAGACTGCGGAAAACCGCAATTTGTTCCGTCAAAAACATATTTCCTTTTATTATAGCATAAATTTTCCTCATTTATACTTAGCATAACATAAGAACAGTTTCAAGTAAAATATAAAAAGTTTACAGAAATATAACGTCCGTTATTACTTTTGGCGCTCATTTATTGGTAAGGAAAGATACTGCCTGTGGAAACGCGGCGGGCACACCGGCGCCATAATGGCGCTATTGAGCGATAGTTATAAAGAAGAGTGTGAACAGAAAGCAAAGACCGGGAGGCATGCCCGGCACGGCAGCAACCCGGTCTCTATGGAACGCTATATAGAGAATATTTTCTTTTAGTATGCAATCAAGATCCCGGCCCAATATAGAGTATTATTGTATTTCCCATTGCGAGCGTCGTTCCCGCAATCGCAGACTGGCCGACAACATACCCTTCTTTTCCCGGGATATAATAGCTGTTTACTTCAAACACAAGCGTAAACTTATTGCCGTACGCCGCCTTTGCCGTATCTTCAGTGAGATTTTCAGCAACAAAGTCAGGCGCGTCAGCAGTTTGAGTCGGCACATACTGCAAGTTTATCTTTGTACCTTCGGTTATCTTTTTATTGTCCCAGGTGTCTGATCCCGCCGGAATGCTCTGGAACCAGACTTCTCCGGGCAGTCTGTCGGAATTAGGAGCGCTCTCGAACACAGGCACAAGGCCAACGGCTTCGCACATCTTAATAGCTTCCTCGCGTGTTATAGCCGTATCGTACCCGCGCCCCGCATCAGGGCTTCCATTGGTTATATCTTCATCCACGAAATCAGGTACGTATATTATCTTTCCGTCAGACACGGTAACATATATGGTAGTACCGACGCTGACCGTCGTGTTTGCTTTATCCTGATATATTATCATACCTTTGGGATGGTCGCTGTTAGTATACGACGGAGTTATCGTAATACGCCCGCCTTTCGAATCCGCTTCATTCTCCCAGTTCTTTATGGCATCCAGCGTCTGGCCTATAAAGGAGGGTACTGTAACTTTTCCTATGGAATAGGTAAGCTCAAGAAAATCCCCGGATTCATATACCGAGCCGGCAGGGATGCTCTGCGAAAGAAAAGCTCCCGCGCTCGAATTCGAGTACTTTTCGACCACCGTTACGGGTATGCCGAGGCTGGCCGCGACCGAGGAAGCCTGCTCTTTAGTATAATCGGAAAAGTCGGGCACCTCGATCATCTTTCCCTTGGAAACGACGAGTTTTATCTCGCTGCCCTTGCTCACCTTTTCCTGGGCCTTAACGCTCTGGGATATGACGGAATTCTTCGGGACATAGTCGTCATACTTTTCCTCAACGGTAAGTATCAGGCCGTTTTCGTTTGCGAATATATACGCTTCCGAAACGGACATCGTCTTGAAATCGGGAACTATGACCTGAATGGCGCTTTGGTCTTCCGGCCCCTTTGAAGCTATGACGAAGATGGAAGTATCGCGCCTTACCTTTTCTATGACCTTATTGTCGTTTACCACAAACCTTATTACTTTTCCCGATGGTACGGTATCGCTGAATTCCGTAGTTATGATGACCTTCGACATGTAGTTGGCGTTCGCCCATGCCTGCACCTCGTCGGCCGTCATAGACATTAAATCGGGCACCTCCAGAGTTATTGACATATCGTGGCCTTTAGACACGGTAAGCGAAAGAAACTCGCCTTTTTTTACCGTTTCGCCGGATTTCTTATCCTGCTCGATCACGGTGCCCGCGTCAAATTCATCGTTATACTGCTCCTCCGTAGTCAGCATTACCCCGTTCTGATTTGCCCAAAGCTGGGCGTCGCCTAAAGTCTTCCCCTTAAGGTCGATAACGGTTACGCCGCCGTTCAGCAGTATAACGAGCAGTATGATCGTACCTATAACTGCGGCGGCTCCAACGATAACGGGTAAGAGCAGCTTCGGCCTTCTGAAGGGCGGCAGGCCGCCGCCCTCGTATTCCGGCTTTCTAAAACCGCTTTTTTGCTCATATTTATAGCCGAGATCGATGTCTTTTACGACCACCTCGGCCGCGGGCTCTCCAATGTCGCCCGAGTTTTTACCGTAATTGCTTAAAAAGCCGTTGTTGTTGCTCATCGGTTTACCCTTTCTAATTGGTTATATCCTTTTTTCTGAACATAAATACGGATACAAGTATGCAGATCGCCGACAGCGCCAGCAACAATATTATACCATATGTCACGTCAAGAGGCATACCCCTTTGTATGAGGTCTATAACGCTAAAAGACTCACCGAATTTTTCATACGGAATATACATATTCACTGCGGTTTGGGGCATGAAGAATGCGTACATCTGAAAATACGGTATCGGTGTATAAGCCAGCCAGTGGATTATGCGTGCTCCGTTTTGAGCGTCTCTCATAAGAGAATCCATCAGCATATAGCAGCCGACAAACAATATGACGGGGATAGCTATGGAGACCGCGATGTTCTTTACCAGTATCGAGAGCATGAACGCAACAGAAAAACCGAAGATTATCGATACCGAACATGCGAGCATCTCTGGTATATAGACCGCGAAAAAGTTTACTCCGCCGGCTACGGTATAGTTCGGATACGTATAGTCGGTAAAACCGAAGCATATTCCGTTAGTTAATATATTAAGCATGCAGCCGACAATGTAGATCCCGAGGCAGAGCGCGAACGCGGCTATCAATTTAGACATCAGTATCTTAGTTCTTGTCTTTGGACGTATGAGCAGAAGCCTTATTGTGCCAAACTGGAACTCGCTGCCCATTATCCATCCGCCTAATAAAACCGCAAACAGCGCAACGATAATTGAAAAGTACAGGTTTTTTACAGTAGCGTTGCGCGTGCCGTTCGGCACATACTTCATATCCGGCTTGTCGGCGTCAAGGCTGCTCTGCGCAACGAGTTCAATCTCCTGATACCGGAATTTCTGCGATTCCATATAGCTCTTGTAGCCGTAATACGATCCGTGCTGATCTTTTAAGTACTGGTTTTCGGGCTTGTTGAATTCTTTTTCCGTCAAAATTATAAAATTCAATAAAAAGCTTCTGGAGTTTTGAACGTCGGAAATAGCGCTGTTCTGCCATACGTCTGTGTTAGGTATTATTTGCTTTTCAAGGCGGTATTGCAGCAGCGGGATAATGTTTTCGTTAATATTCCTGATTTCATTTTCCATCCATACTATCTGCTGGCTGTACTCCTCAGCCTGATCGGGGTAATCGATAATATTTTGTTTCGCTATCGCGATCTGCTTTTCGATATCCGCAATATAATCCGTTTGCTGCTGTATGGACAGATCGATATATGCGGCAAAATTGTTGTTATCCAGCATATCGTACACCTTGCTTAACTTTTCGTCCGCTTTGCTTATGGCCGCAATTTTGTCTTCAGACGATATGTTTATATATTTTGCGTTGAAATTGTCCTGGGTGTCCCAATACATGCCGTACATCTGCGAAATTTCAAGCAGCGCCGCCGGGTCTTTGTCGTTGTTTTCATAAAGGAATTTATCGCTTAGCATTGTCATGCCGTTCCACTGGTATTCCATCCGGTAATCGTTATAGTCCGTGACGTTTTTGGCAAAATGCATGTAGAAGTCTTCCTGCATATCCAGCA
>CAZJOS010000051.1:0-1697 GCA_964547655.1 uncultured Christensenellaceae bacterium
AGCACCCTGTTCATTACCACGTTGCCGACCGCTAACATGCCTGTCTGGCCTTCTCCGCGCGCTTCGCGGTATATTACCTGCGAAAGCATATGCTTCTCTTCCTGCGTATACTTGTAGTGGTTATTCGAATAACCTACTTCGTTATAATACTTGTCAGCCTTTACCCTGAACTTTTCTACTTCTTTATCGACTTCGATAATAGGTTTATAAATATCGGGCGGAGTCGTTACTATAGGCGTCTGGGTCGGCGTGGGCGATACCGGCGGCATTACCGAAGGGTCGCCGGATACAACGCTGCCGACGGGGTCGGTTTCAGAAGCGATATACTGCCCCTGCGTTGAGGCCGGCGAATCGGCAGGCGGCTTATCCACAGGCGTGGCCTTCGCCGGCACGAATACTATTATGAGCGTTAATACCGCTGCGGCAAGGCCCGACCCGCCGTATATAAATATACGCCTGTTCCTGCGGCCTTTCTTCCCCAGCCTCTTTCTGTTCGCCGCGAATTCGAGGGCGGAGCTGTTGCTCGTCTTCGATTTCTTTTTAAATATGCCGGTTATCGCGGAAAGAATATCGGATATGACGCTTTTTTTCGCGCCGTATCTTTTTTCCGTATTGCCGGTATTTAAGCTCTTGCGGCTTTTTTTCGGCCCCTTATTGCCGCCCTTCTTTGATTTATCGCTGCGGTATTCTTTCTTTATGTCTTTATCGGCTATGGCGCCTTGTGCGGGAGTATCCTCGAGAAAAGACACATCGCTTATATCCCTGGCAATCTCAGGCGCCAATTCCGGTACTGCGTTGTTCCCGATCCCGTTCTTTTGCGTATCGGAAATAACGACCCTTTGGGTATTCAGGGATTTTTTATTTTTATCAGATCTTCTGCCTGACGCCGGCATGCAGTTCTCTCCTTATTACCATACACTTTTAGTAATATAATAATAACTCAATACGCGCCGTATGTCAATTATTATGTAACACAATCGTAACAATCAACTCATTATTATTATGATAAATTATATAGCAATGCCGCCGTTTTCCCGCGTCAGGTAATATGATTCGATAACTATATGGCCAATACCGATTCCTTTATTCCCAGCGTTTTTGCCGTTATTTCGCGTATGCCGTCTCTCATATCGCCGTCGCTGAGGCCTCCGTAACGCAGGTAAGCGTCGATCCCCAGAAACGTTATAGCCGCGCATACGTCCGGGTTTTTTACTTTAAAAAGCCCCTGCTCTATTCCCTCGGCCATAATATCTTCGAGCAGCGGGCAGAGCGCTTTCATCCTCTCCTCGTTTACGACCGATTTGAACCAGTCGGAGTCTTTTACCTTGAAGTACGATTCCGGCTCCGTCCCCAGGTCGCTCAATTCGATAAACGCCGAGATGAAATATTCCATCCTCGATATTGCGTCTTTAAACGTATATATCTGCTCGCGCAGTTTGTCCCTGTATTCTTCCATCTGCATCGAAAGTATGTATCTTACGATGTACTGCTTGCTTTCGAAGTAATAAAAGAACGTGCCTTTGGCGACTCCGGCGAGAGAGCATATCTCCTCCACCGCCGTTGCGTCGTATCCCTTTTCCGAAAAAAGCGTCCTCGCGCTGCTTAATATCAGCATCTTCGTAGCCCTGTCTCCTGCCATGATTACCTCCTGCTGCGGCAAAAAAATAACTTTAAGCCGGTTTGATTCCATTATCGAC
>CAZJOS010000051.1:1797-8604 GCA_964547655.1 uncultured Christensenellaceae bacterium
TACCTCCTGCTGCGGCAAAAAAATAACTTTAAGCCGGTTTGATTCCATTATCGACTAAAGTCAGATTTTTATACATGGCGTATATTGTTGCTGATATGAGCGTTAACTTATCAGTCCACTGATAAGCAGTCCACTGATTATCAGTCCACTGATTATCAGTCCAGGTTTTGGTTCCTGCGGCCTACGCGCAGGCGCACCATGGCCCTCGCCAGAGAGATCTGGTTCTGCATATATTCCTGATAGCTTTGCCTTTGGCGCATGCGCTCTTCGGCCTGCTCTTTGGCTTCCTGCGCGCGCCTCATATCTATTTCATACGGCCACTCAACTGCCTGAGAAAATATCACGGTCTCGTCGGGCCTTATATCTATGAACCCCGACGACGTCGTGCACTCCTTCCATTCGCCGTCAATTTGGAGCTTCATTTCCCCTATGCTCAAAACGATGACCATGGGCTCGTGCATCTTCCAGATGCTCATATACCCGTCGGAGGTAGGTACGATAACGCTCTCTACCTGGCCTTTGAAAAACGTCCGCTCGGGCGTTATTATTTCCAGTTCGTATTTTGCCGGCATCGTATCACCTAACTCTTTTTTACCTTGGCTTTAACTTCGTCGATATCCCCCGTCATGAAGAAGGCGCCTTCGGGAATGTCGTCAACTTCTCCGTCGACTATCGTTTTAAAGCTCTTTATAGTCTTATCGACAGGTACGTATTTCCCGGGAATGCCAGAGAATACTTCCGCGACAGACATGGGCTGCGACAGGAAGCGCTGTATCTTTCTCGCTCTGAAAACCGTAGTCTTGTCCTCTTCCGATAATTCTTCCATGCCGAGTATGGCTATTATATCCTGCAGCTCGCGGTAACGCTGAAGTACTTCCTGAACGCGCCGCGCAACGTTGTAATGCTCTTCTCCGAGTATCCTCGGGTCGAGTATCCTCGAAGTAGATTCCAGCGGGTTTATGGCCGGATATATGCCCATCTCGGCTATCTGCCTCGAAAGCACCGTTGTAGCGTCGAGATGCGTAAACGTAGTAGCCGGGGCAGGGTCGGTTAGGTCGTCGGCGGGAACGTATACGGCCTGTACCGACGTTATCGAGCCGCTCTTGGTCGATGTTATCCTCTCCTGAAGCGAGCCGAGTTCCGCCGCGAGCGTAGGCTGGTAGCCCACCGCCGAAGGTATGCGCCCTAACAGCGCCGATACTTCGGAGCCCGCCTGTATGAACCTGTATATATTATCAATGAACAGCAGCACGTCCTGGTGCTCTTCGTCGCGCAGGTGCTCCGCGAGCGTTAAGCCGGTAAACGCCACGCGCATCCTCGAGCCCGGCGGCTCGTTCATCTGGCCGAAAGCAAGGCTCGCCTTTTCGATGACTCCCGATTCGTTCATCTCGTCTATGAGTTCGTGGCCTTCGCGGCTTCTCTCTCCTACTCCCGCGAACACCGAAAACCCGCCGTGCACTGTCGCTATGTTCCTTATAAGCTCCATGATCAAAACGGTCTTGCCCACGCCTGCGCCTCCGAAGAGGCCTATCTTTCCGCCTTTGGCGTACGGAGCGAGCAGGTCTATTACCTTTATGCCCGTCTCGAAAATCTCCGTCGCGGGGTTCTGGTCGGAAAATTTAGGAGGCTGCCTGTGTATCGGCAGCGTCGTGTCCGATTTTATCGGCCCTTTTCCGTCTATAGGCTGCCCTATAACGTTTATTACCCTTCCGAGCATTTGCTTGCCTACCGGTATGTTTATCCTGCCGCCGGTATCTATGACAGCCAGCCCGCAGTAAAGCCCCTCGGTCGCGTGCAGCGCTATGCACCGCACGACGTCTCCTCCCATGTGCATCGCGACTTCGAGCCAGACTTCCCTGTCGGGAAGCCTTATTATGAGAGCGTTGTAGATCTGGGGCATACGCCCGTCAGGGAATATAACGTCGAGCACCGGCCCCGTTATGCGAATAAGCTCCCCTTTATTTGCTACCTTGTAATCCTGCATATATCTTTCTCCAAAACCTATGATAAAGCTTCAAGAGCCCCCATTATTTCAGATATCTCCCTCGTTATGGCCTGCTGCCTTGCCCGGTTGAATTCCATCGTCAGGTTGTCTATCATTTCCTCGGCGTTATTCGTTGCGCTTTCCATCGCGGTCATGCGCGCGCACTGCTCGCTGGCGTAAGACTGCACGAGGCATCCATAGACGAATCCGATTATATACTGCGGCACGAGCACGTCGAAAACCTCTTTCGGCGTCGGATGGTATTTTAATTCCGCGGTATAAGCCGCCTCCATTTCCACGCCCCGCAAATTAGACATCGAGAGCGGCAGCAGCCTCTGCACTACGGGTTCCTGCTTAAGCACCGAGATAAAATGCGTATATACTATATACACCTCGTCCATTATGTTATTTTCATACAGTTCCAGTATGTCGGTAGTTATGTTGCGCGCGTTGTAAAGCGAAGGGTTCTGGGACACGTGCAGGAACTCGACGTCTACCATATATCCCCTGCGGTCGAAGAACGCCCGGGCTTCCTGCCCCACCGTAAGAATGTACCTCTCATCGTTCTTCTGCATATGCTCCAAAGCGAGGCTCAATACGTTATGGTTGTATCCGCCGCAGAGCCCTTTGTCTGCCGCTATAACGATATAGGCCGCGCGCTTCCCGTCGCTTTCGCCTATATAAGGATGGCTTAAGTCCCGTGTATGCGCAAGTATGTCTTTGATGGACGACTGCACCCTCTCGAAATAAATTTTGTTCGACTCAAATTTCGCTATCGCCTTCCTCATCTTAGAAGTCGAAATAAGGTGCATTGCCCGCGTTATCTGTTCGGTCTCGGATATGGAGCGTATGCTGTGCTTGATATCGCCCATGCTCGCCATTACGCTTCATCCTCTTTCTTAAGCTCTATATTGTTCTCCTTGCAGTATGTTTCAAGAAAATCTTCCGCGGCTTTTTTAAGTTTTTCTATCGACTCGTCGGACAGGTCTCCCGTCTTGTCTATGTCTATCCTCACTCCGGGGTAGTTTTTGTCTACATAGTCGAGGTACTTGCCGCCGAACGGCTTTACGTGCTTCAGCGGCAGTTTTACGAGATGTTTGTTGACCGCGGCGTAAAGCAATATTACCTGGCTGGCCATGGAAAGCGGGGAATACTGCCCCTGTTTAAGCGATTCGGTGAGCCGCGCGCCCTGGTCTAAAGTCTCGCGGGTCACGGCGTCGAGGTCTGACGCGAACCTCGCGAAGACTGCGAGTTCCCTGTATTGCGCGAGGTCAAGCCGAAGCCTCCCGGCTACCTTTCTCATTGCTTTTATCTGGGCGCTTCCGCCTACGCGCGAAACGGAGAGCCCTACGTTAACCGCAGGCCTGATGCCCGCGTTAAAAAGCTCTGTCTCGAGGTATATCTGCCCGTCGGTTATCGAGATGACGTTGGTAGGTATGTACGCCGATATGTCGCCCGACATGGTCTCTATTATGGGCAATGCGGTCATAGAGCCGCCGCCGTTTTCATCGCTTAGCTTCGCGGCGCGCTCTAATAGCCTCGAATGCAGGTAAAAGACGTCGCCCGGGTATGCTTCCCTGCCCGGCGGGCGCCGGAGCAGCAATGACATAGTCCTGTACGCTACGGCATGCTTTGAAAGGTCGTCGTAAACCACCAGCACGTCCTTCCCTGAATACATGAACTCCTCAGCTATGGCGCAGCCGGCATACGGCGCTATGTACTGCATCGAAGGCGTATCGCTCCCCGTAGAGGCGACGACTACAGTATAATCCAAAGCGCCTTCCTCGCTTAAAGTCTGTATTATCGAGGATATCGTCGAAGCCTTCTGCCCTATTGCCACGTATACGCAGTAGACCTTTTTGCCCTTCTGGTTGAGTATGGTATCGACGGCTATTGCGGTTTTCCCGGTCTGGCGGTCGCCTATAATAAGCTCCCTTTGCCCTTTGCCTATGGGGATCATGCTGTCGATGAACATTATCCCCGTCTCCAGCGGCTGCCTCACGCCCTGCCTGTCTATTATCTGCGGCGCGGGCGCTTCTATTGCCCTGTTTTTATCTGTCGAAAGCCTGCCCTTACCGTCCATCGGTATGCCTAAGGGTGAAATAACTCGCCCCAAAAGCTGCTCCCCTACCGGCACCTGGACTACCGAGCCCGTGTTCCTTGCCGTCGAGCCTTCAGAGACGTCTATGGCGTCGTTGAGGAGCACCGCCCCTAACTTCTCCTTCGAGAGGTTCATTACTATGCCGTAGGCGCTGTTCTCGAACTGCAGCAGCTCGCCGTATTTGCAGCCTTCAAGCCCTTCCACGTGCACTATGCCGTCGCCGGAATACGTGACGGTGCCGATCTCTGCGCCGCCTAAGTCTCCCGTATATTCTTTTATGCGGTCGTCTGTTGTTTTTTTGAATTCGTCCGCGTCGAAATCAAGATTAAAATCATCGATATCTACGCCGTAATCGCGGTAAGGCTCCGTTTCCGAATCGATTATAAAGTCCTTTAGCCTTCCGAGGTTCGATTTAATGCTCCTGTCATATACCTTGTTGTTGAGAACGACTATAAAACCGCCGAGGAGCGACGGATCGACTTCCACTATTAAATTGATCTCTTCACCGGCAAGAGATTCGAACCGTCTCTTTATCGACTGGACGGTCAGTTCGTCCATCTGGACGGCGGATTTGAGTTTTCCTTCAATAGCCAATTATCCCACCTTCTCAAAGAACTCGTCTATTATCTTTCGGTTGTCTTCGAGAGAAACCTCCCTTTCCAATACTTTTTCCGCGATCTGTACGGCCATATCTGTGATCTCGGCTTTAAGCTCGGCGCGGGTCTGTACCTTTTCCGCTTCTATCTCCTTTTTGGCGCGAAGCACAAGGTCTCTCGAATGCTCTTTCGCGTTGTCAAGTATCTCGCGGGCATGGTCTCTCGCTATCTCGTTGCTCTTGGTTATGACCGCCGCCGCCTTATTGTCGGCCTCTGCCATTATCTTGTCGTACTCTTCCTTCTCCCTGATAAGCTCTTTTTCGCGCGCGTCAAGCCCGTCCGCCTTTTCTGCAAACATGTTCTCGCGTTTTTTCATGTGTTTTAAAACAGGTTTATAGAGCAGCAGCCTTAAGATCACGAAAAGTATTATGACATTCAATACATGAATGCCGATCCAAAAAAGATCCAGCCCGAGGGCAGATAAATCCATAATAACACCTCACTAACTATGTACAGTCTCACCGGATAAGCTAGACTATCTTTGCTATCAGGAGAATAGCGATGATAAGCCCGTAAATTGCAGTTGTTTCAGCAAACGCAAGGCCTATCAGCAGCATCGTGTTTATTTTGCCGCTGGCTTCCGGCTGGCGCGCGACGGCATCAGTAGCGCGGGCCGTAGCGATGCCCATGCCAATGCCGGCTCCGATTCCCGTGAAGACCGCAATTGCAGCGCCTATTGCAATAAGTTCCATATTATACCTCCGAATTTATAAATTTCAAACCCCGTAGAGCCTTTGCTTTTCGGGGAACTCAGCTAAATCATCTTTTTGTACCGAAAGATACCGTCTCTTCCATGAATGAAAGGGTAAGTACCAGGAAAATATACGTCTGTATCCCCACATGGAACAGGTTGAAATAAATGGACAGTACTGCCGGTATCCCCACCCAGGCCACGCTGTACAGCAGGTCCATTACTATCATGCCCGCGAACATGTTTCCAAAAAGACGGAACGAAAGCGATACGGGGATGACTACATGCGTCGCAACGTTTATCGGGAACATGAAAGCCATTGGCTTGAAGAACCACTTTACCCTGCCGAATATACCCGTATAGAAAAACCCGAACGCGTTGATGAGTATGAACGACAAGGCGGCTATGGCGATAGTAAAGTTGATATCCGTAGCCGGCGGCCTGAAGCCGAACAGCTCCGCAAAGCTTGTAGCCACTATCATTATGGCTATGGTGAACACGTATGAGGCAAGCCACGGCGCGCGCCTGCCTATATTCGACTGCGTAAATTTTTCGGAAAACTCAACGAACATCTCGAGAACGTTCTGTATTCCTTTCGGCACAGTTTTGAATTTTCTGATAACAAAAATGCGTATAATAACTGCCGCAAGTATAACTATCAGCATGACAGCCCATGCTACCAATATAGTTTCGCTTATCCTGATGCCGAATAGTGTTACCGATTTCGGCGTGACATCAGGTAAAGATCCTTCAAAAACCGGCCTCATAATATCAGTCATCATGTTGTTAATCATTGCCGCCATCATCTCCGTTTACCGGGAACCGCCTGCGGCGTTTAAGCATATACAGCGATGCCGCTAAAAGACCCAGCAGTATTCCGCCCGCCGTCCAGATAAGATGCGCCAGCGAGACGGTGGATATAAAATAAAGTATTGCTACTATTACCCCTATCTTAAGCATAAACAGCGCAAAGCCGGCGATCTTCTCATTCGCTTTGCCTTCTAACATCATCCTGCCGAGTTTATTGACGGCAAGTATCTGCAGACCGCCTATTAATATGCCTACAAATAGTCCCCACATAACTAACCATTGTAGTTAATACTGTTCGAAAATGCAAGTAGCCCTCGGCGAAAAAACATCTTTAAATAAACTATTATAAAATCGTTCGTCTTTGCCTGAAGTATTTTTCACTCCGCGATGGACTATCTTTGCCAAAGTGTTTACGTCTATCTCAATACCTTCCCCGACATTGTTCCAGCCCGCAAAGCCGTCCGATATCCGTATATGCTCCAATATCCCTTCCGCCCTGAAAAACCCAAGAAGCGCCCGCGCGTCTACTACCCTTGCCATACAATACGGAACCATCGGTTCCGGA
>CAZJOS010000051.1:8704-11725 GCA_964547655.1 uncultured Christensenellaceae bacterium
TATGGGGCTGCACCGTTCGGGCCTGCCGCGGGAATAGAATAAATAGCGCTTGTATTGTTTTTCAATACGGCTTTAAGCAGCGGATATAGGTCCTCCTCTTTATCATATACGGTTTCTATCGCTTCCGCTTTACCTTCATTATCATAATACAGCATATAAGCGGCGGGAGCGCCGTTTTTTATGAGCAGCGCCGCCTTCCCCCCGTCCGCCATAAGTTCGCCCATCCGCCATTTCCATTCGCGCCCGCCGCGTATGATATATCCGTCGAACCGGCTCATCATGCCGCTGTAGGCCGGGGCAAGCAGCCGCCAGTCCACTGTCTCAATAACTTCCCCCGCGGGAAATCCATCCTGTATATCCAAGGTCTTATTGTATACATACGAATACGTTGCCCAGCCGAATTTTTCATAAAAGATGTGCTTGAAAGGGTAAAGATGCGTCATAAGGATATTGCGCGACCGAAGCAGCAAAAGCGCCTCGAGCAGCAGAGTGCGCATAAGCCCCTGCCCCCGCCTTGACTTCGCGGTCGCCGCGCCCGCTATGAAAGCGGACTGAAAGCTCCGTCCCTGAACGCGGATTTCAAAAGGTATCATATGCAGCGCGGAAACGAGCCTCCCGTCGAACATGCCGAGAGAATTGCCGGGCAGTACCTTATTTGCAAAATACCATTCGATGAACCTGTCGGAATCGCCGAAAGCCTCTTTCCAAAGCGCTTTGGCTTCATCGATATCATTTTTTTCAAGCAGCCTTATATCCATCATTCGTTCCGCAGACAATCGTATTTTTCAAGCAGGAATATTGGGTTGTATGAAAGCTTGGCTTTGCGCAGGCCTTCGATGCCCATGTCTTCTTCCCTGTTTATATATTTCATACTGCTCCATTCGTTCCTTACGAATTCCCGGTTTATGAGAGGGTACGCCCCCTGTATATCAGGGTTGGCTTTTTCTATATGGATTATAGCCATATCGCCGAACGCCTCGCCTATAGAGAAACCCTCGATCCTTCCGTCCACAAACAGAAGCCCGCACTTCAGATCAAGTCTTTCGCGGTTTTCAAGCGCGCATTTTATGGCCTCGAGTTCCTCGTACCCTTCGGGGGAATCGTCCCTGCAGCGTATCCACTCTTTCTGCAGCGCTATGCACGCGTCGTAATCGTTATCGGTATACTTCCTGTATTCGCAGGTATGCTCCGCCAGCAGCCTGTTTATATGGTTCCGCTTTGCGTGCAGCTTCTTGCCTTTAAGGGTGGCAAGGTCTTCCGTGAGATACACGTATTCATAGTTGTCCCTGTCCGGCTGGAAACGGTATCTTCCGGGGCAGTCTTTTTCTATCTGCGCTTTTATTTCGTTTGTAACGCCCTTCAATAGAAAACTGCCGGAAGTGTCCGCCATATATTCCTCGCAATATCTTAGCGGGCCTGAAAAGTTTATATCGCAGTCCCGGAGGAACGGAGGAACCATAAATTCGAGGCCGCCGTAATTGAATGCAAGATACATCGTATGCCCGTCCACAAATATTCGGGTCTGCATTGCTTCTTTCCAGATAAATTTATTCGCAAACGAAGCCTCAATGTTATGATACCCGTAACATATGGTGAAGCGCTCAAAAAGCTCCCTGTCTTCAATCTCAAGTGGCCTTAAGTCCAGCATTATCTCTCCCGCTGTTGCTTTATTAGCCGATTATATATCAAAACCGCTGAAATATCACTGCTTTTTAATCGATTTCCTTAGTTTAGTTTTGAGAAAGACTATAGCCCGCCCGCGACGGGGTGCAGGAAATACGCCTTATGCTTTCTTCCTTGAATTTCTAAAAGCATTAAGCTATAATTCCCGTAATAAGTTTTATCGATCCAATCAAATATATTTATTCACGATAAGTCATCGGATACGGAAAGGCATGGTCTATGGAGGAAATAAGCGGAGTAACATACCCGAAAGGCTTTATTGCCGCGGGGGTGGCATGCGGTATAAAAAAGAACGGGGATAAGGACCTCGCCATAGTTAAATGCGACGTTTTGGCAAACGCTGCGGGGCTGTTCACGCGGAACATAGTCAAGGGGCATTCTCTGCAGCTTGCGCAGGAGAACCTTGCAAACGGCAAAGCGCAGCTTGTAATAATAAACGCGGGCAACGCCAACGCGTGCCTTGCGGAGCGCGGGCGGCAGGACGCTTTGCTGATGGCAAAGCTTGCTGCCCATGAGTTCGGGTGCGCCCCCGAAGACGTGCTCACCGCCTCTACCGGAGTAATAGGCGTGCCATTGCCTTTGGATAAAATAGAAGCCGGGGTAAAGAAAGCAAATCTTTCGCGCGAGGGCGGCACCGACGCAGTCCGGGCGATAATGACTACCGACACCACAGCGAAACAGGCGCAGGCAAGCTGCGAAATGGGCGGAAAACAGGTTCGCATAGGCGGTATGGCCAAGGGCTCGGGCATGATACACCCCGACTTAGCTACGATGATATCGATAATAACGACCGACGCGCGCATATCCATAGGCGCCCTTAAAGCCGCTCTGGTAGCGGCCGCCGGCAGATCTTTCAACAGGATATCGGTGGACGGCGACACCAGCGTATGCGACAAGGCGCTGCTTATGGCGTCCGGGCTTGCGGGTAACGATGAAATACATGAAGGAACGGAAGGCTTTCTTTTGTTCCTTAAGGCGCTTGAAGACGTCTGCGTGACGCTGGCCAAGATGCTTGCGGGAGACGGAGAGGGGGCCACAAAGCTATTGACTATACGCGTAAACGGGGCAAGGACGGACGAAGACGCCCACCTTATCGCCCTTACGATAGCGAAGTCGCCTTTGTGCAAGACGGCCGCGTTCGGAAACGACGCAAACTGGGGCAGGCTGCTTACAGCCGCCGGGTATTCGGGAGCGGCCTTCGACCCTGAAAAAGTCGATATATATATCGGAGACGTGCAGGTGTGCAGCAGGGGCGGCGGGCTTGCGTTCGACGAAGGCCTCGCGCTCAAAGCTTTAAAGCAAAGCGAAGTCACATACACTCTTGAACTAAATGAAGGC
>CAZJOS010000051.1:11825-13118 GCA_964547655.1 uncultured Christensenellaceae bacterium
GAGGAAAGCTTATATGGACGTTATCGCCGCCATAAAGGAAAGGTCGAGTTACCGGGGAAAATATCACGAAACGCCGGTGCCGAGAAAAGACCTCGCCGTTATAATGGAGGCGGGGCTCGCGGCGCCGTCTGGCTGCAACAAGCAGACGACGAGCCTCATAGCGGTCGACGATGAAAAACTGCTTGCGCGGATACGCGAGCTGATGCATACGCCTCTCGGAGCCACCGCCCCGGCGATGATCTGCGTGCTTACACAAAGGATATTCGCCTACAGGGATAAATGCTTCAGCGTGCAGGATTATTCGGCAGCCATAGAAAACATGCTGCTCGCGGCCGTCGGTCTGGGTTACCAAAGCTGCTGGGTGGAAGGCCATATAACCGACGCGGACAACATAGGCCGGCAAATAGCGGATATTCTCGGCGTTCCGGAGAATTACGACTTAGTGTGTGTCCTCCCGATAGGGCACGCCAGCGAGGCGGCAGCACGCGCCCGGAAATTGCCTGCGGGGCGGCGGGCCTGGTTCAACGGGTTCAAAGCGGGTGAATGAGACTGTGAGGTACATATGAGCTTGTTTGATTCTTTCGATAACGAATCAGAAGAGATAATAAAGCCGTGCCTTGTCGTTGGCCGGGTGGTGGATTTTCCTGAAACGGTGGTTGTAACGTTCAGCAAAAAGCTAACGGACGTTTTTCTGGAAAAGTATAACCCCGAGAGAATAAGCGAGATCAACAGCTGTTTCGACACCATCCCGATATACAAAGCAAACTATAAGGGGAAAGAACTTGCGGTATATAAGTCAATGATCGGCGGCCCGGCCTGCGCGGGCATGCTGGAAGAGGCGATCGCCAAAGGCGGCAGAAAGTTTTTGTTTTTCGGCTCCTGCGGCACACTGGACCGGGAGATCTCCGCGGGCCGTTTAATCGTCCCGACTGCGGCCTATCGCGACGAAGGCACTAGCTATCATTACATTGAGCAGTCCGACTATATCGGGATAAAGACCTCCGGGAAGCTGGCGGGTATCCTTTCTGATATGGGGCTTTCGGTCATAAAGGCTAAAACGTGGACAACGGACGCGTTTTACAGGGAGACAAGAAAAAACATGCTGCTCCGAAAAGAAGAAGGCTGCCTTACGGTGGAAATGGAATGCGCGTCTGCTGCAGCCGTATGCGAATTCAGAGATATAGAGTTCTACCAGTTTCTCTATACTGAAGATAATCTGGACAGCGCGGTCTGGGAACAAAGGATAATGGGAAAACTTACTTCTGAAGACAGTGAAAAATATTTGGCCGCAGC
>CAZJOS010000052.1:0-3765 GCA_964547655.1 uncultured Christensenellaceae bacterium
ACCAAAAAATAATTTCATGACAAACCTCCGGTGTTTTTAGACATTATACCTATAGCGGCTTTTCTGCTGAGCAGCCGCGTAAGCACAAAATGTCCGATCTTATTTATTATTCCGGGAATTATTATGGGTCCTCTTTCTAAGGCGTTCAATGTTTTTTCAGCGACCTCACCAGCTTTCATAGTCCCGGGCGCCTGTTTGAATTTTTCGGCCTGCCTGTAGCCGGGAGTGAGAATCGCTCCGGCACAGCAGGCAATCACGTCTATCCCGTGCGGCTTCATCTCTTTCCAGAGGCCTTCGGCCAAAACGGCGTTAAACGACTTTGTCGCCGCATAAGCCGCAAGCTTGGGGCTGCCCTGCGCCCCGGCAAGAGACGACATCAGCACTATTCCTCCTCTTTTTCGCCGTATCATCTGTACAGATAAAAGCTTGGTGAGAAGCAGCGGCGCTTTTACGTTTATATCATTGGCAAGCGCAAGATGGTCTTCGCTCGTATCTTCGAACAAGCCTATAGGAGCGAACGCGGCGTTGTAAACAAGCAAACCCATCGGAAGTTCAAGAGCGCCGACCAGCTTTTTTACATTTTCGAAATCCGCCATATCCGCCGCTATAGTAATCACATCGATCTTATATGTATCTTTAAGCCTGGCTGCCGCAGCTTTCAGCTTATCTTCCCGGCGTGCGATCAAAACGAGATCCAACCCCCGCCGCGCTATAGCCTCCGCAAAAGCGTAACCTAACCCTTCGGAACCTCCGGCGACCAAAGCATACTGTCCGTATTTTTCTTTGAACTGTGCAGTTTTCATCAGAATTTACCTCACGATAGAAAACAAAGATGAAATAATCAGGTTTTAATCCACCAATCTATTAAACTCTATTCTAAGCGCAGTTAACTTATTTATCAACATAAAAGTGGTTTGTGAATGCATGAATGCATGATCTGCTGAATATATGGAGAAGCTGGTATAACATCCTCCCCTGTATCATACTTTTTCCTAATACTCAATACTCTCTAAAATCAATCCGCAGGCATCCGCCGTTATGCCGACTTCGCTGCGCTGCTTTTGACGCAGCAAAGAAGGTACGCTGTCCGGTTGGATATCGCCGAGCCCGGCGTTGATCATCACGCCTGCCATCCTGCGCACCATGTTGTGCAGAAAACCGTTGCCGCATATCCTGATCTGTATCAGCCCTTTGCTTTTTTCTATATCAATAGAGTATATCTCCCTCACCATAGACTTGGTTTTGGATCGTGCGTTGGAAAACGCCGTGAAGTCGTGTGAGCCCAAAAAATATCCCGCGACTTTTCGCATAGCGCCGAGATCCAGCTTTTTGCCTATATGCATGCTGTATCTGCGCAGAAAGGGATCCCCGTGCTCCTCGTTATAGATCTGATACAGATAAGTCTTGGCCTTCGCGTTAAGGCGGGCATGGAAACGTTCAGGTACGCGCTGTACTTCTATGACGCTGATATCCTTAGGCAAATATCGATTAAGGTAACGCTTTAACTCCGCCTCGTCGATGTCATCCTTTATCTTGAAATTCGCGACTTGAAAAAACGCGTGTACACCCGCGTCAGTGCGGCTGCAGCCTGTTATCTCAATGCGCCTTTGCAGCATTTCCGAAAGTACATGCTCTATCTTACCCTGTATCGTGTTATCCGAATCACCAAGCCGCTGCCAGCCTTTGTACCGACCGCCGTCGTATTGAATTATGAGCTTATAGTTATTCATGCAGTTCCTTAGTACGAACATTATGTTCAGACATCGTCCTGCTGCCCTTTAACTGCAGGATTACCCGTTAATCAATGATCTTGACGGATGTGATGACAGGTTGATCTTCCTTCTCTACCGTCCCGTTGTCATCCACTACCGGCGTATCCGCGCATATCCTGTCGACAATGTCCATTCCGTCGGTAACATAACCGAAGGCCGCGTATTGACCGTCCAGAAACAAACTGTCTTCATGAACAATAAAAAACTGAGAGCTTGCGCTGTTATAACTTTTTGAACGCGCCATTGAGATGGCGCCCCTTGTGTGAGACAGGGGATTCTCCACGCCATTTATAGAAAACTCGCCTTTTATGGTTTTGTCCGAGCCGCCTGCTCCGGTGCCTTTTGGATCGCCTCCCTGTATCATGAATCCGGACATGATCCTGTGAAAAGTAAGGCCGTCATAAAAGCCATCCTTTACAAGGCTTACAAAATTGCTTACCGTGATCGGCGCTTTGTCTCCATAAAGTTCGACGGTAATCGTTCCATAGTCTTTTATGTCTATGGCTAAATGTACGGTACCGTAGGATTCGGGCTCAGCCTCGTTGGATTGTGAAGCGGCCTCATTGGATTTTTGTCCCGACCCGTTTGCGCAGCCAGCCGACAATACAAGCAATATACAAAGCATCGCAAATACAAATTTCTTCATTATTATTTACTCCTGTTTAATATCTTATTATACTGGAGAAAACTCAGAAAAACCAGATTAGGCTGATAATAATTCACTTGACTTTATCGTCCTGCTTACTCTCAAGCTCGTTATCCGCGCCGGACAGAAAGCGGTTTTTTTCGCGAACGGCGTGATCGAAGGCGTTTTTGAACAAGCGGGCAGTTACGATATAGTCACCGACATCGTTCCATTCCTCTCGACGCTCAAAGGCTGGTTTAGCCTGCGCGGCGATACTGGAATGCGTGCTGAGGTCTACTTCATCAACTCAAAGCAACTCTTGCTGCAATGGGGCACCCGGCAGCGCATCATGATTCCCACTCCCGAGGTTCCCTCGGGTATTCCCGTTGGCTGCAACGGCAACCTGATTGTGACATTCCGCGATTATCAGACGTTCATCGAAAAAGTGGCGGGCGTAAAAGATACTTATTCGCTTTCAGACATTTCAGAACGCATTTTGGCGAGTTGAATCCAGTGGTTGCGGAGGCCATTTTGGGCGGGGAGCAGAACATTAACGTAAGCGCGCTCATCGGCTTGCAGCAAAACAGCCGCAAATTGGGGAAAGTCATTTGCGTCGAGCTCGACAAGGAATTGCAGGAATTCGGCTTGGGCGTGGACGACGTAAATATCAACAGCATCAACTACCCGCCGGAAGTACAGCAAATGGCGGAGCGTGTGGCTGGCCAGTCCTTCGTGAACAACTTAGGCAAGTATGCAACCGTTCAAATGGCGGACGGTTTTACCACACCCGGCGCCAACAGCAATAACTTTGCGTCGATGGGCGCACAGATGGCGATGGGCGCACAGATGGCGCAGCAAGTGGCGGGCGCGATGGGTGCGGCGCCGAATCAACCTGCGGCTCAACCTGCGGCGGCTCAACCAGCGGCAACCGGCGGCCAATTCTGCCCCAAATGCCGTAAGATGGTGGCAGGCAAATTCTGCCCGGATTGCGGCACACCAACCGTCTAGAACTGTAAAGTGATGACATCGTTCCACGTTGAATAAGTGGTATGATGTCAGGAACAGATCAATAAGTACGCCAGAATTGGCTTGAATCAAGGTTTTCAGACGTTCGGTTATATAAGCCGAATGCTGAAAACCTTATTTATGATAAGAGCTTAGAAACACTCAATAAGCTATGCTATTCCTTTAAGAGTCAGCAGGCAACAACACTCAACGTGCGTCGTGGTTAGTCAACTGCTGAGTATGTTTGCGCACTAAGGGAGCGTCGTATGTAGATAACTAATAAAATCGTTTGCTTGCTGAGTCTTTTTTTGACTGGCACAGTCATAGCCCTTTATACAATAATATAATTTCTATCAGCAAATT
>CAZJOS010000052.1:3775-12950 GCA_964547655.1 uncultured Christensenellaceae bacterium
AATTCGGGGTATCATTTCGTTTTGAAGAACAGATAATATTCTCTGCCCTCCAATGTATGTTTTTAAACGTACGATACATCTGCCATCCTCGTATACGATGCCGATCAGCGACGGGCATTCTCCGCTCCCCCGCAGTATCTTGCATATACTCTCTCCATGTCCTTTTTCGACAAACAGCACCAGCCTGCCCTCACTGGCAAAGAATAACGGGTCAGTCCCCAGCAGTTGATGGAGCGCAAGAACGCGGGGATCGATCGGTATTTCTGCTTCCTCAACCATCATTCCGACGCCTTCACGTTCAGCCGTCTCGCATAGCAATGTCGCTAATCCTCCTCTCGTTGGATCGGCCATACGTTTTACATACGGAATCGTATCTCCCAGTATATCAATGATATGATTCATGGGCTTACAGTCACTTTTTAATTCTTCGTTTCCAAAACCATGACGCTGCGCCAGAATGGTTGTTCCGTGCTCAGCTATTGTTCCAGTGATAATGATTTCGTCTCCCTCAGATAAGCTTTGGGGTTCATATGATTCTATGACCATTCCAATACCCGTTGTATTTATATACAAGCCGTCTGCGCAACCTTTCTCCACAACCTTCGTGTCACCAGTCACTATTTTTACGCCGACCTGCCTGCATATATCGCCCATAGACTGTGCAATTTTTTTAAGCCGCTCAATTTCAAAGCCTTCCTCTATGACGAATGCAGCGCTGAGATACAAGGGCTTTGCTCCGGCAGTGACAAGGTCATTGACTGTTCCGCAGACCGCGAGCTTGCCAATATCACCGCCCGGGAAGAAGAGAGGCTGTACAACAAAGCTATCTGTGGTAAACGCCAGCCTTCCCTGTTCCATAGGAAGCACAGCCGCATCCCGGCTGTTTTGAAGCAGCTCGTTTCCAAAGTGTTTATAAAATACTTCCCTGATGAGAGCCGCTGTCTTTTTCCCGCCGTCGCCATGGTTTAACTGAACTCTGTCAGGCATCGGTCTCCTCCCGTCTCTTTATACCAGGCCGAGCAAGCGCCCTCTGATGACACCATGCAGGGGCCGACAGGATGCTCAGGCGTGCATGTTCTCCCGAAGGCCGGACAGCATCCCGGTTCCTTTTTTCCAAGCAGTATGTCACCGCACAAGCATTTATCCTGCTTAACAGTATCAGGTATGAATATTCTGAAATGCTCTTGGGCGTCGAACCTCTTATACTTCTCGTTGATTACATAAGCGGAATCGGGAACCATACCTATCCCGCGCCAGTTAACGTCCGCAAGAGTAAACACGTCGTCAATAAGGCTTCTCGCCGCGATGTTTCCCTCATCTCTGACGCACCTCTTATAGAGATTCACAGCCTGAACGGCTTTATTTCCGCTTATTTGTTCGATCAACTCGTATACGCCCGTCAATATATCCTGCGCTTCAAAGCCGCAAACCGCCGCAGGAACGCCATAAGCATCGCTGATTGTCTGAAAAGGCGTTGTGCCGGTTATCACGGCGACATGCCCCGGACATATAAGACCGTCGATCTTTAGTCCAAGCTTGCCAAACATATGGTGCAATACAGGTTCCATCCGTTTCAGAGCTGTTAATAAAAACAGGTTTTTGACGTTCAACTTCGCCGCCTGTTTTGCCAGTGCGGCAAACAGCGGAGCGGTTGTATCAAATCCGACCGCTAAAAAAACAACCTGTTTATTCGGATGATCTGCCGCTATATGAAAAACATCCTCCGGCGAGTAAACCACAACGATATCTCTGCCCGAGGCTTTCTCATGCTGAAGACTTGACCGGCTTCCGGGCACTCTTATAAGATCTCCAAATGTCACGAGCGTGACTTTCGAGTCCTCGAGCAATGCAATGGCCGCATCAATATAACCTGTTTCCGTGACGCAAACCGGGCAGCCGGGCCCGGAAACAAGCCGTATCCCTTCGGGCAGCAGCGGTCTGATGCCGTATCTCGCAATCTGATGCGTGTGGGTGCCGCATATCTCCATAATGCGCGCGTGACCTTCAAACAGGTTTATCCGGTCAATCAATTTTTGAGCCGCGTTAACTGCTTTTACTCCCATGTCTTTATGATGTTCTCCAGTTCGCTGTAATGCTCCGTATCGATCTTTTGTATGGCAAAACCGGCATGCACGAGCACATGATCGCCCGGTATAACATCCTCGATCAGCGCAATATTGACGCGATGCTTAAAACCCATGGTTTCAACCTGTGCATGCTGATTGTCGGTTGTTATTATTCTCGCAGGCACAGCAAGACACATCTGACTTATCCTCCAAAATTGCTGCGGCAACCGCCGCCTGGCCGAATGATACCCCGCCGTCGTTGATGGGCAAGCGCCGGTTATGGTATACCTTAAATCCTGATGCTTTGAGTTCACGAATCAATCCCAATAGCAAATACTGATTCTCAAAAACGCCGCCGCTCAATACCACATCATAGAGACCGGTTCTATCCCTTATTTGGCATACGCAATCAACGGTTGCGGCAATCACTGTATTATGGAACTTAGCGGCTATCCGGCCTGTTGTAACACCGAAGCTTACGTCTTTTACAATCCCGCGGATGATATTTTCATAGTTAATAGCAAGTTGTTCCGAATCGGCTTCAATATGATAGTCGTAGCAATCGGTAACCATGGGCTCTGCAACCGCTTCCAGTTCGATGGCCGCCTGAGCGTCATATGTGATTTCTTCTCTTAAGCCTATTACTGCGGCAACCGCGTCGAAAAGCCTCCCCATGCTCGACGACTGAAAGCACATGATTCTTTCTTTGAGAGCTTTGTTAACGATTGTTATCCTGTTCTCATCTATGTTCTTGAGAACCTCATATGCGTCTATTCCCGTCGTATTGAGATAGCAGACGGCGCACCGCCACGGCTGCTTCACCGCAAGGTCTGCCCCCTGCAGCGCTGCATACTTCCAATGCGCCGCTCTCGTATATTCCTTCACATTGCCAACTAAGAATTCTCCGCCCCAAACCGCACCGTCCGCCCCAAGCCCCGTTCCGTCATATACGATACCGATGACATCGTGAGTCAATCCATGCTCCGCCATACAGGACGCCATATGCGCGTGATGGTGCTGGACAGCGATATGATTTCCCGCCTGCTGCTGCGCGTACTGTGAAGAAAGGTAATCAGCGTTCAGGTCATGCGCAACAGCGGTTTGGCTGATATTCAGCAAGGCCTTCAAATGGGTGGTAACATGTTCATATTCCGACAATGCTTCGTATGTCTTCAGCTCTCCCACGTACTGGCTCAATGTGCCGTACCCGTTTTGTACCAACGTGACCGATGCTTTTTGCTGGGCGCCAAACGCAATAATACTCTGCCTGGTTTTCAGGGGCAATGTGGCAGGAGCATATCCTCGCCCGCATCGGCTGACCATCTCTTTGCCGTTTACAATCCTGACAACGGAATCGTCCACCGGAACCTGTATATCCCGGTTGTGAATTAAAAAATAGTCCGCGATTCCCTGCAGCTTGCTAAAAGCGTCGCAGTCCCGGTAACATATCGGCATGCCGCTCACGTTGCCGCTCGTCATCACCATGTATTGAGGCCCATCCTGAAAGAGCAGGTAATGCAGCGGCGTATACGGAAACATGATTCCGAGTGTCTTCTGTGCCGGCGCGATTACATCGGGCAATGGAGCGAAGATCCTTTTTTTCAGCAGGACAATGGGCTGTCTCGTACCCGTTAATATTGCCTCTTCCGCCGCAGATACTTCACACACTTTGTTCACGGCGGGGATATCCCTTGCCATCACAGCAAGCGGCCTGTCCGGCCTGTTTTTTCTTCTGCGCAAAAGGCGAATTGCTTCGCTGTTTTGTGCGTCGCAGCAGAGGTGGTATCCGCCTATCCCCTTTACGGCGATGATTCTTCCTTGCTTCAATAGGCTGACCGCTTTAATGATCGGATCGTCACCGCCAATATCCACGTGACTTGCATTGAGCAGCGTCACGGCAGGACCGCAATGCGGGCAGCAGTTCGTTTGCGCGTGAAACCTTCTGTCCTTTTGCTGCGAATATTCGCTGCCGCAGCTTTCACACATATCAAAAGCGGACATCGTCGTATTCTCACGGTCGTAGGGCAGCGCTTTCAGAATTGAATATCTCGGCCCGCACGCCGTGCAGTTGGTAAATGGATACTGATAACGCCGTTCGCTCTTATCGGCAAGCTCCTGAATACACCCCTCGCAAACAGCGATATCTGGCGATATAAATGTTTTCGTTTTTATGTTTTGCCCGCTTTTCTCTATGCAAAAATCCTTGTATCCCACTAATGGCATCTGCCGGGTAAGAATGTTTTCTATCAACGCAATATCCGGTGCATTCCGACGTACATCCATAATAAAAGCGTCCATGTGCTCTTTATTGCCCTCAATATCGATGATGACCATATCCCCGTCGTTTCTGACAGAACCGAGCAGATCGTTTTTCATCGCGGTACGATAAATAAAGGGCCGGAAGCCAACCCCCTGAATGATGCCTGTAATTTCGATATAACACCGAATCTTAGTCATTCATCATTTTCTCCGTCGATACTTTCAACCACTGCGGTCAGTTTTTCTATATCCCGCTTTTCTACGACAACGTTTGTCCAGTCGCCGAAAAGGATATTATCGCGCTCCATGAAATGCCTTAGCATATGCGGGCCGTCCACGTGGCTGTCCATACTCACAGACATCTTGATTTTATTCACTTTCTTTATGGAATGGCTCTCACACAGCTCAAGCACTGTCTGATATGTCTTTTCAAAAAGCAGGCTGTCATGCATCAGTTAAACTCTCCTTGATCTTTATAATCTCTGTCAGCACACCGCCGCAAATCTCTTCGAATTTTTTCTGCAGCGTTTTATTCAATCCGAATCCATAGTCCACCTCACTTGCTTCGATGCCAATGAGACTCCCCGGCGGGTCAGTATCACGAATCAGCATATCAATCAAACTCATGTCGTGCTGGGAAGCGCAGCTTTTTTGAACCTTGGCATCGGAAAGCGGAAATACCGTGATTTTACCGGGCATATTGCCGCTTACCATTGCGTCCATCACAAACACATAGTCATAAGCTTTGGCGGCATAAAACCCATATTCAAAGTCGGTTTCCGCAATCACGACATCGACGTTTTCTTCGTTCAGAGATATTTCTATAGCCTCGGCCACCCACACCCCGATGCCGTCATCCTTCATAATGCGGCTTCCAATAGCAATGACCGCCATACTTTTCATGGAACCAACTTGAACGTTTTTGCTTCTCTGCCGGGCGTATATACATGCGTCGCGCAGGATACGCACGGGTCAAAAGACCGGATGATCCTGCCCAGCTCAACGGGGTTCTCTTCATCTTCGATATACGTTCCCATCAGCGCCTTTTCGCCTGTTCCCTTAACGTTTGCCGTCTGGGTTGATAGGTTCCATGCCGACGGCGTGATCAGCTGGTACAGTGAAATGACCTGATCCGCTATTTCAAGCCAGTGCCCGAGAGCGCCGCGCGTGGTATCTATGAGCCCTGCCCCTCTGGCTTTTTGCGGCACTTCATATTGTGTCTGCGTGGAGACATCGGGTATCAGATGATTTAGAAGCGTTTCAATAATCCCCGCGATTTTCTTCGCTTCGAGCACCCTCGCGATCGTTCTGTCCATCGTGGAGATACCATGGCGGTATTCCCCCGTCAGCCAAAGCCGGGCCAGCGGCCCCACCTCACAAGGATAGCCGTAGTATCTCGGCGCTTTGACCCAGGAATATGCCGTTTTCTTTTCCGGTTCTTCGGGCGGCACAGTATCAAACGGGCGGTAAGTCCCCGGCGTATCCGCGTAATATGAGTATTGTGTGTTCTCCGTTATGCCTTCGGGATGAAAGGGGCTCAACCTTGCGTTGATAGACACAAGCGGATCAACATACAGCGTGCCCAGCTGCTGATAGCCATTGAAGCAACCAAATGAAAGCAGGTTTCCGTAGCCGCCGCCGATTTCATAATAATCGCTGTAGTACTGCGCGATCAGGTACGCATCCGGGATCATGCAGGCGTCGATGAATCCGCTGATATCAAGCAGTATGGATTTTATAGCCATGATTTTATCGACAGTCGCCTGCGCTGTGACGCCGCCGATGAAAACCCCGTGATTGTGCGGCACCTTCCCGCCCAGTATAGCGAGCATCTTATGCGCGTTACGGCTGAGCGCAAGTGAATCAAAATAGTGCTGCGTAACCAGGTCGTTTTTTTCTTTTGGGAGCCTAAAGTCTCTGCCGTTTGGCTCAAACAACGGCGAATAGCCGGGAAGAAGGATAAAGTCGGGAACGGTGTATTGGTAAAAGTGCCGGATATGGTTTTGCAGAAACTCGCAGCCGTGTATGATATCCCGCAGGTATCGCCCCTGCTCGGAAGGAACGACGCCAAATGCCTGTTCCAACGCAAGGGAGGACGCCGCCGAATGCGCCGTGGAACATATGCCGCATATCCGCTCCGTGAAATACACCGCATCCATGGGCGGCCTGCCTTTCAGCATCATTTCAAAGCCGCGGAACAGCAGACCTTCCGTTCTGGCGTCTACCACAATCTTGTTTTCTATATATGTTTCGATCTCCATGAACCCGCTGATGCGCGTGACCGGATTTAAAACAATCTTCTTCATGGATTCACTCCCCTTGTCGTGTCATAACTGACAAAAGGCTCCATCCGGTCGGGGAATCCAAACTGAGCGCAGCCGATGCACGGCGTATTGTCTCCGATCGGCCAGTTGACGCGTTCGTTCCATCTCCTGATGGGGCAGTCCGTCCGCGTGACCGGCCCGCGGCAGCCGAGCTTGAACATGCACGTCGCGTCCCCCAGCTTTTCCGCGAAAATGCCTTTATCAAAATATGAGCGCCGTGGGCACCTGTCGTGGATGGTGATGCCATAAAACAAAGTCGGACGGCCGCCCGCGTCCAGCTCCGGCTCGCCGAACAGCAAAATATGTGCGAGCGTACCCAAAAACCAGTCGGGATTGCACGGGCATCCGGGCAGTTTAATTACCTTCCGCTGCAGAACAGACTGTACGCTGACGCATTCGGCCGGATTGGGCCTGGCGGCCGATACGCCGCCGTCGGATGCGCACGCTCCTACGGCGATGACATGCGAGGCCGCTTCGCCAAGCCTTCTTATTGCTTCATACGCCGTTACCGGCTGCCCCTGATATCTGCCGATGATGTTATAGATACCATTGTCTTTGGTGGCAACAGCTCCTTCAACGGCAAGAATAAAGTCAGAACCTGGTACGCTAAAAAGCTGTTCCATCGCCTTTTGCCCCTGCTTGACTACAAGGCTGTTATCATAGACGAATTGAACCATTTGGGATGCGAGGTATTTGAAGTCCGGGTTATTTCCGTCCAGCAGAGAGATGATATTGCCGGAACACCCGGTAAGCTCAAGCCAAACGAACTTCCGTTTTTGCAGCTGCCCGCTGTCTATCCTTTCTCTTACGCTGGTCACAAGCCCGGATGCGAATGTGGAGGTGCAGTCATTACAGCTGGGTAACTCCATCATCAAGCCTCCCAACCGCTTTTAATTTGCTCAGCACGTCCTGACTTGCATGGCAGGATGCGTGCGCGCCTGTAAGATATTTGCCTGCGCTCAGCCCGAAGTGAGAGGCCGCAGCCCACGCCGCATTGTTTGTGACATCATAGACGACTCCGTTAACGGCAACATAAGCGGGGTTACCGTTCTTTCCGTCGTATTTTGACAGCTCGCTTCTGCTGATGGCAATTCCTTGAACCGGGGCTGCCTGAACGCCTTCTGCGCTTATTTGTGAATCTAAAATAACCTGATTGAATAGCCAGGTTTGACGGCTGATTTGTTCTTCCAGCCTTTGAAGCAGTGAATTCTTAGTTTCAATATTAACGGAATAGTACAGTAAATTGATAGTGTGATATAGCTCATTCAATATCGCATTGTACCCGCTTTGAATATCCTCGTTCATATCGCATCACTCCAGAGTATATTTATAAAATATATTCCGAAATAAAAAGCGTTATGTTAATTGATTCTGATCAGCGCTAAGCCTTAATTCCTGTTATTATATAAGAGTCATCGGTATCCACACACTTATCAATAGTAAACCAGGGTTCGAACCAACACTTTTCTGTAGCTGCTGAATTGAGCTTAGTAGAGAACTTACCGGCTTTAATCTTATCATGAACAGCGTTGATCGTTTTTCTTCCCATGCTATGAGCAACAATAAAACGCCCGCCTGATCTTAATACCTCAAACGTTTTTTTCGCAAGTTTGTCTTTATCAAAGAAATGCGGATACGCATTGTGAATAATTACACGGTCAAATCCATAGGCTTCCAACTCAAGAAAGTCCCGGGCTATGACCTGTAATCTGCTGTCTTTAGTCTTTTGAATGGCTTTCTGCGCCATCTGTTCAGATATATCCACCCCAAGAACACAATTGGGGCTATAGGCAAGCAGCGCCTTGAATAAAACGCCGGTGCCGCATGCAACATCGAGTATTTTTTGCCCCGCCTTAAGGTCGCAGAAACTCATGATATGCTGTATTCTCAGTATATCAATTGGCCGGTCATCCCATGTTTGTGCCTGATAATCGAAAAATTTGCTTATTTGCATGCTGTTCACGGTGAATTGTGCTCTCCAAATATTTTATTGCTCATGTTATTCCGGTCGACAGTATTTTAGTACTTTTAGTCAGTAATTAGCCAAATTATACCCATTTTGTTCATTGCCGATGGCGTCAAATATTGACCTAAATAGGTGTGGTGTTTTCACCCTTTTCAAGAATAGCTCCATATACCATATTTTCACCTCTTATAAAATACAGATAAAAACAGCGCTAAAGATAGTTTAAATGCTTTCGGAAGTCACTATATATTATGCCCTTACCTTTTGCAGAAAACCTACACCGTTGACTTTCTCACAAAAAAGCGAATCAAGAACAACGGTATCGTTCCGCAGTATTATGTAGAAAATAGCCATGAAGCCATCATCCCGCGTGAAGTTTTCATGCAGGTGCAGGAGGAACTTGTCCGCCGCCGCATCGTCCACACCAGCCCGAACGGAAAAACCAGAACCTTCAGCAGCAACCACTGCTTCGCTCAGATAGTCATCTGCGGCAAATGCGGCGAGGTTTTTCGCAGGGTGCATTGGAACAACCGCGGGAAGAAATCCGTCGTCTGGCGGTG
>CAZJOS010000053.1:0-12826 GCA_964547655.1 uncultured Christensenellaceae bacterium
CAAAATACACGCATTGTTCATAAAATACACTGTCACCCATGGTGTGATATGAAAGGAGTTAATGGCATGCCTGACGATTATACGGCGCAGCGCGGCGGTATTCGCGGAAGGTTACCGCAAAGAGGCCCTCGGGGAAGATTTCCGCGCAGGCTCCCTGTGAGGCGCTTTCCGAGATTCTTCTTTTACCCGCCCTATTACGCTCCGCCCGGATGCGATTATATAGACAGATACGGACGCTGCTGTGACTACTACGGCAACTGTTACTACGATTATTACGGCGGCGCTCCTCAGCAGGGCGGCAGCGACGACTCGGTTGCAGCCTGGTCCCCTTCCGACAGCTGGGAGAGGATCGACGAGTTCGAAGAAGGCGGGGATTACCATTACCGGTATTGACAGCCCCTGTACATTGAAAATACATCGATTTTCGGCCTAAGAATATCTTAGGCCGTTGTTTTAATAAGGCCGGCCCCTCCGTCCGTTACCGCGCCGGCGCTAATAAGCACTGCTTATATCAAGGCTTTTGTTTAAGTACGACATGCACTCTCCTATCATCTTCTGGTATGAGTGCGCCGATTCCATAAACTTCTTAACTCCCGGCTCATCGAGAAACGTCTGGTAATCGTCATAAAGCTTTTTCAGCTTTTGCTCGATCTCTGCCTGCTGAAGCCCGGAGCCAAAGATCCTTTTCTGCTCCCGTTCAAACATCATCAGCAGCCTGCCGAGCCTTGGATGCTCCATTGTCTGCCTGCGAATCTGCATCATTTCCGTATATTCCGACGAACGCTTCAGCGCCTGTGCAAGTTCCTGAAGTTCTTTGTTTGGTATCATATTCGCTTCCCCCCAATATTCAATTCTCCGTTTATTATATTAACGGCGTTTGAAGAGGGTGTAAAAGTTTTCGCCGCACGTTTAGGTCATTTATTCTTTGGCTTTTGGCGAATATTGGGGAATGCTGTAATCTTCTATTGTAATAAGAAAACAATCGTGATAATATATTAATATCCCAAAAATTCATACAGATTTTCTTCCATCTCTTATATGATGAGGAAGCACGGTATTATTATAATTTATTATGGATGGGCATGATGAAACAGATAAACGTATTGGTTGCGGATAACAGCGATGAGTTTACAGGATTGTTCAGCAAGTATCTATCCATTAACCCCGGCATCAACATCGTGGGGATCGCGCATGACGGGCAGGAAGCTATCGATCTTATAAAAGAGACGAATCCGAATGTAGTGCTGCTCGACCTTGTTATGCCCCGGATCGACGGCTTTGAGGTCTTGCGAAGGATCTCGGCTGAAGATAACGGGCTTTCGGTATTTGTCGTTTCCGCCCTTGGTGATAAAGAGATCGCGCGGCAGGCTTTTGCACTTGGAGCGGACGATTACTTTGTCAAACCTCTTAGAATGGATGCGGTGGTTTCCAGGATACTGGAATTGGAATCCTGCAGGGCTTAGCATAAATTTACGGAATTATACTTTATCATTTCGACTCTTGGGTACACATAGTATAAACAAGGGTGCTTTTAAATGTTCTCGTTGTTTTTCGCATCTAAAGACGACCCGGGACTTATAGAAAACGGGCCTTACCGGCCGTTCTCATTTCTTCATATTTTTCTTACGCTGCTCGTCTTTGCGTCCATATATTTTCTTATTCGCCATGTCAAACACAAAAACCACCGCAGCCGTCTTCTTTGGTTATACTCGGCATACGCCCTTTTGGTGCTTCTGAACATATTCAGGGCTGCCTTTGATATAGTTACGGGAGAATTCGATATCAAACAAGACATGCCTTTGCAGCTGTGCGGTATACAGATGTTTACGCTGCCCTTTGCCCTGCTCGGCCGCGGTAAGGCTGGCGAAAGCCTGCGTGAATTCGCGTTTTCATACGGAACGGTCGGCTTCGTGCTCGCTATTGTCATGCCGTTCACCACGCAGTTCGATTACCCCGTGATGCATTTCCGTAATATCCAGAGCCTGCTTTATCACGCAGACATGGGTTTTATAGCGCTTATGCTTCCGCATACAGGTTACAGGCCCAATATAAAAAACGCGCATAAAGCCGATAACGTGCTGTTTATCTGCATTGCCGTTACCGGCGCGGTAAATATCGCTTTAGGCAGTAATTACCTCTATACATCCGGCCTGCCTATATCGTTTGAAATACTGCGCTGGCCGCTCTATATCCCGCTTCTCGGGGCCTTCATACTCTTTGCGGGCCGCGTCCCATACCTTGCGCATAACTTTCTCAAAAACAGGACATACGGCGAACACAGCGTGCATCAAAATATCAGAATGTGAATATCTTAAGCCTCCTTAAAGCAAATTAAGCTTAAAGGAAGGATGTATGTTCAGCAGCTTTTCCATTCCCGCCGCTATATCCTCCGGGCGAAGCCCGAACTTGTCTTTCAGATCGTTAGTGCCGAGCATTATTATCACCAGATCGACGGGAGAATGGGACTCAAGGCAGGGAAGCAGATAATCTTCTCCGCTGCGGAAAGGCGAATCAGGATCGCTGAATATAGTAGTCCTTCCGTTTAGGCCTTCTTCTATTACGCTGAATCCGCCGACAAGCTTATTTTGCAGTACCCCCGCCCAGCGAATGCCGACGGCTAAGCGCTGCCCGGTCCCAGGAGTATATCCCCACGTATTCGAATCCCCAAAGCATAATACTGTTTTCATGTTTGACCTCTGTTATAAAGTAGTCTTTATTGTTTCTATGGCGATATGCGAAATCCTTTATTACGGCCGCACTATTATGTGGTATAATCAGGGATATGTGTTCGGGCGCTGAAAACTCGGAAAGGGAAGAGAATGTATCCGGTTTATTTAGTTATTACGCTTGCGGTCACGGCTATCGTATATGCCGCATACAGATCGATAACGGGCGGCAGGAAAACAAGGCGGGAGTTGGAAGCCGCTTTTGGCGAACTCCCGGATAAAGCGAATGAAAACTTCCGCGGTTTCTACTGGGATGAAAAGCTTGGCCACGGAGATGCGGGTTTCCATATCGACGATATGACATGGAGCGACCTCGACATGGACAAGGTGTTCGGCGCAATAAACTGCTGCCAGACTTCGGTCGGGGAAGAATGCCTTTACGCCTTGCTGCGCGAGCCGTCGTTCGACACTGATACCCTTAACGAGCGGGAAAGCCTTATTGCCTGTTTTAGCGGCGATTCGGGGCTCCGGCTCGATATGCAGGTCTATCTTAGCAAACTGGGAAAATCGGACGGAGGGGCGTTGTCTACATTCTGCTACGGAACTTCAGCGAAGCGGGTTAAGCGCCCTAACGTTTACCGGATACTCGCAGTCGCACCGTTTCTTTGTGCGGGCCTCATAGCGGTCAATGTGCCTTTGGGAATACTGCTGCTCGCGGCCTCGATAATAACAAACGGGATAGTATATTACGTTACAAAGGGGCGCATAGAGCGCGAACTCGGCTCGATAAAATATTTTTCGGCATTGCTCTGGTGCGCCGGGAAAATATCGAAACACGGCGGCCTTGACTCACACATTGCCGGAAAAAATATAAAGGAAGGTTTCTCGATCTTTAAAAAGCTTGGGGGCAAGCTTTCAGGGCTAACGCAGCAGCGCGTATCCGAGCTCGATTTTCTTGCGGAGTACACGCGCATACTGATATTGAGCAATATAAGGAACTACAACAGGATAGTCAATACGCTGGAGAAAAACTCCGAAGAATTCCGCGCGCTCTATAAAAGCATAGGCGAAGTGGACGCGGCCATAGCGGTTGCGTCTTTCAGAAAAAGCCTCGGGTATTATACGCAGCCCGAGTTTTCCAAAGATCCGCGTATAGAGGTGGAAGACATCTGTCACCCGCTTCTTAAAAATCCCGTCCCCAATTCCGCAGAGCTTTCATTCGATCTGGTCACGGGCTCGAACGCCTCCGGCAAATCGACCTTCATCAAGGCGGTCGCGGTAAACGGCATACTTGCACAGACCATACATACGTGTACGGCGAGGAGATACCGGACGCCTCTCTGCCTCGTTATAACGTCGATGGCCGTGCGCGACAACCTTTCCGAGGGCGAAAGCTACTTCATAACAGAGATAAGATCGATGAAGCGGATACTGGACATGATACCGAATGTCTTCTGTGCTTGCTTTATCGACGAGATACTTAAGGGTACGAATACTATAGAGAGAATAGCCGCGTCCGCCTATGTGCTGCGGCATATAAAGAAGATGAACTGCATATGCGCGGCGGCCACACACGACACGGAGCTTACGCGTATGCTTCCCGGATACCGGAATTACCACTTTGGGGAGCAGGTAACGGAAGACGGCGTAGTGTTCGACTACGCTATAATGCCGGGGCCTTCGACTACCAAAAACGCGATCGCGCTGCTAAAATTCATGGGGTTCGATAAAGAGATAACGGACGGCGCGGAAAAGCTCGTGGACGGATTTGAAAAGACGCAGGTCTGGGATATACTTCCCTGACAATTTCAGCCTTATGTTTTACCTTCGAGCATTCCCTCTGTTTTTACCTTACCTTTAGTAAGCGACGCGACAGCGGCGGCTATGGCCACAAACCCTACGACTATAAACGTTGTGTGTGTCCCGGAAACAAATGAAGCTTGATGCAATACTTCGCCGGTAAGCCTGTCTGATATACATATCGTTCGCGCCTGTGAAAAGAGCGAAAAAAGCGCGCCCGCAAGGCCGACGCCTAAGACCATGCCTGTGTTGCGCGCGGTGGCGAGCATTGCCCACCGAATCAGACAGGCTGCACAGCGCCGAGCCTGCGGTCAAAACTGCAAACCCGGCAATGTAGACCCTCTTCTGTCCGTATATATCCGAAAGGCGCCCAAAAAAAGAAGCTCGCTGCTCACGACGATTAGTTTGCGCTTTTTGGGCCATTAATTTACCTTCAGGTCATTTCACCTCTTCGGTAATATATCCTTGAGTCCCGAGGCCGAACTTTTCAAGCTCGGCGAGCTGTATGAACGGGTCTTTGCCGTGTATCCTTTCGAAAAGATGCCCTTTGCTTCCCAGCTCAAAACCCTGCGGCAAACCGACATTAATGAGATCTTCCGTTTTTATTGCATCGAGCGAGGCCCTCTCTATCGCCACTATATCGCTCGAGGCCATTACTCCGATGTCGGGCACCAGCGCGGGCATCGACATGCCCCAGCAGTCGCATATTATCGTTATGTTCGTAAGGAAGTTGATATAGAATACGCTGCCCGGCTCGAACGTTTTAAGCACGGCGTCGGTGCATATCGCCATTCCGGTCTGGAAATCGGTATAGTTATGAGCGTCGAGCGTTATGGCGCCCGTCGGGCATACTTTGACGCAGTGCTGGCATGTAGTGCAGTTGTGATAGAACACTGAATATCTGCCGTTATCAAAACTGTTTGCGTTGTGGTTGCAGCTCGAGATGCATGCCTCGCAGTGCGTGCATTTGTCTTCGTCCCATAAAAGCCCGCCCTCAAGGCCGTGTATCTGGTTCCTTGTCCTGTCGGTGACGCACCCCATAGCTATATTCTTGCACGCGCCGCCATAGCCGCATAATCCGTGCCCCTTTACGTGCGATAGGTCTATCATCACCTCGGCGTCGTGTATATTAACGCCTATATCGACGTTTTTGAACGTCCTGAAGTTAACGCTCTTCTCGTAAACCTCTTTATCCATTTTACCGCATACCGGCACTATCGGGCATCCCAAAAGCTCCTCCGTATAGCCCCGTACTGCGGCGCCGTCAATTATATGATCCGTTACATACGGCTTTGCGCCGTACGACTTTAATTTATCCGCCAATATCTTGATATAGAGCGGATGGACAGTGGTAGTGCCTATGCCCCTCCCAAGATGCATCTTTATTGCCGTCCGCTTTCCGTTTACCGCATCGTTTATGCCCATCCTGTCGATCAAACGCCCGAACTTCGAAGGCAGCGTTTCTTTAGCGTCGTACCTGCTGTATCTGACCGAAGAGAAATAAACCTTAGAACTCATTGAAACCTCCAAAAATATTCTTTTGAAATTATATCGCACCGGAAGAAATTTTTCAAAGCATTTACTGAAAGTATGGTTTGATCTCCATCCTGAGCATAAACGGCCTTCGCTTTTCATTGCCGCCCGCGGAATAATGCAATTTCTTTCGCATATGATTATTTGGGGTTAAAAGGGAAATAATCAAAAGGAAACGCTGATTCAATTTCTTAATTAATCAACGCTTCCATAACCGGAGGCCTGAATGATCTCTTATTTTAAATGCAGTTCCATGGATGGGCTGCGCAATAAGATGATATTCGTATTCGTGCTCAACGTAACGGATATCGTCTTTACGCTCATATTGTGCGGAACGGGAGCGTGCGTTGAAGCCAATCCTTTAGCCGCTATGTTCACAGGGAGCACCGCCGCATCGCTTATCGTAAAAAGCTTGATACCGGCGGCGCTGCTTGCTTACCTTTATTTCCGGCTCAAAGGCGCCAGTGAAAGCCAGAGGAGAAAAGCTAACATATCCCTCGCAGCTCTGCTCATTGTATATTCTATTATCAACATATCGCACCTTACCTGGCTTTCCGTACTGATAATAAAGCCGTCGTTGCTCGTCTGATCCCTGCGCTTTGCGTATATCGCCGCCGTATTAATAGCGGCTTTGGTCTTCTTTTGCTCTTAATGCTCGATTACGGGACTTCTCAGCATATATCCGCCTATTATATATAGAACCGCGGCTATGAAACCTATGACGCTCCAGGCTGTAAAAAATGCTATCATGCTTATCAATTCCAATATGGCGAGCACAACGCCCGCTGCAATAAAAAAATTCGCCTGCGAAGAGTCGTCGCTCCTTTTAAGGCCCATAAAGCCTATTATTATCCCGGCAACGCTCGCCAGCAGCAATACGATTATCGATATCAGCCACCCCGTGCTTCCCGTCATGTTTATCAGGTCGATAAGAGCTACTACCCCCGCTATTACTCCGAATATCATTAAAACAGCGCTCGTTATTTTAAGCAGCAATTTACCGTTGTCATTCATACATTTTCCTCCCTGTTTTTAGGTTATTCTTTCCTTAACATGAGGGTTTATGCATTTTAATTGTTAAGATTTGCCTACAAATGAATGCTTCTGCTTGCTTAGCGCGTTCCGGCTTTTCAGCAAATAAAAATCAGGATGGACCATTCAATCTCATCCTGACAGCAGCCGCGGCAATTGTTATTGTGTTGCGTTATTACAGCCTTGATACTTCCCTGCCGTAGTTATCGTACAATACGCAGACGTCCTTCTTGCTCCATATCTTATCGCGCGACCACACCATACCGCTCTCCGTCTTCGCCGCGCCGCCGCTCAGCACCTTGAGCTTTTGGCCGGAGGGAAGTTTCGTTCCGGCGGGAAAGAAAAACACTTCGTTGCCTTTTTCGGAGTTTATGCACCATCCCGTAAGGTCGGCAGTATCATTCGAGCGGTTCACGACGGTAACATATTCCGCTGAAGTATCCTTCGCCTCCACGCGGACGTCGGGCGGAAGGATCTCCGGTTCCTGCAGCGGTGAGATTTCAATTTTTTCGCCGTCACTCTCGAGCATCACCGTTCCGGTGCTGCCGAGAACGAACGGGACCCCTCCCGCCTGAGAGATGTTATTAAGCACCTGCCGGGAAGGCGGGTCTTCAAGTCCTGTCGTTATTATTGCGTATTTCGGGCTGACCGCCTCTATAAACTCGGGTGACGACGTATCGTCCTGCCCGTGGTGCGCTATTTTCAGCACGTCGGAGTCAAGCTGTTTCCCGAGCCTGAGCAGGCCGCGCTCCGCCGTAAACAGCTGGTCAGCAGCGAACAGTATCTTTATATCTTTATACTGAAGCATTATCACAAGGCTGTTATCGTTCTCTTTCCGGTAACTGTCTGCAGGGCCCAAAACGGTGAAAACCGCCTCGCCTATATCGATATGGTCTCCCGCATTCAGTTGTTTTACCGGGATACCGCTGTTCTTCACGCCGGTTATTTCGTCCGCGCTCATCGCGTCGCCGTTAGTGTATACGTTACCGCAGTCAGCCAGTGAAAGCACTCCCTCAAGGCCGCCTATATGGTCGGAATGCCCGTGGGTAATGAATACGGCGGATAGATCGCTTACGCCGTTGTTAATAATCTGCCGCCCAGTCTCCATAGATCCGCTCTTCGGGCCGGTATCTATCATAGCCCAGTATCCCCCGGGAATGCCTATAAGCGCAGCATCTCCCTTACCTGCGTCGATGAAAAACACTTTCAGCGTATCCGACTCTTTCGTAACACTCGAGGCAGGGCTCTGAGCCGAGCCGCCATTTTGGCCGCATCCCGCAGCCAATGCAAGTAATATAAGGAAAACCAGCAGTATAAATAAGCTTCTTCTCTTCAATCTTCTCTCCAAAACTTTTTTATCATCTTATCAGAAGATGTATATAAAGTCGATATACTATGATAATTCGTCTATAGTTTTGCCAATATCCCCGGCATTGAAAAAGCGCCCGAAGGCGCTTGATATCTTTTTTGTCAGTTGCTTTCTGCGGGAGCGGCGCTATCTTCAGGAGCAGGCTCGTCCACTATGCAAAGGGCTTCCCGGTTCATTCTGTTGCCGTAGGGTATATTGATTATCTCTCCCATATAAGCCGTCTGCGTAGTACCGCCGCCGTCTAAGTTGAACGCGACTTTGCATCCCAGATCGTACATGAGCTTTGACAAGTCTATCAAGGTAAGGCCTTTAGAATACCCCGGCTTCCTGCCATCTACTGTAATGAATAAATAATGTCCCGGTTCATAATACCCTACAGCGGTGCGCGGATTCTCCGGTCTTATATGCTTAGGTAAATTAAATTCCGTCATAGGCTCTCCGTCTTTAAGAAGCATGGGGCCAAAAGTCCATATCTGCCATACGTCGTCCTTCATCGACTCAATAATATCCTTACTATACTCGCTTTTTTCATAAGTCTTCATCGTGCCGTCTTTGAACATTACAAGTATATCGAGCTTTACCTCGTTTCTATACAGTACTCCGTCCCTGAGAACAGGGCCGGGATTTTGTGTATAGAAATCTCCATTTATCGCAACTATTGCTTTGTTATCCTGAGCTATTTTATCAACATATTGTTTTTTGCCATTATACTTTCCGCTTGCGAACGGTGAGGTAAAATATTTATAGTCAGTAATATATATATCGGACACGAAGTAGGTTACTCCATTTTCGAAAACCTTATTAACCGTCACATTAGTATATGCGCTTTTATACGATCCGACGACCTCTATCGTACAGTCCTGAAAACGGGACGACAAATCTGTTATGGTTGGCGATACGGAACCGTCGTTCACGATAACTTCGCCTGTTGTAAACATGCCGGGGAAATTCGCTCCCCACATCGTAACAGGCGTAGGAACGGGCGTCGGCGTGGGCACAGGCGTGGGCATCGGTGTAGGCGTGGGCGTAGGAGCAATCGTCGCCGTCGGAGTCTCCGACGGAGCCGGACCCGTTGTTTCATCGGTTCTCAGTACAAAGAAGAAAAGCGATAAAGCCGCCAATATTGCTATCAAAGCGAACAATAAGATAAGCGACCACGCCGGTATCGGCTCTCCCCCGCCCGATTTCCTGCGCCTGAGCGTTACGGGCTCGTCGTCCCAGTCCCGCTCACTAGGCTCTCTGTCGCTGACTTTGATCACGGAAGCTTTACGCGGCTGATCTCCGCCCCACGTTTCCCGTGCTGCAGGCCGCCTCTCAGGCATCACAGTATTTTCAGACCCGGGCCTTTCGAACATGCCGGGATCGTTAGCATTGTCTTCAGGCGGTATGTTGTTGGGCGTATTATCCGGCTGCCCGGGCTGCCCGCTGCCGCCATACTCCGGGTTCGGTTTCCGCGGAGTTTCCGAAAGCGTTATTCTTTTGGTCACTACATATTTCTTGTCTTTATCGTCTTTCACTTCTTAACCAATCCTTGTTTGATGCGGCTTTCCTGTCTGCTGATTCAAACGCAGTTCCCGCGTTATTTTCCAATAGTAATATAACCGGAGGGTATTTGTCAACCAATGTATTCTTTCATATTTTTCGGCGAAACCGCCGCGCATATGAACCATATTTAAACTTCTTCTCTAAACGCTTTTTTCGCCTTATAAAACAAAAAACATATAGCCCGTATTATATTTTTCCATATTAAAAGCGCCCGAAGGCGCTCTGTTCTGTATCGTCTAATTTCCGGCTGTCCCGCTCTCTTCAGGCGCCGGCCCGTCGATTATGCAAATGGCGTCGCGGACCTTCCTTTTCCAGCACGGCTTATTGATCTCCTCCCCCAGAAAAGCCAGCTGCGAGGATGCGCCGCCGTCAAGGTTGAATGCAACTTTGCATCCCAGGTCGTACATAAGCTGCGAGAGGTCTGTCATATAGATGCCTTTGGAATATCCGGCCTGCCTCCCGTCGACTGTAACAAACACATAATGCCCCGGCTCGTAATACCCGATAGCGGTGCGCGGGTTTAGTCCTCCGACCGGCGTGGGCAAGGCAAACTTCGTCATAGGCTGGCCGTCTTTAAGAAGCATCGGCCCGAACGTCCATATCTGCCATGCTTCGCCCTCTAATTCTTTTATTGTGTCCTTATCATACTCACCTTTGGCGTAAGTCTTCATCGTGCCGTCATTGAACATCACGAGTATATCATACTTGATCTTATTTCTGTAAAGAACGCCGTTTCTTAGGACAGGGCCGGGATTATCCGTATACCAATCCCCGCCTATCGCGAGTATCGCGTTATTTTCCTGAGCGATCTTCCAGACATAATTGCGGTCGCCTTTATTATACCCTCCGTCTGAGAACGAAGTGATAAAGTATTTAAGGTCCGTTATATATATATCGGTTACGAAATACGTCATTTTGTTTTCCTGCACCTTGTTGACCGTTATATTGACATAGGGGCTTTGATACGTATTGACAACCTCTGCCGTGCACTCCCGGAAACGGGGCGACAGATCTCTTATAGTCGGCAATACGGAACCGTCGTTCCTGATTATTTCGCCCGCAGTGAACTTGCCGGGGAAATTAGCTCCCCACATCGTGATCGGCCCGGGCTCGGGCGTAGGCTCAGGGGTAGGCGTAGGAGTCGGAGCCGGAGTTGGAGTCGGCGCAGGCGTCATTGTTGGGGCGACGGCCGCCGTCTGAGTCTCCGACGCCGCGGCCTGTGTATCGCCGCTCTTTAATACAAAGAAGAAAAGCGATAAAGCCGCCAATATTGCTATGAAAGCGAACAGCAATATAAGCGACAATGCCGGTATAGGCCCTCTTCCACCCGATTTTGCGCGCCTGAGCATTACGGGCCCGTCGTCCCGGTCCCGCTCCCGGAAGCTTTCATGATCATTGTTCACATTTCTTTGTGCTGTTACGCGTCTTCTGCCTTTGTTGTCTTTCATTATTACGTCACATACCCCTTTTATGCGATTATTCCTGCAAAATAATAAACGCAGCCGCTGCGTTATTGTTCAATATTAATATACGCAGAGGCAGTTGTCAACTCGAGCGCCTCCCTCCGATACCGTCAAATTTCGGCGTTTTAATCCCGATCCAGGTCTTTGGTTCAAAACCAAACGCCCCGCTGTTGCGAGGCGCTCAATCAAATCAACTATCTCATAAGCGTTATACTATTCTCTTCTTGTATACACGATTAAGAACCCGGAAGCTATTATAGCAGCTACCGAGAATATGACAAGCGCCCACTTGAAGAAATCCCTGTCAAACAGAGGATTGAATTCGTTAAGTATAACGTATGTTATCATAAACAGCGCAAGTATTATACAAATATGAGGTATCAGCTTCTTCAACATATCATGTCCTCCTTATTCCTCGCCGATATACAGTATATCATTAGTGGTTCTTCTGCCGTCCTGATGGTTTAACATCTCACCCATGAAAACAATCTCGGAAGATCTGCCGCCGTCCAGGTTATAAGCATACGTACATTTCAGGTCGGCAAAAAGCTGGGACAATTTCTTCATTGTGCAGCCCTTATTACTGCCATTCAACCTTCCGCCCACCTGCACAAAGCAGTAATGCCCGGGCTCATAGTACCCAACCGCTGTCCTCGGATTCAACCCCGTAACATTTGAGGTAAACTCAGTCATGGGCTGCCCGTTTTTAAGCAGCATCGGGCCGAAGGTCCATACCTGATACGCGCCTTCTGTTTTTATCTTATTCACATCGAACTCGGATGCGGAATATGTCTGCATGCTTCCGTCGTAGTTCATTACAAGCACGTCGGCAGACGACTTTTTCTCTCGAAACATCTTTCCGTTGCGTACTACGGTGCCCGTGTTGTCAACGCAGTGGTCTCCGTTTATCGCGAGTATGGCGCCAACTTCTTCCGCAACAATAGTGGTCAGCTCACGATCGCCCATTACGTCTGCCTTTTTTGCAAATGCTGTCCTGAAATTATTAATATCTGCAACGTAGATATCCGCTATGAAGTATGGAGTTTCGTCTTTTACGACTTTGTCTATCGTTATGCTTATATTAGCGCTCTTGTAAGAGTTCTCTGTCGTCTCGACCTCGCCGGACGTAAACTTGTCCGCAAATTTGGCGCGCCAGTCGTTGGGGTCGATTGTCGGAGTAGGAGTCGGAACATCTATAACAGCCGAACCGGTGGGGCCGGCGCTGGTTGTTGCCGGAGGCGCTACAACTACCTCCGTAGGCGTGGGCGTCGGTAGAGCTTCACCCGGCGTCGATACGCGCATCTCATAGTTCGTAATGTAGAACACCAGCAGCAGTAAAGCCGCACCCAGTATATCGATAAATATTAGCAGCGGAACTGGCGCCTTCCCTCCCCTGCCGCGGCCGCGCCCTCCGCCGC
>CAZJOS010000054.1:0-12817 GCA_964547655.1 uncultured Christensenellaceae bacterium
GCATTCCGCATTACGTATTAATCATCGAACAGGCTTATTTGGTTGCTCTTCATCAATCCTTTGAGGCAGCCGTTTTCATCGAGCTTTGCGACGACCGCGCTCGATATGCCGCTGCGCCTTTTCAAATCTTCGACGGAGATGAATTCTCCTTCTTCGCGCGCCTTCACTATTCCTCTCGCTGCCGCTTCGCCCGTGCCCCCCAGAGCCGTGAACGGAAGCCTTAACGCCCCTTCTTCTATGACGCAGTTGACCGCGTCGGATCTATAGAGATCGACAGGCAGAAAGTCTATGCCGCGCTCCATCATCTCGAGGGCGACTTCGAGTATGGTTAATTGCGACGAGTCGAGCGCGGACGCCGCTTTGCCCATTGCTTCTATAGCCGCTATTTTCGAGCGCACCGTTTCAGCGGAGTGCAGATACGCGGCGTCGAGTTTGTCCGCCCGTACCGAAAAATAAGTCGCGTAAAAAGCCATAGGGTGGTGCACTTTGAAATACGCTATCCTCAGCGCCATCATCACGTACGCGACGGCGTGCGCCTTGGGGAACATGTACGATATCTTTTCGCACGAGTCGATGAACCAGCCGGGCGTGCCCGCGGCCTTCATGCTTTTGCGCCACTCTTCCTTTAAGCCCTTGCCCTTGCGAACCGACTCCATTATATAAAACGCTTCCGTTAAGTCCATGCCCTTTGATACGAGGTAGTTCATTATATCGTCGCGCGTGCATATAGCTTCGCGCAGCGTAGCCTTGCCCTGTTTAATAACGTCCTGCGCGTTATTGAGCCATACGTCGGTGCCGTGCGACAGCCCGCTTATGCGGATAAGCTCGCCGATAGTCGTGGGCATAGTGTCGAGCAGCATCTGTCGCACGAACTTCGTGCCGAACTCCGGGATGCCGAGGCTCCCGACTTTGCACCCCATTATCTGCTCCGGTGTTATTCCGAGAGCCTTTGTCGATGTGAAAAGCGACAGCGTCTCTTGGTCGGATAACGGTATATCCCTCGGGTCTATGCCCGTTATCGACTTCAACATATGCAGCGCCGTCGGGTCGTCGTGCCCCAGTATGTCGAGCTTTATAAGCCTGTCGTGCAGCGAGCCGAAGTTGTAGTGTGTGGTCACAAATCCCGATTCAGCGTCGTTGGCGGGGTACTGAATAGGCGTAAACTCGTGTATGTCGCGGCCCTTAGGCAATATCACCATTCCTCCCGGGTGCTGGCCCGTAGTGCGTTTCGTGCCCGAAACGCCGCTTACCAACCTCTCTGTCTCGGCCCTGCTCGCCGTTATACCCTTCTCCGTCAGGTAGTTCTTCACAAAACCGTACGCAGTCTGCCCCTGCACGCTGCTTATCGTGCCCGCCCGGTATACGTTATCCTTGCCGAAGTAATCGAGTATGAACTTGTGAGCTTTGGGCTGGTAGTCGCCCGAGAAGTTAAGGTCGATATCAGGCACCTTGTCGGCGTTTATCCCCAAAAACACCGCGAACGGGATGTCGTAGCCGTCGCGCTTAAGCTCAGCGCCGCAACCGGGGCAGCTCTTCTCCGGCAGGTCGGGCCCGCACGCTGTCTCCTTATCTGAAACAAACTCGCTTCTTTTGCATTTCGGGCAGACGTAATGGGGAGGGAGCGGATTGACTTCGGTAATGCCCGCCATCGTCGCCGCGAGCGACGAGCCTACCGAGCCACGGGAGCCCACCAGATATCCGTCTTCCATGGAATGCCGCACAAGCTCGTACGCGATGTAATACAGCACCTCATATCCGTGTTTCGTTATCGAGTCAAGCTCATACTTCAGCCTGTCCCCTACGGCCGCGGGCAGAGGGTCTCCGTAAACTTCCTTAGCGCGCTTATAGCACATCTCCACGAGTTTCTCCGCCGCTCCGGGTATCTCGGGCATGGCGGGTTCGTCGGGCAGAAGCTCTATCTCCTCCACCTGCCGCGCTATGGCACGCGTGTTCTCTATTACAACCTCTTTTGCCTTCGCCGCCCCGAGGTACGCAAATTCCGAAAGCATTTCCGCGGTCGTCCGGAAAAAGAGCGGCGCCTGGTTGTCGGCGTCGGTAAAGCCCTGGCCGTGCATCAGTATGCGCCTGAAATATTCGTCCTGCGGCTCAATGAAGTGCGCATCGCACGTCGCGCACACAGGCTTGCCTGTGCGCTCTCCGAGCGCCGCTATCCTGCGCGTTATGTCGCGCACGCCCTCCATGTCGCGAAAACGCCCCTCGCGCACCATAAAGGCGTTGTTGCCGTCGGGCTGTATCTCGAGGTAATCGTAGAAGCTTGCGGCCTGCTCTATCTCGCCGTCGGAAGCGTAGCGCAGTATCGCCTGTATTATCTCGCCCTGCTCGCACGCTGAGCCTACTATAAGCCCTTCCCTGTGCTTTTCGAGCAGCGAACGCGGCACCCTCGGCCTCCTGTAGAAATGCTCTTTATGCGACGCGCTTACTAATTTATAAAGGTTGTAAAGCCCCTTCCTGTTTTTGCAGAGAAGTATGACGTGGAACACCGGGAGTTCTTTCTCGTCTGTTTTACCGGGTTTCTTAGTATGCGCGGCCTTTTCCATGCACATCTGCATTATTTTCGCGGTGCACAGCGCGTCGTCAAGCGCCCGGTGATGACGGAAGCTTATTCCAAGTTCTTCCGCGAGCTTGCCTAAGCTGTACGACCTGTGCCCAGGAAGCATTCTGTGAAACAGCCATATTGTATCGAGGCACTCGTTTTCAAACGTGATCCCGCTGTCTTTGCCGTGCTTATTAAGAAAGCTTAAGTCGAACGGGGCGTTGTGGGCAGCAAGGTGCGCGTCTCCTATATAGTCTTTGAACATGCGAAGAGCGTCGGCTATGCATGGCGCGTCAGCCACCATCTCGTCGGTTATTCCTGTTGTCTCGGTTATCTGCCGGCTGATATGGCAGCCGGGGTTAACGAAAGTATTGAACGTGTCGGCTGCCTCGCCGCGGCGGAGCCGGACGGCGCCTATTTCCGTAATGCCGCAGGAATCAGGGTTAAATCCCGTCGTCTCGAGATCGAATACTATATACTCGTCCTCGAATTCCTCCCGGTAGATTTGAGGTGTATCGTTTATCATATACGCTTCCATGCCGTATATGACTTTGATCTTCGCTTTCTTCGCGGCGTCGAACGCCCCGGGGAACGCCTGCACTACCCCGTGGTCGGTAATGGCAACCGCCTCGTGCCCGAACTCCGCAGCGCGCCTTACCACATCCCCTTCGTCGGCAACCGCGTCGAGGGCGCTCATGTTGGTATGCAGGTGCAGTTCGACGCGCTTTACCTCGGCGTTGTCCTGCCGCCTTATCGCTTCCGTCCGCTCTATGCCCTTTACGTTTATGCAGACTTCCTTTGAATAGCTGTCGTAAGCCGCCGTGCCCAATACCCTTACCGCCGCTTTTTCAAGCTTAGTCTTCACTCCCGCGCATTTATCGCGCGTTATGAACGCCTTGCACGTGATGGCCGAAGTGTTGTCCGTTACGCTGAAAACGAGCACCGAGCGTTTGCCCCTCGCCTCGTTCTTTATATCGAAAGAATCCACGGAAATAACGTTTCCGCATATAACGCATAAGCCCGTGGTCTCGTTTATATCCCTTATGTCCGCCGCGTCGCCGGCGACCGCGCTGCCGTGGATCACCCTCGGGTCTTTCTCTTTTTTGGGCTCTTTCTTTTCGGGCCTGGCTTTTTCCGTTACCGCCGCAGCGGCCTGCTGCGCAATGCCTTCAAGTATGTCCTGAGCGTCAGGTTTGATTTTAGAAGGCTCGCACCGCCCATATACTATATTAACATCCATGCCGAAACAGCGCAGAAAATACCCTTCGAGGTATTCCTTTAGCCCCGAGGCGGCAAACAGGTCTTTTCCGAACTCGTCGGCGAAATCGACATGGAACGAGCTGTCCGCAAAATACATTCTTGTCTTTGAAATAAAAGGTGTGAGCGGCCGCTTTACTCGGCAGCAGAGGTCTTTTACATGCGCCTCAATATCTTCCGGCTCCGCGGCCTGCGCGTCGCGGTACGCGACATAGAGCCTTGTTTTCCCGTCGATGGTTTCCTTTAAATAATGCTCTATTTTAAGATAGGTTTCAGCTGTAAGCAGGTTGCTCTGAAAATGAATGAGGTATTCTCCCTTTTTGACATCGTGCTGTATCTTCTCGAAACACAGGTCGAAACTTTCGTCTATTTCCACGCTGTTTTTGAGCGCGGCAAAAAAATCCGCTTTCTTCTGCACGGTGCCCCCCTAAAAATCTTCTTCGATGTAACGCTTAAAAGCGTTTAAGATCTCGCCCTCTCCGTATGTGCCGATAAGGACGCCTTTTGAAAACAGCGCCGCTTTTCCGTCGCCGCCCGCTATGCCGATGTCGGCATGCTTCGCTTCCCCCGGCCCGTTTACCACGCAGCCCATAACGGCCGCCGTAAGCGGTCTGCCCGATTCAGTCAGTATCTTCTCGACCTCAACAGACAGCTTTGCCACGTCTATCTTAGTCCTTCCGCAGGTGGGGCAGCTTATAACCTCGGGGTAAAACTGCCGTACGCCCGCCGCCTGAAGTATGCGCCTTGCGGCTTCTATCTCCTGCACAGGGTCGCCCGTTATCGATACCCTTATCGTATCGCCTATCCCGTCCATCAGCAGTGCGCCTAAACCCACGGCCGATTTGACGAGAGCGTTTTGGTACGTACCCGCCTCGGTTATGCCTATATGAAGCGGCGCGTCGCACTTATACGTGAACAGCTTGTTTGCCGCGACTGTCACCGGAACGGAAGACGCTTTTATAGAAACCACGACGTTGAAAAACCCGAGGCCGTAAACATAGCGCACCGCGCTTAAGGCGCTCTCGGCTAGCGCCTCGGGCACAGGCCCTCCGTATTTTTCAAACAGGTCTTTTTCCAGAGATCCCGAATTTACGCCTACCCTTATTGCGGCCCCGTTTGCTTTCGCGCATTCGACGACCGATTTGAGCGCTTCGTTTCCCCCGATGTTGCCGGGGTTTACGCGCACTTTATCAGCGCCGCTCTCTACGGCCAAAACGGCAAGCTTTGCGTCGAAGTGCACGTCGGCTATAAGCGGCAAACTGATGCTTTCCTTTATCTTTTTAAACGCGGGCGCGCAGGCTTTGCCTGAAAAAGTGCAGCGCACCGCTTCGCATCCCGCCGCCTTTAATTTTTCTATCTGGCAAAGGGTCGAATCGATATCACAGGTATCGGTGTTGGTCATCGACTGGATGAGCACGGGGCTGCCGCCTCCTATGGAAACGCCTCCGAATGAGACGGCCCTCGTCCTCCTGGTTTCCATGTTATCCACCGGATATCCACCTTGAGATATCGCGGTACATTATGAGCAGAAAGACCGCCATAAGCGCAACGAATCCCGCGAAGTGGATTATGCCTTCAACTTTCCTCGGCACGGGCTTCCTGAATATCTTCTCTATGGCGATGAACACGAGGCGCCCTCCGTCGAGCGCGGGCAGCGGCAGCAGGTTCGCTATGGCAAGGCCTATGCTTACCGCAACGCCTATTTGCAGCACGCTCTGCACGCTGCTTCTTATAGCCATTCCCAAATAGTTCACGATGCCCGGCAGGCTCACCAGGCCCTCCGTACCCTTTCCGGCTAATAACCCGATTATCGACGCTATAGTGCTCTTGAGTATGAAATAAATATATTTGAACGACAGCGCTATGGCTTCGAAAAATCCGTAGGTCACGTGTTTGCCGTAAGTGATGCCTATCAATCTGCTTTCCTGCCAGAGCAGTTTATTCTCTGCGGTCTGTTCGTCGAAAAACCTATATGTCAGATTAAGCGACAGCTTTTTATAGTCGCCGTCTGCGAACCGCTGGACGATAACGGGCAATACCGCGCTGCTGTCAACTTCCCCGGCATTATACGTCTTAAGAAAATCCTCAGTCTTTAGCCCGTTCATCCTGATAATGGTGTCGCCATACTCTAACCCCGCGGATGCGGCAGCGCTCCCCTCAAGTACTTCTCCTACGGAGATAACGGATTCATACGGCACGTCGAAGCTGAGCGTCTCGTTTCCGCGCTTTACTGATAAAGGCATCGATACGTTGTTGCCGGCGGCGCGCGCTTCGTACGTCTCGATAAGGAAGTCTTCCGTCTTTACGCCGTTCATCTCGACTATGCGGTCTCCGGGCATGATGCCCGCGACATGCGCCGGGCCGCCGGGCCGCACAGTTGATATTTCGGGTATCTCGTCTCCTAAAACGCACAGCATGAATATCGCGAGTATCAGCGCGAATAAAACGTTGAAGACCGGCCCCGCCGCTATCGAAAGCGCGCGCCTCCCTGCGGGCTGGTTGTTGAACGCCAGCTTGTCGCCCGAATCTTCGTCTTCGCCGTGAAATTTGGTGTACCCGCCGATGAAGAACCACCTCACGGAATATTTAATGTCGTTTTTGAACCATGATTTTATCTTGGGCCCGAAGCCGACCGAGAATTCGTCGATCTTCATCTTACACGCGCGCCCGATGCTGTAATGCCCGAGCTCATGCGTCATTATTATTATGCCGATGACTATCAGCCCGCCTAATAAGCTTAATATAAAAACGAGAATATCCAAACCTACCCTCCTGTTTTCCGGAGTTTTAATTTTCCGCCCCAGCACTAGAATCAGAAGTAATTATTTTACGATAATGTAATAATATCGCCGATTCTAGTGCTGGGGACCCCATTTCATTATATTTCAAGTATGCTCCAAAATTCGTACTTTGTCAAAATTGCCGTAAATGTACGTTTTCACTTCCCTGTCGGTATTGTATATTTCAAGAAGCGTAGTGCCCTTCAAATGGGAGAACTTGTTCATCGCGAACGCTACGCACTTCTCGATATCCCCGAACGCTATCCTTTTCTCCAGGAACAGATCGACCGCTGCCTCGTTGGCGGCGTTCATTATGAGGGGCAGAGATCCACCTTCGTTTACGGCGTCCCTCGCGTGCCGAAGGCACGGGAACTTTTCCATGTCGGGCTCTTCGAAACTAAGGTTTTTAATTGCCGCGAAGTCGAGGTGCCCGACCAGACTCTTGAGGCGCTCCGGATGGCTCAAAGCGTATTGTATGGCCTGCCTCATGTCGGTCGGCCCAAGCTGGGCAATGACCGCTCCGTCGGTATATTCTATCATCGAGTGTATTATGCTCTGCCGGTGTATTATAACGTCTATCATATCCGGCGTTATCCCGAACAGCCACTTCGTCTCTATTACTTCGAGCCCTTTGTTCATATACGTCGCGCAGTCTATCGTCACCTTTTTGCCCATCCGCCAGTTCGGATGCCGCAGCGCCTGCTCGACGGTCGCTTTTTCTATGTCTTCCCTGCTCCAGTTTAAGAAAGGCCCGCCCGACGCGGTAAGTATAACGCGCCGAAGGCCCGCGGTGTTGGTTCCGTTAAGCGACTGGTAGACCGCGCACAATTCGCTGTCTACCGGGAATATTTCAGCTTCTGAGTTTTTGAGCCTTTCGGTGACGATGTGCCCGCCGCAGACGAGCGATTCTTTGTTGGCCAGCGCCACGTTGGTCCCCCGGTCGAGGCATTCAATAAGAGGAGGAAGCCCCGCTATCCCCACTACAGCTATAAGCACTATATCAGGGTCGCCGGCGCTGCATGATTCTAAAAGGCCCTGTATGCCGAAACCTGCCTTTATGCCTTTGGGCACTTTTTTTTCGAACTCAACGTCGCCAGGGCAGCCGGTAAGCCCTATATACTCCGCCCCAAACTTCTTCGCCGTCTCTATAAGTTCCGCGCTGCTCCTGTGCGCCGTGACCGCCGTAACTTTAAAGCGTCCGGGATTCTTCTCCACTATATCCAGCGCCTGCCGTCCGATAGAGCCCGTAGCGCCGAGTATCGCAATCTTCTTCATCTGTCTCCTTATTATGCCGTCACAAATATATAATAAAACGCGCACACTATAGGGCTTATGAAAATAACGCTGTCGAGGCGGTCCATCAGCCCGCCGTGCGCGCCCATTATGCTGCTGTAATCTTTGACCCCGAACTGCCTTTTAACTATAGACGCAGTCAGATCGCCCACCTGCGATAAAACGCTTATCAGCAGGCCGAGTATAGCATACAAATAGATCCTAAGATCAAGTTCGAAATACTGCTGAAACAGTATACCCGTCAGCAGCACGCCGAGCAAACCGAAAACTCCCCCTATGGCCGCGCCTTCCACGGTCTTCTTAGGGCTTATCTCGGGCACAAGCTTATGTTTGCCGAAGACCGTACCGCCAAAATAGGCAAAAGTATCGGTCAATATAGCCCCTACAAACGCTATAAGGAACATAAACCGGGCATGCATCGTGTTGTCGATGCATATTATAGCGAGCAGGAACGCGTAAAACAGCCCCGGGTATATGAGGGCGTAGACCGTACGTATGCCGTCTTCCCCCTTGCGCTTCTCAAGCACCAGTATCAAGAATATAGCCATCACCGCAAGAACGAGCATCTCCGCGAGCGTCCTGAATCCCCCGTCGTTCCCCCACAGGCGGCCCAGGTATTCATACGCGGGCCATGAAAGCGCTGAGAATATATACGCCACCGATTTAACGGGTTTAGCTCCGTCCGCGCTGAGTGCGCGCAGCATCTCGAACATACATACAAGGCCCACCAACGCTACCGCTATCCTCGCGGGCAGGCCCATGAACCATAAAACTACAAACAGCAGGCCGAGGGCGGGAAGCGCAAACAATATTCTTTTACCCAAAACATGTCCTTTCTATTACCGCACCATAAAGTCTCACGACTTTTTGGGCCCCCGTATTACACTCCGCCGAAACGGCGGTCGCGCGACGCGAACACGCCAAGCGCTTTCCTGTACTCCGCCTCGTCAAAGTCGGGCCAGAGCGTGTCCGGAAAATAAAACTCCGCGTATGCCATCTGATACAGCAAAAAGTTGCTTATCCTCGTCTCTCCGCTGGTACGTATTATGAGGTCGGGGTCGGGCTGCCCGGCTGTTGAAAGCAGCGACGAGACGTATTCCTCGTCTATATCTTCGGCACACCTGCCCTCTTTTGCCGCCCTTTTGAACGCGTCCACTATCTCCTGCCGCCCGCCGTAATTTACCGCCATGTTTACGGTAAGCCCGGTGTTGTCTTCAGTCGTGCGCTTCGCGCGCTCTATCTCGTCTTTAACTTCTTTGGGCAGCTTCGATATGTCTCCCAATGTCATTATTCTTACGTTTTTCTTGTGCAGTTCAGCCAGCTCTTTTTTCAGGTATTCCAGCAGCAGGCCCATCAGCGTGCCCACCTCGGCGCTCGGCCTCTTCCAATTCTCGGTCGAAAACGCGAAGAGCGTAAGATATTTTATACCGATGTCCGAACTCATGCGGATTATGGTGCGCACGCGCTCTACGCCGGCGCGGTGCCCGGCGGCGCGCGGAAGCCCGCGTTTTTTCGCCCATCTGCCGTTGCCGTCCATTATTACGGCGACGTGCACGGGAAGCCTCTGTGCATCTATACCGGTATATGCGTCTTTATTTATCTTTTTTCTGAAAAGCAAACTTAAAATCGCCAACGGCTTCTCCCAAAGGCCCCTTAAACTATTGATCCCCTGTCAGCGTTTTAAAACGCGACACGAGCATTTCTATGCTATTATTTCCAAGGGGGCGAAGTCGTATAACCCTTTCGGAATCCGCTCCCATGACGCCGCGTCTCGAAGAATATTCCCTGCGCTCAGGGTTAAACCCCAGAGCGCGAAGCCTTTTTTCGGCTTCTTTTGCGGGGAGCCCCAAAAGATGAGACAGATCCGCCTCCGGCGTCATACTTCCATTATTTCCTGCTCTTTTTCTTTTACGAGAGCGTCTATCTTTTTCATGAACTCGTCGGTCGCGTCCTGCACTTCCTTTTCGAGATCTTTAAAATCGTCTTCGGTTATCTCGCTTGACTTCTGCGCCTTCTTGAACGCTTCGTTAGCTTCGCGGCGGATGACCCTTACGGCGACCTTCGCATCTTCGCCCTTTTTCTTAACCGTCTTTGCGAGTTCGGCCCTTCTCTCCTGCGTGAGTTCAGGGATTACGAGCCTTATTACCTTGCCGTCGTTAGCGGGATTGATGCCGAGGTCTGATTTCATTATCGCCTTCTCGACTTCGCCGAGCATCTTAGTGTCCCAAACGGACACGACTATCATGCGCGGCTCGGGCGCGGATATGTTGCCGAGCTGGTTTATGGGCGTCGGCGTTCCGTAATAGTCTGCGTGTATACCGTCCAGCAGCTGTGGGTTTGCCCTGCCCGCGCGTATATGCGAAAGCTCTCTCTTCAGCGCGGCTGTCGATTTTTCCATCTTGGCTTTTGCGGCGTCAAGCGCCTCGTGTTTTACGTACATATAAACCTCCTTTTTTATTATCGCCCCTAAATCGCCTGTCACATACGTGACCAGGGCGCCTTATATTAAACTCTAGTTTATCCTTGTCCCTATGTTCTCGCCCATAACGACCTTTTTGATCCCGCCTTTCTCATTAAGGCCGAAACACACTATGGGTATGTTGTTGTCCATGCACAGCGATACCGCCGTTGTGTCCATTACGTTAAGCCCCTGGTTTATTACTTCTATGTAGCTTATACGGTCATACTTCTTCGCTTCACCGTTTACCTTTGGGTCGCTGTCGTATACGCCGTCCACGTTCTTCGCAAGCAGTATGAGTTCCGCTTCTATCTCCGCGGCCCTAAGCGCCGCCGCCGTATCCGTCGAGAAGAACGGGTTGCCGGTGCCGCACGCGAATATAACTACCCTTCCCTTTTCGAGGTGTCTCATCGCCCTTCTTCTTATATACGGTTCGGCTATTGATTTCATCTCTATCGCGGTCTGCACCCTTGTTTGCATGCCCTTGTTTTCAAGGGCGTCCTGCATGGCGAGAGCGTTTATTACCGTCGCGAGCATGCCCATATGGTCCGCGGTGGTCCTGTCCATTCCTACGCCTCTGCGGCCTCTCCAAATGTTCCCGCCGCCTACGATGATGCCTACCTCAACGCCCATCTTCGCGACTTCTATCACCTGGTCGGCTACAGAGGAGATGACCTCAAAATCGAGCCCTATCCCGGCATCGCCCGCAAGGGCTTCCCCGCTGATTTTCAGTATTACGCGTTTGTACTTAGGCACCATAGGCACGCTCCTCATCATATATTATCATATTTTTGGAACGGGATTCCACCCCTGTTTGTCAGAAATCAATTAAAAGCAGCATTAAGCTTCAAATGACTACAGCCCGTTTTACATTTAATTCTGTTTTAAAAAGGGAGAGTGCGCCCTTTGTCACTCTCCCAAATGCTTTCCTTATTTGGACGTCTGCTTCATTATCTCTTCGGCGAAATCGTCCTTCCTCTTCTCGAGGCCTTCGCCCATCTCATAGCGCACAAAGCGTTTTATGGCAATGTTTCCGCCGAGCTTATTCGACATCTCCTTTACGAGCTGCTTTATCGTCTTGTCCTGGTCTTTTACGAACGGCTGCTCGATAAGGCAGAAATCCTTGTAGTATTTCTGTATACGGCCTTCCACCATCTTGTCTACTATATTCTCTGGCTTGCCTTCGTTTAAAGCCTGTACGCGCAGTATCTCTTTTTCATTCGCTATTACCTGCGCAGACACATCTGAAGGCACGAGGTAAAGCGGGTTCGCGGCCGCTATCTGCATGGCTACGTCGTGAACAAACGCCTTAAATTCGTCGTTTCCCGCCAAAGCGGCGTCGCAGCCGACTTCGACCAAAACGCCTATCTTACCGCCCATGTGTATATAGCTGTCCACTACTCCCGATCCGGCAAGCTCGTAGCGCGTAAAGCGGCGTATGTCTATCTTCTCGCCTATCTCGCCCGTCTTGTTCTTAACGAGGTCGGATACCGTAGTATCGCCGGCCTTCTGTTCCAGCAGCGCCGCAACATCGGCGGGGCTATTCTGCATTATATGCTTCGCTATGCTCCGTACGAAGTCAACGAATACGGGCGTCCTGCCCACAAAGTCGGTCTCGCAGTTTATCTCGACCATTGCGCCGCCTTTAGAGTCTGCATAGCTCTCCACCACGCCCTCTGCGGCTATCCTGTCGGCTTTTTTGGCAGCCGAGGCGAGCCCTTTCTCGCGCAGTATTTTAACGGCCTCGTCAAAGTCTCCGTTGGCCTTTGTCAGAGCGTTCTTGCAATCCATCATGCCGGCGCCGGTCTTTTCCCTCAGCGTCTTAACGTCATTCGCACTAATCATATCTAAAATAATTCTCCTTATTTGCTATAAACCTATTCTGCCCAAAGAAAGCCCAGGGCTTTCGGGGCATCCTCTCAAATTAAGCTTCCGTCTCTTCCCCGGCGGGAACTACTTCCTCGGAAACTTCTTCGAGCAACTCCATATTCTCCATGTCTTCCGGTCCTTCCGTTTCCTCTTCGGCGGAAGCGTCAGCGTCGGTCATCTGCTCGCCCTGTTTCGCTTCGAGCACGGCGTCGGCCATCTTTGAGGCGAGAAGCTTTACGGCGCGGATAGCGTCGTCGTTGCCGGGTATTACACAGTCCACTTCGTCCGGGTCGCAGTTCGTATCAACTATACCCACTATCGGAATGCCGAGCGACCTTGCTTCGACTATCGCGATATGTTCTTTTCTCGGGTCTACCACGAACAGCACTCCGGGCAGCTCTTTCATATCCCTGATGCCGCTTAAGTTCTTTAAAAGCTTTTCCTGTTCGTGTTTTAATTTGATGACTTCTTTTTTGGGGAGCAGCGCAAACTCGCCCGTCTCCTCCATCTTTTCTATCTTCTCGAGCCTTCTAACGCGGCTCCTTATGGTTTTGAAGTTGGTGAGCATGCCGCCGAGCCACCTCTGGCTTACGAAATACATGCCGC
>CAZJOS010000055.1:0-12663 GCA_964547655.1 uncultured Christensenellaceae bacterium
GCTCTTTGGCGGTCGGCCAAGTTACCTTTTTCTTCAGGGATATCATCTCCGAACTGAAAAAGGTAACTTGGCCGACCGCCAAAGAGCTTGTCAAATACAGCGGCGCCGTCCTCGCTTTTATTCTTGTTACCGCGATAATAGTCGGCCTTATGGACATAGGGCTTTCCGCGTTGTTCAAACTTGTCACAAACACACAAGGAGGCGTGCTGCCATAAGGCAGTGCACTTTATATGGCAGATGAAGTCAATACCGGCGGAATAACAGAAACGCCGGATATAAAAACGGAAGAGGCCAGGAAACCTGAGCTTCAGGGCGTGTTTATCAAACAGGAAAAGACTGATAAGCCCTATTGGTATGTCGTGCATACCTATTCCGGATATGAAAACAAGGTAAAAGCCAACCTTGAGAAAGCCATACACAACCGCGGATTCGAAGACATCATACTTGAAGTCAAGGTTCCTATGGAAGAGACCATAGAAGTCAAGAACGGCAAGAAAAAGCACGTGATGAAAAAGATGTACCCGGGTTACGTAATGGTGAAGATGATACTCGACGACGAGACATGGTACGTCGTCCGCAACACAAGGGGCGTTACCGGGTTCGTCGGCCCCGGCTCAAAACCTATCCCCCTTACGGATAAAGAAGTAAGGGCTATGGGAGTAGAGAATATACCCATTAAACTCAGCGTCGAAGTCGGCGAAAACGTGATGGTCACGTCAGGGCCGCTCGAAAGCTTTATAGGAGTTATTAAAGAGGTCAATCCGGAAAAGCAGAAAGTCAAGGTCGTTGTCTCCATGTTTGGCAGAGACACGCTTGTCGATCTCGACTTCGTACAGATCAAACGTATATAAAGAGGTTTTACTTCTTTTAACAAGTGGGAGGAAAAGAGCTTTCGTAAACCGGAGTTCGGAATTCCGCTTGTACCACATTAAAAGTATTAAGGAGGCGTAGCTATGGCAAAGAAAGTTACAGGCTACATCAAGCTGCAGATACCTGCAGGAAAAGCGACTCCTGCCCCGCCGGTCGGCCCGGCATTGGGACAGCACGGCGTCAACATCATGGGGTTTTGCAAGGAGTTCAACGAAAAGACGGCGAAACAGGTGGGATATATAATACCTGTAGTCATCACCGTTTACGCGGACAGGACGTTTACGTTCATAATGAAGACTCCGCCCGCTCCCGTTCTTATCAAGAAGGCGATCGGCCTCGAGAAAGGCAGCGGAGAGCCTAACAGCAAAAAAGTCGCAAAGATAACGCGCGCCCAGGTACGAGAGATAGCGCAGTTAAAACAGCCCGACCTTAACGCCGCGAGCCTTGAGGCTGCCATGAGCATGATAGCGGGCACTGCCCGCAGCATGGGCGTCGAAGTCACAGACTAATGTGGGAGCCCAGCACATAAACTAAAGGGATTCTTTAATTTGTGGTTTAATCAATTGTAGATTCTTTAGTTTATGTGCTGGACGTTTACCACAAGGAGGAAAGCATGAAAAGAGGAAAAAACTATCAGGATAGTTTGAAGGCTTATAATAAGGCCTCGTTATACGACCCGGCGGAAGCCATGCAGCTTGCGGTCGATACCGCAAAAGCGAAATTCGATGAGACCATAGAGGCTTCGATACGCTTAGGGGTAGACCCGAGGCACGCCGACCAGCAGGTAAGAGGAGCCATAGTCCTCCCCCACGGCACCGGTAAAACGGTGCGCGTCCTCGTGTTCGCCAAGGGCGACAGCGCCAAAGAGGCCGAGGAAGCGGGAGCAGATTTCATAGGCGCCGAAGATTATGTAGAAAAGATACAGAAAGAGAATTGGTTCGGGTTCGATGTCTGTGTAGCCACACCCGACATGATGGGCGTTATCGGAAAAATAGCGAGGATACTCGGGCCTAAAGGGCTCATGCCCAACCCGAAGTCCGGAACGGTCACCAAAGAAGTCGCCAAGGCGATCAATGAGATCAAAGCCGGTAAAGTCGAATACCGTGTAGATAAGACAGCCATAGTCCACGTAGTTATAGGCAAGAAGAGCTTTGGCAAGGAAAAGCTTTTAGAGAACATGAACGCACTTATGGAAGCCATAGTAAAGGCGAAGCCGTCCGCGGCCAAAGGCACGTACCTTAAGAGCGTCGTGGTATCGTCTACGATGGGCCCCGGCATAAAGATCAACCCATTAAGGTTTTTAGGTTGACATTTGCCTTACAGGCTGTTAAAATGACCAGGAATTGAATACCCTTATCTGCCGAAGACAACAGGCGCTTTAAAGCATGACCTTAGAGCTTAAATATCCTGTCGAGGAGAGTGCGCTTAGATCCCCTACCGGGACTATATAAGGTTTAATACCCTTTTTGTGCGGCTTTCCTGCGCAAAAAGGGTTTTTGATTTAACGCAAACCCCGGGGTTTGGTATCGGGGTCCCCTGCATTAAGTGCGAGGGTGAATCATAGGAGGTGAAAGATTTGGGAGAAAAAGCCATAGAAGTTAAAAAGCAGATCGTAAGCGACCTTGCGGGCAAGATGGAAAAAGCCAAAGGCATAGTGTTTTACGATTACAGAGGCCTGACGGTAGCCGAGGTAACGGAGCTCAGAACCAAGTTCCGCGCGGCGGGCGTCGAATACCGCGTCATCAAAAACTCGATGATAAAACGCGCGGCCGATTCGCTGGCCCTGTCCGGTCTGGACGAACACTTAAACGGCCCCACTGCCGTGGCGTTCGGGTACAATGACCCCGTAGCGCCCGCCAAGGTGCTCGTAGAGTTTGTCAAAAAGGTCAAAAAGACCGAGATAAAATCCGGCGTGCTCGACGGCAAGGTTATATCGATAGCGGCTATAAACAGCCTCGCCGAGCTGCCGTCAAGGGAGCAGCTGCTGGCTCAGCTGGCAGGCACGCTGAACGCGCCTATAGCCGGTTTCGCGCGGACGCTCTCCGGCATAATATCCAAGCTGGGATACGCGCTTAATGCGGTAAAAGAACAAAAAGGAGCTTAACAGCCTCAATGCGCAATTGTCATTCTGAAGGAGCTTTGCGACTGAAGAATCCCCTGCTATGATCACATAAAATGGGATCCTTCGCAGGCTCAGGATGACAAAACGGTTTTCAACAAAAGGGGCTTAACAACCTGAAAAGAACACTAACAAATTAAGAAATTATATGGAGGAAAATTATAATGGATAACAATCAGATTTTAGAAGCAATTGAAAAGATGAGCGTGCTCGAGCTCTCGCAGCTCATTAAGTCGATAGAAGAAAAGTTCGGCGTAAGCGCCGCCGCCCCCGTAGCGGTAGCGGCAGGCCCCGCGGCTGCTGCAGGCCCCGCGGCTGCTGCTGAAGAAGAAAAGACCGAGTTCAACGTTGTTCTTAAAGACGTCGGCGCAGAGAAGATAAAGGTCATCAAGGTCGTCCGCGAGCTTACGGGCCTCGGCCTTAAGGAAGCTAAAGACGTTGTAGACGGCGCTCCCAGCACGGTAAAAGAAGCTGTCGCAAAAGACGAAGCGAACACCATGGTAGCGAAGCTCAAAGAAGTCGGAGCCACCGCAGAGCTCAAGTAAGCATAGAACGTATAAAAGACCGGATTCAGACTGTCTGAATCCGGTCTTTTTGTTTGCTTCAATTTAAACTATTTCAACAATGTTAATTTGTTTTTTATCATTCGAATATTTGTAGAAAAAGTGACCCCCTGTATTATATTTCCATATTTCTGCTGACGAATATCTGGTATAATCCATTGAATTGTGAATCGGAATTGCTAATTCAGGATATAATGCCAGTATCTTTCCTTCCAGAGATACAACAGAGCCTCCTTTATCGTTTATCGCGATCAGAACGTTCTTTGATTTATCATAATAGAGTTCCCCTGCAACTTCTCTTTCATTATTGAATCTGAAAACGTCACAGGCAACTTTCTTACAGCACTCTAATGTTTTACTTCTGACATTATTTAAATCATAAAACCAAAGCTGCTTATATTCTTCGTCCTCCGGTTTGTCTTCTTGTGTGTAAATATTTTCATAATCAACTGCAATTACAAACGTATTGTTATCTATGAATGTGCACGGCCTGTCCCAGTTATAATCTTTGGCGTAATCGATTCCAACACTGCCCGGCTCATAGCTGGTAAAGAACTTTTCAGTATCAGAGCATAGGATAACGCCAACCGGATGCCAAACCCAACCGTTTAAAATGAAGTTTTTATAGTCAGGAGATACATGGATCAAGCTATGAAAATAATCCAGGTAATTCTTTTCATCATACTTCGGCGAAACTGGCTTCCCTTCCTTATCGATATACCCCTTTGATATCTGTATGCAATATATCTCTCTGTCAGTTAAAAGCTTTCCCGTATGCAAGTTTGTTATATCAAGCCTGTTCCATTTGGTTTGGTGGATCAGCAATGGTTCGCCGTTCAGTTCTAAAAATCCGATGGAATAGCTTGAAACATCAGCATGGTAGTCTTCACGGGTAAAATCTTTTATCGTACCGTTTTGCATATTAACTACCACCGCATTTAAGCCGTATCTTTCAGATACGCAGACATATGGATAATGGGTATATATCTTAATCTGAACGTCTGATACATTCACCTTTGGAAGATATGCAATTTCTTTTACATGTTTTAATACTTTATCGCTTAGATACAATTTCTTATCGCTGCAAAAAAGTACAAATGTATCGTTTATATCATTGAAACTCTGAATATCCAAAACTGTGTTATCAAACATTATTATACTCTAACTGTCCCACTTATCCATTCTCCTCTTATACCCTGTAATGCGCGAGGGGCCCGTGCAATGTATCCTTGCAGCCCTGTGAAGTTATCGGCAGCTAACGTATCTATAGATCTTCTTTCCCTTTATATCTGCTCCGCGACCCTGTATCCCGAAGCGCCGTCTTCCATTTCCGTCTCGGGGAAATCTAAAAGAGCATGGCTGCACTCGCTCCTTCCCGCTTCGACCAGTATTATTATCTCCCCCGGGTTCTTTCTCTCAAAATCCCGGAGTATCCTGACCCCGCTCGAGCTGAGCTTTGAGAGCCATACCATGAATATGAAATAAGGCAGCCATATTAAAAAGGCGAAAGCCGCTAAAACGCTGAACGCCATAGGGGCAACTTTCGCAACATCAGACAGGAACAGCCTTGCCGCCATCGCGGCAAGCAAAAATATCGTCACACCTATAAAAGTCTTGAAATGCGCGCGGGTCTCCGCCCTCTTTTCGTCTATTATTTCTTTCCTCAGTTCCCCGGGGATATCGCCCTTATCCGCGAGCTCTACGTAAAGCACTTCCCCGCAGCAAGGGCATGAAAACCTTAAACCCCACACCTTCGAGGCGTCGAGGGCTATATCGTATATGTTGGAAATGCGCCTGCGCGGGTTGCGGGCGGTAGGTGCGTCTTTAGAGCATTCTATAGTCGCCCAGCATAAGGCATCGTCCATTTACCTTAGCTCCTTTTAATGATCATGCTGTTATATGTATAATAGCAAAAAACAGCTTTAATGTATACCGAGGGATAAATTTACCTCTGTTATGGATTTAGCCCTTAACTTATATTAACGACTCATCCGGCTGCTTGCTCGATCACATAATAAATAATATGATTCGAGCGATAAGCTTTTATTTCGCCGGTAAAGGAATTACCTCCGCGCCCAGCTGTTCTGTTATGCTGCGGGCGAGACCGGCATTAATAAAGTCCCAAACTCTTTCGGGAACGTTATTGCGTTCATCGTAAGGTACGCTTCCGCAGATGCATATGGCTCCTGCATCGGTATTCCAGAGTACTGCAACTCCATTCGGTTCTTCGGGCAGGCGCTCTTTTGATGAAACATAGCAGCCGAATCCATCCGCTTTATAAAAGTCCATATCCCCGCTTAGATAACCCTTTATCATCTGTTCACCGAATGGCGGAGGACATAATTCGAACCTGACGAATTTTTCTCCAGACCTGAACCCGCCTGACCATAATTCCCTTTGAAGCGTAAGGCCTTTAAGCAGGGAATAATCGCCCTGTTCCGCAAGTAATGCGTTTTCGGGACAAACGATATCCAGCGGCGTTCTGCTTTCCCCTGATTCCGCGGAAAACGAATACGCATATCCGCTACTCTGCCAGCGCAGCGCCCGAAAAAATCTGGTACCGCCCGTTCCCGTTCCGCCTATCCCTTCCCAGCAGACTTCACTTACAGACAGTAAATACTTCCTTCCCTTATACTCCAGCGTTTCCTCATCTTCCCGGGATTGCTCCGCGTACCCGGCCGGGTAAACGTCCAGGCTCACGCTTAAGCCCTCTCCCTGCCAGCTCATGGTATGATATATACCCGTACATTCATACCCCGGCTGATCAATATCGACCTCCCAGATATTACTCTTAAGCAGGGGGCTTTCCGCTGCGCCCGCGCACCCCGAGGCCGCAAGCAATACGGCCAACAAAACAAAAATAAACGCCTTCTTCATAGCACTTCCTTTTCGCCCCATGCATCTTCCTTATCAGCCGCCCTGTTCCTTACCACCATGAAGATCATAAAGAAAACAAACACGCCCGGAATAAATGGTACAAAAAGAATCGCGTACGGCAGAAGGATCACAGCTGCCGCAAGAAGCAGCTTTCTTGCCGTATCCTTTCTGTTTTTAATGCAAAGGCCCCCGGCTATGCCGCAGGCTCCGCCCGCCGTTCCGAGCAGGCCGGTTATCAGTTTAACAAAGAACATATCTGCGCCCGGATCGCTGATAACCCCATATAGAAATATTATTCCGAATACGAGGCATATCGCTCCGCAAACTACCGCGCATATTGCCCATTTATTCATAGATCACCCTCCCCTATTCGCTGGCCTTGAAGTTATATGCGGACTTTATTATTTCGATTATGTCTACGGTGTCCGCAATATTACCCGTTATGTCATCAATACTCTTATAAGCCATCGGCGCTTCATCCAGCGTATCAGGCCCTACCGAGGTCGTGAACACGCCCCGCATGCTTTCCCTGAATTCGCCGAGCTTTAAAATTTCTTTCGCCCTGTTGCGGCTCATAAGCCTGCCCGCGCCGTGAGGAGCCGAGAAGTTCCAGTCAGCGTTGCCTTTGCCTTTGCCCAGTATGCACCCGTCCTTCATGTTTACGGGTATGAGGAGCATTTCCCCCTCGTTTGCCGATATCGCCCCTTTGCGCAGTATGTTGTCGCCGAAATTTATATAGTTGTGCACTGTCTCGAAACGCCCGCTGTCGCTCAGACCCATCTTCTCTATTATGATGTCCGCCATCGCCGAGCGGTTGGCCGACGCGTACCTCTGGCATACTGCCATGTCGTGCAGATAGTCGTCTTTATAGTTCCCTGTAAGGTAGCACAGATCTTCGGGTATCGGCGGACGCAGTTTCTCATAGGCGGCTTTAAGCTTCTTTATCTCGCCCTGTATCTTGTCCCTTCTTCCCTGTTCCTTGAACGTGCGGATGATCTCATCCTGTTTTTTAAACACATCTTCCCTGCCGCTGCAAAGCTCTATGGCGAGTCGCTGATAGACCTGCGCTACCTGCAGCCCCAGATTCCTGCTGCCCGAGTGTATTATCAGCTGCTTGTCGCCTTTTGAGCCGATATCCACTTCAATAAAATGGTTGCCGCCGCCAAGCGTGCCTACGCTCCTTACCAGGCGCTTTGTGTCTTTAAGCCCGCGAAAGCATTTGAGTTCCTCCATCTCCCCGAAATCGCGGACCTTTCCCTCGTGCACGTTCCTGCCGAACGGCACATATTTTCGTATAACGTCGTCGAGCCTTTGATAGTCGATATCCGCCTTTCCCAATTCTATAGTAAGCATGCCGAATCCTATATCCACTCCTACAAGGTTGGGGCATACTTTGTCCGTAATATCCATGGTAAAGCCTATGGTGCATCCCGCGCCCGCGTGCACGTCGGGCATTATGCGTATCTTGGAGCCCGCGCAGAATTCCTGATCGCACAGCAACTTTATCTGGGAGACCGCGGACTCGTCTACGTCGTCAGTATATACCTTCGCAGTATTATATTTTCCTTTTATCTCTGTCATTTCCGCCATATACCTCGCCCCGCCGCGGATATTTAATGGCAAGCGCAAGAATCACAGCCATTAATGCCGGCTCAGCCCGAATGCAATAAGGAGCGTCAAAACCGCCCCGGGCGTAAACGACGCCTCCCCCATGCGCTCATATATTTTGGGCTTTCGTATCATCAGCCTTTGCATATATATCCCTTCTTGTTACGGCCCCAATAAGCCTTAGGCTTATCGAGGCCCAATATCGCCCTGGAATGATCTCCGGCTTTCGTCCGTAGGGCGCGGCGGGGGCGCTGTATCATAACGCGCGGCATGTCTTGCCGGGCATGCCCTGCAGATGTCGTGATCGAGCGCCGCTATATAGCCTTCGGCGGTTACCGCCCCGTCAACGGCCTGCATTATGTGGCGGCAATATTCATTGGTAATGCCCCAGCGGAGCAGCGGGCACAGGGTAAGCCCCGGTGGCGGCATATATGGGTTTACCGCTATGTTTTTGGGGCGCTTTATCTCTTCCAGCCTTCTTTCGGCATTTTTAACGGACATCGCGGCGGGATACCCGGAAACGCGGCTCCAGTAGCTCTCCGGTGTTTCGCCGTAACGCACGGCCAGAGCGTCCGCGGCAAAAAACATGCCGTCCCCGAACTCCTGCCTTATATATTCTGCCGGAACGCCGCAGTTGAGAGCCTGAAACAGAAGCGCTGCCGTCTTTCCCTGCGCGCCCTGCGCAAGCTCAACTATACGCCTCAGATAGTAAAGCTGGCCCCATTCCTTTACCTCTTTTTTAACTATGCGGAACGCTTTTTCATACAACATCTGCTCCCCGCTCTTTCTTACGACAAGGCGGTTTTCCCCGGCGAACAGCAGCAGGGCGAGCAATGAAAACAGAGCCAGAAACGGTATCAGAGTAAATATGAGGCCTTCGCTTTCAGGTATGGCCGCGTCAAAAAAGGAGTACCCTGCATCGTAAGGGCCTATGGGAACTTTTACAAGGCTCAGCAGGAAGAAATCCCAGGCTGCATGCAGCCCTATCGCGCCCCAGATGCTGCCTTCCCGGAGCATGTATACCCCGAGCACAGCCCCAAGCAGTAATACTGAGAGGAACTGCAGCGCATTGTAGCCGTTAGAGAGGTGGAATAGCCCAAACACTATCGTGCTTATTGCGAGGGCCCACATCGCGCCTCCCCTTCTCATCAGCGCGCTCATCATAAATCCCCTGAACAGCACTTCTTCCCCCGCGCCCAGAGCAATAAACGTGATTAGAAAGGCGAACGCTGCCGGCTTTATACCTGTAAAAGTAACCGGCTCCGCAATAAATACGGATAAAACGTTAAGGCATATGAGCACGAACCCGACCCCGAATCCCAACAAGAATTTCAGCGCAAACCTTCTTTTTACGAATCCTATAGTCCTGAGGGGCCTTTTTTCTATCCAACGGATGTATATGATAGTAAATACCATCAGCAGCCCTTCCGACAGTAAAAGTATTATAAGTGCGGTCTGGGAATAGATCACCGAATACAAGTCGTCGTATCTAAACTGCCTTCCCGCCGAGGAAAGTATCGCGATCATCACTAATACGGCCGTAACGAGCCATGCAATAAATATCAGCAGTAAAATACCTATTACCGCCGCCGTACTCGGGAGGAACCTTGCGTTTTCCGCCCCGTTTAAAAACTCCGGTTTTCTTATAATATATCTGCTCACTGAAAACTCCTTGCCGCTTGAAAAGCTAAAAGTATGTACAAGGGTATCCGTCTGCCACAGGTTAAGCTGTTATTATACTATATGTTACCACAAACCAGGCGATATTGGAATGACTTAACTTTCACAAAAAACCAATAATATCTTTATGGCTTCGGGCATATGTGGTATACTTGGTTAAAATCACATAGGAGCGTTTACGTGAACAATATATTTTACGGCCTGCTGTTTGTGTTTCTTGACCTTGAAGTGCCCTTCGGGAATTGGAAGGTCGGGCTCATACCCGACTTTATCGGTTATATACTCATTTTTGCCGGGCTGGCGGAGCTTGCCGCCGGCAAAGACAGGTTTTCGCGCATGCGGCCGCCCGCGGCGGCAATGGCCGTATACACCGGAATACTATACGGTATTGACCTGCTCGGGTTTTCCTATTATTTTGATCCGATCGTACCCTTCGCGCTCGGGCTCGTTTCGGCGCTGGGGGCGCTCTATATCTCTTATAATATTGTCAGGGGCGTAAAAGACCTCGAGGCCTCGCTCGAACAGAGCCTCGGCAGCCGCCCGCTGTTTACGGTATGGATCGTGCTCGCGGCCGTTTCGCTCGCGGTATGCGCCCTTTTCCTTTTGCCGAAGCTCGATTACGTACGCATGGCCGCGGGGAGTGCGGCCGGCATAGCGTTCCTCATATTTATGGGCAGGACGAAGAATTTATATTATGGGAAGTGAATGAGAATATAAAGCATGATTTGTAATAGATTTATATTAAAGAATTACCTATGCTTTTAGCTATTATTTGTTCAATCTCTTTATCATGTTCTTCATCATGTTCTCTTAATATGTTTGGTAATTCATTAAGTATAGCAATAATAGCATTATCAACATATTTTTCAACATAAGGGTTGTTAAGATCCGACCGTAACAATACATCCTTTTCTAATTTTCTTCGAATGTTTCCCAGCGCGCTCTTCATTTCATTCTCCTATAATAGTATATTTGATCCTTTATATTTTCTATGGATTTTAGTTAGAATATAATTTAGTCCATCAAATACGTCTTCAAGCATATCTGTCATTTCGTTGAGGTCTTTTATAAATTCTTTATATTCTGTACTTTCTTTTATATTCGTTATTATTATATCAACTACCTCTTTGCTGATTGGTGTGTTTACTTTACCATTAATCTTGTTCATATATGAGTTCTCAGTTAACGAACCGTAATAGACTTTTTCTAAAGTACTAAAAAAGCTGGAATAGTGGCATTTTACTATAATGCCGTTCAATTCCGTAAAAATATAATCATTACTAAATTTCGATGCTAGTATATATGATTTTGTGTATTTTTTTATTTGAGTATCAAGACTATTTATTTTCTTTTTAAAGACGATTGGAACATTATATCCTATCAAGCTGTTATTAACTTCGTACCAAAACTCCCATTTAACCCTTATACCACCAGATAATTGATTGGTTGTACGGAAGTCTATAATCTTACCTTTCTTTCTAGTTTCAAGTATGTCAACTATCTCATTAAAAAAAGGCGAATAAAATGCGAGCTTTTTCGAATCAATACTCTTTTGACGTTCTTCTCTTTTTCTTAATGTATAAGTTGCATATAGAGTTAGATAAGCTCCGGCCAATACACCAAATAAAGATACTAGTTGACTATAACTATCATTTATCCATTTTGAAAAATCAATTGGCAATTGAGTGGTAAGCCATTTAAGCCATATACTTGAAGTTGCTAATATCAAAGGTAATGATAACAGTATAATAGGTTTAAATATACCTCTCCATAATCTCAAAAAAAGTATTCTATATTGGAGTATTGTTTTTAATTTCATTTGTTAACCTTTTTTTATCAATATCTGATTGGTATCCTAGATTGTCTAATATCAATTGTGAAGTTGAACTCGTTATGTTCTAAAAACCTTCGAACTCCTAAAATCGCTAATTCACTTTCCATCATAGGTGATAAAGTTATTAATTCAATTGTTTTATCTTTGCTAATAGGAAGCTCACAATAAGGAGTTATTATACCGTTTCTCACCTCATAATTCATTTCTAGTGGATCAATCTTAATTCTTTTATAATGAAATGGCATTTTTATTATAAAACGAAACTCTTTTTCGTTTGTAAAAGCTTCATCTTTAAAAAATAATCTATAATCTTGAATGTATTCCAATAGATTATTGATTATTTCTTGCCTAATAGTTTCATATTCCTCATTAGCTTTTTCCCTTTTTTTATTTTCAAACTCCATATTCGCCTTAGATAACAAATCTTTTAGGATATCAATCTTTTTTCTATTGTTGTAAACAACCTTTCCGTAATAGACATTAACATCTCTATTTTTTATTATAGAAAAACAATCTAAAAATTTATTAATATTGAAACCAAGATTGTAACCCTGATAGTTTCCGCTCTTTACATAGTAATTCCATAACCCTAATAAATCAGGTTCTGTTGAAGCACAAAAAACATAATTTCTTTTTCGTGTTTCTCCAAACGTTAATGGATTAATTTGATCAATACTAATATCATTTGTTTCAAAGTCATGATTCTCTAGATGAAATAATATTGTTTTAACATCGTTTTTAAAATCATTATGCAGATCTTTTTTTATTTCATCAAAAGCATTTTGCAGTGGAATGATAATATGAGTATACTCTGATTTATCATTTACGAATTGACAGTCAGTAAATCGAATTTTTGAATTTTTAATAATTCCATATAAGCCGCTAGCAGATGTATAATGATAGATTCTTTCTTTTTTTCTATAATTGGTTTTATCTATTGATGGATTGAAGTACTTAATATGTAAGTTGTCAAATATAAACATAAATCTTCTCTCCAAGATACTAATATTTGTTTTATATTATACCATAATATTATTAAATTTGCCATATTTCACCCAATATAAAAACGGACGCCTCCGCGTCCGCCATTATAATTATTTTTGTTATCTACT
>CAZJOS010000056.1:0-12421 GCA_964547655.1 uncultured Christensenellaceae bacterium
GGACGCACTGGGCGTTCCCGAACATATACTGCCCGAGTTAAAACCCTCCAGCGGCGTATTGAGCGTTACCAGCAAAGACGTATTTTTCGGCGTGGAAATACCCATCGCCGGGGACGCCGGAGACCAGCACGCGGCTACTTTCGGGCAGACGTGTTTTGAGCCGGGCATGGCTAAAAACACTTACGGAACGTCGCTGGCACTTATGATGAACATAGGCGAAGAGCTTAAGATGAGCAAGACCGGGCTTACTACAGACCTTGGCTGGGTAATAGGCGGTAAGGTGGAATATGCTCTCGAAGGCGTTATATTCGTTGGAGGAGCTGCGATACAGTGGCTCAGGGACGGCCTTAAGATAATAAGATCTGCCGCCGAGGTAAGCGAGCTTGCCGGCAGGGTAGAGGACACGGGCGGAGTGTATCTTGTTCCTGCGTTTACAGGGCTATGTGCGCCTTATTGGGATATGTACGCGCGCGGCACTATAGTGGGCATCACGCGAGGCACGACGAACGAACACATAGCGAGGAGCGCGATAGAAGCCATCTGCTACCAGACGCGCGACGTTCTTGAGTGCATGGAGAAGGATTCCGGACAGAAAGCCACCTCGCTGCGAGTAGACGGAGGTGCTACGGTAAACGACATGCTTATGCAGGTGCAGGCTGATATACTCGGCATACCCATACAAAAGCCTGTAGTTACCGAGATGGCGGCGCTGGGTGCAGCATATCTCGCCGGGCTGGGTATAGGATTCTGGAAGAGTAAAGAAGATATCGCGAAGCAGTGGAAGATAGCGCGGGTTTTCGAGCCTCATATGAGCGAAGACAAAAGAGAGTCGCTTTATGAAGGATGGAAGCGCGCGGTTGAGCGCTCATTCGGGTGGGCGAAGGAGTAGCGTTTTATTAATTTGTGCTATCTGTAAACAAGACTTTGGGGCTGCCGGCTCTGTTCTGTTGCGGGAAAAAAGAAGAGCGGGCTATTATTCCGCCTCCACAAGGCTCGTATGGCTGCGGAGAATAGCACGAACTTATTCAAATTGGAAAAATAAATATAATCGCTCGTTCACAAAACCTACGGCAGAGCAAATAGGCAGTCTGCAAAAGGCAATGATAAATTCGAGTCCGACTAAAAACAAGTATTTGGAGTTTCTGATAAGCGAGCTGGATTAAGGGTATATAACTGTACGGATTATGTGTATAGTAGTATTTATGATATACTATATAAGATTTACAAATAAGAATCGAATGTTGTGAGGTATAATGAATATTTCTGTTACGGTAACACAAAAGGAACTATCAGAATTATTATTGAATATTGCTGTCGTACGTCCTCTTTTTATATGGGGCCCGCCAGGCATCGGGAAGTCTTCGCTTGTACAACAGTTTTCGGCTTCTTTAGGAATTCCCTGCGTTTCACTGCTTGGAAGTCAGCTTGCACCTGAGGACATTATTGGAGTACCTCAAATAATTGACGGTGTGAGTCAGTTCTGTCCGCCTAAAATGATTGCGAGGAAAGAGACGTATTGCCTTTTCTTAGACGAGCTTAACGCTTGTTCTCAGGAGGTGCAAAAAGCATTTTACAGCCTTATTCACGAGAGAAGGATAGGCGAATATGAACTGCCAAAAGGCTCTATAGTGGTCGGAGCCGGTAACCGTGCGCAGGACAGTGCCATAGTCAAACCTATGTCGTCGGCTCTTATTAACCGTATGATGCATGTTCAACTAAAGGTATCCCATCAGGATTGGCTGGAATGGGCTGCGGCGAATGGGATCCATCCTTTTATATTAGAATATATTGCGCTGAGGCCTGATCATTTATGGACACAGCCGCCCAAGCATGAAGAACCGTTTTCTACTCCGCGCTCCTGGCATATGTTGAGCGATAGTTTAAATGAATACGGAGAACGTCTCGATGATGCTTCGCTTGAAGTATTGGCTTATAGCTTCTGCTTCATTTGGGTTTAGGACATTTTAAAATTAAAACCGATTTCACTAAATGGAATATAGCTTGTGACTGTTATATAGCAAAGTTCTTATCGGATTTGAAGCTCGGACAAGCGCCAGATGGAATGCGTATACCTGCTGAAATTTCGGTACGGTCAGAAGAGCAGCTGTATAGTGAGTTTATGGAGAACGGTATTGCGCCGGAATATATAGGCTATGGAACCGGTGGCAATAAAGTTGATATGATAATAGGAGTCTATGAAAACGGCGTATATGGCAGAAACAGTAAAGTAGATTGGGTCAATTGCTTTGCCTTGGGACTTTCTATGGCAGTTACAAGTGCGGTAAACGTAGCGGCGGGCTTTGAGAAACATCTCGGAGCAGATAAGGAAGCTAAAACAATAGCGAAACGTGCAAAAAACTGGTTTATCAGCAGTTATCCGCTTTTGGGCGCTCTTGCTGCATCCTTTTCTATAATTGAAGATCCGATTATATGCGTACGCATGGAGATATCGGTTGCAGCGGTGAACGCCTATATGCAGGAGATATATATCAATCCTGCTGCGGGGCTGGATGAATATGAATGCCGCTTTGTAATGGCGCATGAACTTTTGCATGTTGGGTTAAGACATCATAAGAGATGCGCGGGGAGAGACCCGTATTTATGGAATGTGGCATGTGACTATGTTATAAACGGCTGGCTTGTTGAAATGGGATTAGGCGAGCTGCCTAAAATCGGAACGCTTTATGATCCTGAGCTAAAAGGGTTATCGGCAGAAGGGGTTTATGATAGAATTGTAGTCGATATTAGGCTATATCGTAAGCTCGCTACATTGAGGGGAAAAGGTCTTGGAGACATACTGGAAAGGCCGCAAGCAGGCAATATATCTGAAGGCATTGACTTGGACGAGTTTTATCGCAGAGCATTGAGCCAAGGATTATCATACCATGACGAACAGGGACGAGGATACCTTCCAGCCGGTTTAATTGAAGAAATTCGTGCATTAAACCAACCGCCTGTTCCTTGGGATGTTGAATTAGCGCAATGGTTTGATAATTATTTTAATCCGCTGGAAAAGATACGAACCTATACGCGTTTAAGCCGAAGGCAGTCCGCTACACCCGATATCCCGAGGCCGCGCTGGATACCGGCTGCCGGTTCCGATGATGGACGCACCTATGGCGTTATTCTGGATACGTCGGGTTCAATGGATCGGGTTCTTTTGGCACGAGCGCTGGGTGCTATTGCGAGCTATAGCATGTCGCGGGACGTTCCGTTTGTTCGGGTGGTGTTTTGTGATGCAGCACCTTATGACCAAGGATATATGCCGCCCGAAGCCATATCAGAGTCGGTCAAAATAAGGGGCCGTGGCGGGACAATTTTACAGCCGGGAATTGACTTACTGGAACAAACTGAGGATTTCCCTAAAGATGGCCCAATGCTTATTATTACTGATGGGTATTGCGAACCGTTAAGAATACATCGTGAACATGCATTCTTAATACCTGAAGGTAGAAATTTACCGTTTGTTCCCAAAGGGAAAGTCTTTAGGTTTAGTTGATCCCTGAATAGGACATAACTGCCTATCTATAAAATCTTATAATATTAATTGGAGTTAAAATGCTGTTTTCAATTACAAATACAGAAAAACCTGCAACGGACTTAGGGTTCCTGCTTCATAAGAACCCTTCGCGACCGCAGACGTTTGAAACGAGTTTTGGTAATGCACATGTCTTTTATCCGGAAGCAACAGAGGAGAAATCTACCGCAGCACTGCTTTTGGATATAAACCCTATCGACCTTGTAAAAGGGAGAAGGCTTGGAGCCGGTGAGGAGAGCTTGTTCGATTATGTAAACGACAGGCCGTATGTTTCTTCGTCGTTCTTAAGTTCCGCTATGACAAAAGCCTACAGCACCGCGATGCACGGCAGATGTGAAAAGCGTCCGGAATTGGCAGAAAAGAAGCTGCCTCTGACCGCACGCCTTACTATGCTGCCATGCAGAGGCGGTGAGGATATCGCCCGCCGCCTGTTTGAACCGCTTGGCTATCAGGTTGAAACGGAAAGCTTTGTGCTGGACGAGAAATTTCCCGAATGGGGTATAAGCCGATATTTCAATATAACGCTTACGGCAAATATAAGGCTTAAGGATTTGTTGAACCATGTTTATGTTCTGATACCTGTGCTCGATACTGAAAAGCATTATTGGATTGGCGAAGACGAGATAGAGAAGCTGCTGCAGCACGGAGAAGGATGGCTGAGCACCCATCCGGAACGTTCGCTGATAACCAACCGGTATCTCGGAAGGTTTAAAGGGCTTGTGAATAAAGCTTTTGAAAGGCTTGTTGCTGAAGAGCAAGCGCCGGAGCCTTTGGAGGACACGGATGAAGAGGAAAGCACGGAGAAGAAGCTGAGCCTCAATCAGCAGCGACTGGGGACGGTTATTGCAGCGCTTAAAAGCCTGAATGCAAAGAAAGTCATAGATATCGGCTGCGGGGAAGGTAAGCTGCTGGAGCTTCTGCTAAAGGATAAGTTTTTTGAACAGATTGCCGGGACGGACGTGTCTTACAGCATACTTGAACGTGCAAAGGACAAGCTCAGGCTCGACAGGCTGCCGGAAACGCAAAAGAAACGCATAACACTTTTCCAGGGTTCACTGACATACAGAGATAAGCGGTTTTCCAGGTATGACGCGGCAACGGTTATTGAGGTCATCGAACATCTGGATATAAACCGGCTGTCGGTGCTGGAAAGAGTACTGTTCCAGTATGCGAAACCGAAGAGCGTTATCGTGACGACTCCAAACAGGGAATACAATACGATGTATGAAGGCATGACGGAAGGAAAACTGCGGCACAGGGATCACCGCTTTGAATGGACGCGGAGCGAGTTTAAAGAATGGGCATACGCTGTCGCAAACAAATATGGTTATAATGTCAGAATCGAACCGATAGGAGCAGTCGATTCTGGGCATGGAGCACCGACGCAAATGGGGGTATTTACGATATGAAATTAACGCTGCCGGAGCTTTCGCTCGTTTTATTGGTCGGCGCATCAGGGAGCGGAAAATCTACGTTTGCGAAGAATAATTTTCTGCCGACCGAGGTCATATCGTCGGACTATTGCCGCGGATTGGTCTCTGACGATGAAAACTGCCAGACAGTAAATAATGAGGCATTCGACGTTCTCAAATACATTGCAGGTAAACGGCTGCAGCTTGGGCACCTTACTGTGATAGATGCAACGAATGTTGACGAAGCCTCGAGGAAGCCGCTTGTGAATCTCGCAAGGGATTATCATTGCCTGCCGGTCGCCATCGTGCTTGATATGCCCGAGAAGGTATGCATGCAAAGAAATCAGGAACGCGCGGACAGGCGCACGCCGGAGCATGCAATCCGCCGCCAGATGAGCCAGCTGAAGAGATCGCTCAAAAGTTTGAAAAGAGAGGGTTTCAGATACGTTCATGTCCTGAAATCTCAGGAAGACGTTGATGAAGCCGAAATTTTAAGGCAGCCGCTGTGGAACAACTTAAAGCATGAACACGGCCCATTTGATATTATCGGCGACGTGCATGGCTGCATAGATGAACTAAGAACTTTATTAAGTGATATGGGATATAAAGTCGATGGGAATCAGGTAATTCCGCCCGAGAGGCGCAAGGCGATATTCTTAGGCGATCTTGTGGATAGAGGCCCCGGAATTGCGGATGTGTTGAAGCTGGTTATGGGGATGGTGAAAGCGGGCAGCGCGTTGTGCGTGCCGGGGAACCATGACATCAAGCTGCTAAAGAAGCTGAACGGTGCGAATGTTCAGATAAAGCACGGGCTGGCCGGGACACTTGAGCAGCTTGAAGGCGAAAGCCCGGAGTTTATAGAAGAAGTAAAGGCTTTTATCGACGGTCTGGTCAGCCATTACGTCTTAGACGACGGCAAGCTTGTTGTCGCGCATGCCGGGATGAAGGAATCCCTGCAGGGCCGCGGTTCCGGTAAGGTCAGGGAGTTTGCGCTTTATGGGGAAACTTCCGGCGAAACGGATGAATATGGCCTTCCTGTCCGTTACGACTGGGCGGCGGATTACAGGGGAAGGGCGCTTGTCGTATACGGCCATACGCCGCAATCGGAAGCGCAGCTTTTTAACAATACGCTGAACATCGATACCGGCTGCGTCTTTGGCGGCAAGCTTACGGCGTACCGTTACCCTGAAAAGGAGTTTGCCCAGGTCAAGGCGCTTAAAACCTATTACGAACCTGCAAAGCCGTTCCTGCCCGAAGAGGAAAGAAAAGAGGCTGCGCAAGAGGAAAATAACAGAGATATCTTGGATATAAGCGACGTAATGGGGAAGCGGGTTATAGGTACAAGGCTGTACGGTTCGATAACACTGAGGGAAGAAAATTCGATTGCGGCGCTGGAGCTTATGAGCCGGTTTGCAGCAAACCCGCGTTGGCTGATATACCTGCCACCTACGATGTCCCCGTGTGAGACAAGCAGTAAGGAAGGCTATTTGGAATACCCGACTGAAGCATTCGCCTATTACAGGACGCGCGGTGTCGGTAAAGTGATATGCGAACAAAAGCATATGGGCTCCCGTGCCGTTATTGTCGCCTGCAAGGACGCCGAAGCGGCAGTGAAACGCTTTGGCGCTGCAGATGGGAAAGCCGGGGTATGTTATACCCGCACAGGAAGACGGTTTTTTGAAGACAGCTCTATGGAGGAACGGTTAATAGATAGAATCAGAAGCGCCGCCGACAGGAGCGGGTTCTGGGAGAAGTTCGATACCGATTGGGTCTGCCTCGACTGTGAGCTTATGCCGTGGTCTGCGAAGGCGCAGCAGTTGCTTGTTGAGCAATATGCGCCAGTCGGAGTATCAGGAAGCGCTGCGCTGCACGAAGCGGTAGAATTATTGAAAAAGGCCGCAATGGGGCCGACAGTGAGTAAAACGGTAGATGCGATTACATCCGGGCAGAATGTTGATTTAAGTGAACTGATAGGCAGGTTTTCAGATCGGGAAGAAGCTGTCTGTAAATACATTGACGCATACAGGAATTATTGCTGGCCGGTGTCATCGCTGGATGATTATAAGCTCGCTCCGTTTCATTTGCTGGCGACCGAAAACGCGGTTTACAGCTCCAAAGATCATCTCTGGCATATGAACACGATTGCTGAGTTCTTTGCCATGGACGAGTGTCTGATTATGAAGACAAATCATAAGGTTGTTGACGTAACAGACTCGGGCAGCGTTGCCGAAGGAACTGAATGGTGGGAGTCTCTGACCGAGTCGGGCGGAGAAGGCATGGTAGTAAAACCGCTCGATTTCACTGTGAAAAACAATAGGGAGCTTCTTCAGCCTGCCGTTAAGTGCCGTGGAAAGGAATATCTGCGAATCATATACGGCCCGGAATATACTCTGGAGGGAAATCTTGAAAGGCTTAAAAAGCGTTCGCTGTCGCGCAAGCGCTCGCTGGCGCTCAGGGAATTTTCCCTTGGTATAGAAGCTCTTGAAAGGTTTGTCCGGCAGGAACCGCTATACAGGGTGCATGAATGTGTATTCGGAGTTTTGGCAATGGAGAGCGAGCCTGTAGACCCAAGACTTTGAAAGAATAATATAATCATTATCATTATACGAGGGGAGAAGACACTCCCCTCGTATTGCATACATAATACATTCACATATACAACATGTAGTAGACAAATGTCCGCAAACGCATTACTAAATACTATATATTGTGGTTCAATTCGTTGGCACCTCGCCTCCACCAAAGCAATCAAATCCGAACCCTCTCTTTATAGGAGAGGCGTTCGGATTTGTTGTTTATTTTGGTACTAGATAACTATAGCATTGATTGAACTTTATTCGCAGTATTTATCGGAGGTTATGTCTATGAGGGTATTAAAAATTCCTTTAAAAAATCATCGTTAGAAATACTATCGATAAATCCAATTCATAAAAGAGTGATTTATGTTTATGGTTAATACTTTTACGTTTAAAGTATTAACCGTTTTATATTTATTCAACTATAAGTGATTCTATTTTTTACAAAGGAGGCGATGTATATGAGGGTATAGAAAAGTCCTTGCAAAAACCAATGGCGTCAACCCTGCCGCAAATACGGTAGACGGCTTTAACAAGGACAATGAAATAAAAAAAGAAGATATTATAGATTTTGCAGAAAAATTACTCGAAGAACAATAGAACAATATTCTCATAAGGATAGTATAAAAAGCGTATACGGCTATAATGGTGAAGGCCTCAGGGTCGAAAAGAACATTGACAACACAATAACGAGATACCTGTATGAATACAGCAACGTGATACTCGAAACGGACGGAAGCGGCGACGAGACGGCGCGCAACGTATACGGCACAAACCTGCTGGTGCGGGAAGTGGATAGCGATTCGTACTACTACTTCTACAACGGCCACGCGGACGTCACCGCGCTAATGGACACGGCGACAGATACGATAGACGCGAGCTATTACTACGATGCGTTCGGCAATATACTCGAATCTACCGGGAGCGTAAACAACAACATCAAATACGCAGGATACCAGTATGACGAGGAAACGGGATATTACTACCTGAATTCCCGTATGTACGACCCGATAACAGCAAGGTTTTTGCAGGAAGATACGTTTACGGGGGATCCGAACGACCCGCTGAGCCTGAACCTATATACATATGTCAAGAATAATCCGCTGATATATACAGACCCGACGGGACACTTTGGTGAGTATATTGCTTATGAGATAATGATGAGGGAGGCAAAAAAGATTGCGGACGCAGGAGGTACGCCGTCAAAAGGCTTAATTAACTCGATTAATTATGCAAACAGAGAAAAGGTAAAAGAAGGCGGGAAAGGTTACCATGTTCCTACAGAAGCAGAAAAACATATTAAAGACAAAGGTTACACCCTTGACGGGAGATGGTATCAGGGATATGTTGTGGGGGCAAGTGGTGTATTACAGGTTACACCGCCGGACATTCCCGGTATAATAGAGTGTAAAACTAATATTACTCATTCGGAATATAAATCAAAATATGATACCTTACCAGAAGATTACCCATTCCTGTTAGATTGGCAAAAGTATGTAGTGTTTAATTCTGACCAAGATTATGATGGTAATTGGAATATAAATCCTGAGTTTTTAGGCAGGTTAGCTTATATGGCTGCTAAAGAAGGGATTGTATGGAAAGTTAATTCGGGATATAGAAGTTTTAGTAAACAAGGGAGTTTTACAGGACAATTGTCGGCAAATGAAGGAGAATCTTGGCATAACTATGGATTAGCGGTAGATATCGGCCAAGACCCAAAAATTCCAAGTGCTGGGAAAAAAATGAGTGGTATACCTAGAGGTCTTTTCAAAGATAAAGCACTCTTTGAAAAGTATGGATTGTGCAGAGAGGCTCAGAAAACAGTAACAAAGGAAAAAGAAGATGGAACAAAAGAAAAAGTTAAGGTATGGGAAAGTTGGCACATTACACCAATTGATTGTTATCCACGCAATCCTAAAACAGGGAAAAGGAAAAGAGTACCAATTGATATGAAAGAAATGATAAATTGGACTTATGACAACGCATACTATAAAGGTATATATGACAACATCTATAATAAAGATATAACTACTGGTTGGCCTTTAAATTGGCTTGATTATATAGATGATGATAATTAGAATAGATGATGATAAATAGAGTCCTAAAAACAATAATTGTATTGGAGTATTTTTATGAAAAAGTATATTCTATTTATAATAATTATTCTTATATCAATAGTATCAGGGTGTATTAATAATCCGGATAATAACATTACTGCCACTCCGTTGAATAGTATTGTATCGCCCCAGCCTTCAGAAACTGAAGATGCTGTAATTACAGAACCGCCAAGTTCCGCAATAGTTGAACCTTTAACTCTGATAAGCAGTGTAGTTGAGGGCGGAATCACAAAGATCACATATAATAATAACAATATTGAAGTTTTAAACTCTGGTATAACGTTAGGGCAGCTGTCAGATTATCTTAATCATGGGTTGGAATACTTGTTTGACGAATTAGGCAAAGATTACTATGAAAGCGTATTTGATACTTCAATATATGAAAACTATTATTATTCTAATAAGGGTATAAACTTATTATATAAATATATGGACGAGAATGTATCCGCAATAGAATGTACCCCTGAATCTATTACTCTGTTAGGCATCAATAGCAGCATGGGTTTCGATGAGATCAAAAACACATTAGGAATGTCTGATATAATGACAATAAATCATGGCTTGCCTGGAGTAGTGTCATATGAATTAAGATATGAGATCAACGGCATAAAAATCAAGTTTTTTTCATGGGATGAAATGGGCAAGGGATCGTTTAACATGAATATTGTAAAAGACTTTGATGATCCAGATGAATATATCAGAATATCTTTAAAACAAATAGAGAATCTCTTCAAAATCAAAAAATCCGAATTCTTGAAACAGTATAACAGCGAATTTGTTTTTGAAGATGAAAATGGTTATAAATACGAATACAACTCCATCGACTTTACATTCTCCGGGGAAAAGTTAGTAGTAATAGAGTTTCCGGCAAATTATGAGATTGAAGGAGCAAGAGAAGGAATGGAGTTTAGTAAGATAATGGAGTACTTGGGAGAAAATCAGATCGAGAAGAGCAAAGATGATGAAGTTTGGTATTCAATAACTTATACATACGATGATTTTATATTAATGTACTTATCAGAATTTAATGACGGAGGATGTAAACCTTATATTATCAGAAAATAGTAAAAATCTTTGTACTTCGATACTTATGCTCTTAAACTTCCAAAACAGGATCGAAAGCGTTGGGGAGCAGTTGAACAGCGTTGTACAGAACCTTTATGAGTACGGCTACGACAACAACGGAAACCAGCTGACGACGGAGAGGACGCCTTACATCGGCGGCGTCCTCCAGACCCCAATTGCGGTGGCAACCAACAGCTACGACGACTTCAACCAGTTGACGCAAAGCATTACAGGCAGCGTAACAAGCGTGTACGGCTATAATGGGGAGGGAATGAGAACGGTCAAAACCGTTGACGCCGCGACCACGAGATACCTGTATGAATACAGCAACGTTATCCTCGAAACGGACGGAAGCGGAAACGAGACGGCGCGCAACGTATACGGCACCAACCTGCTGATACGCGAAGTGGGCAGCGATTCGTATTATTACTTCTACAACGGCCATGCCGACGTTACAGCGCTGATGGATACGTCAACCGATGCGATACATGCTAACGGCGATAAAAAATGCCGCTAGTATTCCCCTATTCATAAGGGCAGTAATCGATATACTCCGGCGGGCTGGTCTGCCGTCTTTATGATAAATTCAATCGTTCCCGGGGGATGACGGCCAACTCCACAAGGTCACCGAGAAGCTTCCCCGTAAACGCTTCTCCCCCCGCGGAATTCAAATGGTCGGCATCACTGAAGTACGAAATATTCTCTGAAAATTCCGGATCTCTTGAATAATCCAGAAACACTATACCTTCATATTCCGATAGAACTTCCCTAATGGTGCTGTCAAAGTCATTCATAAAGTCCGCGGAAAATTGAGCGGTCAGGTCTTCCGTGACCGGACAGCATACTACCACCGGCCTGCATCCCATGCTGATGCAATAAACTATTGTCTTCTTGAAATAAAGTATATTGGCCTGCTTGACTTCATCTTTGTCTTCATCCGGAGCCATATGGTCGTTTTTCCATAGTTCCGCTCTTTCTTTGGCTGTGTGGTCGAGGTCCTCAGCTTTGACTGTGATTTTATCTTCTTCCTCGGGCTGCGGAAGCTGTACGTCGTTGAAAATATACTTTAAATTATCTTTAGCCGTCAAAACGGGAAATATATTGTACTGGATGTCATCTACCATATTATAGTTATAGATATATTCCGGGGGCAGTAAACTGTAATATCTGCTATTATGTTTATCCCCTGTAAAAAGCTCAGGAAAATCAAGATACCAGTCAAAGTATGAGATCGGGACTATAACAACGGCCCCCGGCGCTATGTTGTCATGAATATGCCGGAGCAGATAATAGTCGTATACAAACGGCTGAAAGGGTAAAGCAAAGTTATGCGCAATACCTTTATAGTACTTATTATAGCGAAGCCCTTTCATTGCATGAGAATTGCCAAGGTTGAGTAGTGTAATATTATCGGGATAGACCCTGGCCCAATACATATCGTTCATGAGGGCTATTTTTGTTTGGTGATAATAACGGAGACGTAGTCGACGGTGCTTGCCTGCCCTGTGGGCAGTCGATGCCTCTGGCGCAGGCTAACGTGCTTGCCTGCCCCGATGGGCAGGCAAGGCCCGAGGCGTTGGCTAACGTGACTGACAGGCCGCCGAGGGTACAATGCCTGGAGCGTAAAGAGTAAATCTGATTACAGTGTGCAGTCAAGTCCCGAGGCGAAAACTAACGTGACCAGCCTTCCGCCGAGGGTACAATGCCTGGAGC
>CAZJOS010000057.1:0-4867 GCA_964547655.1 uncultured Christensenellaceae bacterium
ATACGATACTACTTATGCTCCCCCCATTTGCGGCTACCACTTTTTTTGTAATTGAACGTAACTCTTCATACGGAACAAAAATTTCGATTGCACCAAATTTCTGTTTTGGTGCAATCGATATGTAACGACAACACCACCATTAATATTTGTGTTGCTAAATACCTTGGAACTGTCCTGCTCGAAATATTCAATTTTTAAGTGCTCGTCTTCAAGCATTTTCTTGTTCCATGCGCTTGGTGTTTTCCCCGCATTGAAAAGAAACCTTGCTGGTGTGATAAAGCTGACCCTCTCAGCAATCTTGTATGCTTCCTCCATGAAAATATTATAAATTGGGTCGTCACTTGCGCTCGATCCCTTTGCTTCCTCTTGATACGGAGGGTTCCCAATCACAACATCAAATTTGAATTTGCCGGTTTTCTTTTCAGACATATCCTTCTCTTCTTTCCATACCAATTCGATATCAATGAGAGCAAAACTCTCTTGTCTGCTATCCGCCGCTTCTTCACGAGAGAATAATTCGTCAAACCAGTTTAATGATTGAGCACCACTTTTTGAGATGTCATCATTTCCGAAAAGTGACGAGTAGGAGAATGTGATACGCTTTACTTGACCCGGAGGCCCCTCGGTAGGCTTCCACCGACTGAAGACAATCTCTTCACCAGAATTATTCTTATGTGTAAGTGTATCTCCCTGAACAACATTCGCCCAAATGATTGTATGGGCTGACTTATACAGATTTGACTGTTCAGACAACTGAACATTGTGTACGGTTTCGTAGTAATTTAAGAATAGCTCGAACATGTTTTGTCTGGCTACTGCCAAATTATCTTCCAAAAACTCGATGCCATAGATGCTTGATAATGCCCAAAGCGCATAACAATCCCATGTATCTTTACTGTAATTGTCTGTGATAAATCGCAGTTTCATGTCTTCGATAGCGAGCAAGAAAGCACCCTCGCCAGCACTCGGTTCGAGAAAAGTCGCAAATACGTCTTCGGTCTTTTCCTTAATCCCCGGAATGGCAATCATATTATCAATCACCCATTGCGGCGTAAAGACTTCACCGTGCTTTTGAACACGAAGCTTTGATTTTATCAATACCGGGTTCTTTTTATCCATCATATTATCCACGGGCTGGCTATTATTGATCGCTGCCCTTCTCAATTTTTAACCTATCAGATGATTATATATTAAGTCTTAACGTGTACCAGAAATGGGATATCATTTAAATTATAGCATTTTGTCTCTACTTTCTCAACAATATAAAAATATCCCCCTCCCTCCCCCGCCCTTTGTCTTATATTGACGAAAACTTGGAAAAGGCATATAGTTTACTCATGCGAAAACTTATTAGCTTACTGCTTGCCATATGCCTTGTCGCCGCGCTCGCCGCGCTCGCCGCATGCTCTCTGCCGGCCGCTCAGGACTTAACGCCCTTACGCACGGCCACCGCGACGCCGGGGCCAACGCCTTCTCCCACGCCAGTGCCGACGCCAACCCCAGCGCCCACTCCTGAGCCTTTCGGCCTGCCCAACGTCTATATGTTCGTACTCGATGAGTACGGCGCGTTCGATATCCTCGAAAAGTATTACAAATACGACGCCGGGCCTTTTAAGAGTTTTCTTGCCCAAAAGGGTTTTAACATATCGAGGGAGAGCTACAGCACCGACAGGCAGACCGGTTACTGCGTATGCGACCTCATGAACATAGATCATATCTCCTTTCCTTATACCCCGGAACAAGTCCAGAATGCCATCGACAACGCGCAGCTGAATCAGGTGTTTTCCGGTATGGGATATTCCCTGTTCCAGTATTCGACCAACGTCAGCCATTTTTTAAACGTTACCCGGTTAAAAACTGAAGAAGGGCGGGCGGCGTATGCCGCTTTAGCCTTACGCGAAGGTTTTAAAGGCGTCTACCCGTCCGTTCCCCCGGCGCTTGCAGGACAGCTTTCTGAATCCGAGTTCGGTGCGAAATCGGATACCGGGGCGCTTAATGAATGGGGCTTCTATCCGTCAAACTACATACGCGGCAGTAAAGCGTATAAAAATAATAAAGAATACATAAAGGCAGACGCCATGCTCGATATATTCGACTGGTATGAGGACCCCGGCAACTACGCCCCCACGCAGAAGCCGCACGTTATTTACAGCTACATGGCAGCCACCCACGTGCCCTTTTTGTTCGACGAATACGGAGGCATCCGTCCGAATGACGACAGCCGCAACTGGCAGGATAAGGAAATATACTTAGGGCAGTATAAATTCTTATATAAGCGGTTGATCGCGTCTGTTTCCACCATAATAGCGAACGACCCCGACAGTATAATAATAATAATGAGCGACCACGGCGTACGCTATCACAACAAAAAAATGCGTATAACCGACAAGGAATCGGTGCGCGTTTTCAACGCGGTATATATCAAAGGCGAAAAGCACGATATAGAAGGCCTCTCGGCCATAAACACCATGCGCTATGTACTCAGTTTGTTTGAGGGGCGCGGGCAGGATTTCCCGCCGGTAGAAGACCACGTGACTTCTGAGTCGCCAGACGACTTAACGGGGATATTGCCGGAGCCCGTAAAGGAGTAAGAAACACCCACCCTTTCGTCGCTCCGTGCCACCTTCCAAGGTGAAGGCAATGCAAACAAAAAACGCTTATCATAAACACACTTTCTAATATACCGTAGGGGCGATTATTAATCGCCCGCTTGTGATCGCCCAAAATGTTTTCAAGACGTTATAATGACGTTCCCACAGCGGGAGAACTCAGTTCTCCCCTACAAAAAAACAAAGCTGCGTGCAAATAAATAAGGCATGTGTCATAGTATACCGCGGCTTCCCCTCGAGGGGAAGCTGTCAGACACCGGATTGCCAGCCCCAAAGGCCGACACACAATCCGGCGGCTGGCTGATGAGGTGTTTATTTTACACTTGCCTTGAATTTACACCTCATCCGGCGCTGCGCGCCACCCACCTCTGTTCACAATGGTAGTCTGCCTTCGCTGCCACTCGGCATACTCCCTTATTCACAGAGCCTGCAGTTCGTTTCATCCGCCACTGGCGGCGCTCACTTACGGCTCCCTCGAGGTGAAGGCAAGAGTTGTTCAGTAACTGTAGGGAAGGACGACTCTGTCCGTCCATTTGCCTTCCCGTATTATATCCGCCGGCAAAAAGGCGCTATTTTTAGCCGTATTTTTTCCGCCAAACAGGAGATAACTATTGACAAATTATAAACATGTACATTATAATGTACATGTCAGGAGATGATAGCATGATGAATATAAACATCACAAATTTCAGGAAAAACATTTTCGGTATACTTGAGCAAACAATAAAGTATAACGAGCCTGTTAATATCAGCACCAAAGACGGCAACGCCGTAATCATCAGTGAAGACGATTATAACGGCTTGATGGAAACACTTTATCTTTGTTCTGTACCCGGATTAAAAGAGAATATTATAGACGGCATGAAAACGCCCGCATCCGAGTGCGTACCTGAAAACGAGGTAGATTGGTAATTGTACGCGATCGTATATACCAAAAATGCGGTAAAGGATATTCCGAAACTTAAAGCGTCGCATCTGGATGCCAAAACAAAAAAACTCATAAAGATTTTAAAGGAAAATCCGTTTCAGGCGCCGCCTCCATATGAAAAGCTGCAGGGCGATTTGCAGGGCGCGTATTCGCGAAGGATCAACGTTCAGCATCGCCTCGTTTATGAAGTAATAGAATCAGAGCAGATCGTTAAAATATTAAGTATGTGGTCTCACTATGAATTTTAAAGCCCTGTTACTGATACCGTAAGTCATAAAAGCCCTCCTCGGGCTTTTTCCTTCTGCTTATCATCATAACCTGTTGGGGCGGCAATAGCCGCCCCAACATGCACTTATATCATCATACATACGCAGCGGCGCATATCGTCTTCGACGTTTCGGAGTATTCGGCTCCCGTAATGTCGCCGTATATATCGGCGCGGGCAAAGCCCGCTGCTTTAAGGTCTTCACGCAGCTCTTCCGCGGTAAACGCGTGGTTCCATATGTTAAAGCGCCTTATACGGCCCCCTTCTATTATCACGTTCCTGTCGCAGTAAACGCGGCTTTCGTCGTACCGTAAAAACGAATAGAAGCAGGCGTGTGGGTTTGCGCTCCAAAACCCTTCGCTGCAGTAACTCCAGTTCGTTGTTTCTTCCCTGCCCTCGTAGTGAGCGGGCGCAAGCGCGTCGAAGACGAGCAGGCCACCGGGGGCGAGCGCTTCGCGTATCTTCTTAAGCAGCCTTTTCCTGTTTTCCGCGCTTAATACCCCGAAGTCGAAGTAAATGAGCGTGATGACGTCGAAAGGCCCGCCAAAGTCCGTCTCGAGGTAATCTCCGCATATGTATTCAATATCAAGCCCTTTGCCTTCAGCGCTCTTTTTCGCGTACGCTATCGAGCGGGGCGAGAAGTCGAGCCCTTTTACGCTAAAGCCCCTCTCCGCGAACATTTCCGCGTATATGCCCGGGCCGCAGCCTAAGTCGAGCAGCCGCTTGCGGCCTTCGGCCAGCGAGGCTATCCAGTCTGCCGAGGCTTTAACAAAGCCCGGCTTTCTCGTGGCGAGGTCGTCGTCAGGGTCGAGATGGGTCTTGAGCATCCATTTCGAGATGTGCTCGTCGTTCCAGAATTTTGAGTCTCCCCACTCGTAAACTTTGGGGCGCTCGCCAAGGTTTTTTAGAAGTTCTTCGTACATAAAGCCTCCGCGTTTCTAATATACTATTAATATACTTTTACTATATATTATCACTGTTCTTCCGCTTTTTCTACCATAATGCCCTCTTTTTAGGCACTATTTCCTTCTCGGCCTTGACCTCCCATTATTAAACAGTTATTAT
>CAZJOS010000057.1:4967-9634 GCA_964547655.1 uncultured Christensenellaceae bacterium
AGGAGCGGCGCCTATGGAAGACCGGAAGAATACGCCTAAACGGGCAAAATGGCTCTACGTATACTTTCTCTTTTTTTCTTTTCTCTTCTTCATAATGGCCGTGCTCATCTATACGCGGGCGATCGATTTTCTCGAGAAAGAACTTGCCTGGCTGTTCGCCGGCTTCGGCGTTCTTGATTTTATAACAGCGTATATATTCAGATCCCGCAACAACGGCTGAGGCTTTGGCCGCAGCGCTTTTGGCAAATCAATATATTTTACAGGAGAACGAAAGATGTTTGATTTCGGATTCATAGGGTTCGGCAGCATGGCAAAAATGATGATGCGCAGCCTTACAAAGTTTTCAAAAGTTAGCCCCGGCAGCATATGCGTAACGCGTAAAGACAAAGCAAGGCTGGGTGAGGTAAGCGGTATGTTCCCGGGCGTAAAGACGTACGATACCTGCGGCGAAACCGCCGGTAACGCGCGCATCGTTTTTCTCTGCGTGAAGCCCGCTGAAGTAAAAGGCGTTTTGCTGGAGATAAAACCTTTTCTCCGTGAAGATAGCCATATCGTATCCATTGCCGGAAGCGTTTCCCTCGATAACCTAAGCTCCGTGATACCCGTCAAGGTTTCAAAGCTGATGCCGACTGTTACTTCTGAGGCGGGCGCCGGCATATCGCTGATATGCCATAATGCTAACGTTACGAACGAAGACGCGGAATTCCTGGAAAAGCATATCCGCCCTTTCGGCAGCGTCAGGGCAGTAAAAGACAGCGAAATGGGCTTCGCCGCCGAGCTTACGAGCTGCGCCCCCGGCTTTATCGCTTCCATCTTCGGGCACTTTGCGAACGCCGCCGCGCTGCACACGCAGTCTTTCAGCGTACGTGAAATAAACGAGATGGTCACCGAGACCCTCTTCGCGACGGCGAAGCTGCTTGCGCAAAACGGCATGGGTTTTGACGAGACTGTCTCGCGGGTAGCCACGAAGGGCGGCATCACGCAAGAGGGTGTACTGGTATTTGATGAGACTTTGCCGCACGTCTTCGATGAGATGTTCAGAAAGACTCTGGAAAAAAGGCGCCTCGTCGCGGCAAAGATAAACGGCGATTTCCAAAACGCATAAGAGGTGAGAAATTGAAAGAACAAAAAAACAGCACACGCTCAGCCGCTGAGGCGGCGCGCAATCAGTTTGATTCCAGCTATAAAATGCTTACAACGCTTGTGGAGGTTTGTCCCGACGACGTGTGGTATGAGTTTTTCAACGAGGTCCCGTTCTGGTATCAGGTGTATCACGTCGTATATTTCATAGACTACTGGTTCCGCGACGACTATTTGAGAGATGATTTCATGTGCGTTGAGTTCGATAAGCGCATCCCCCCGGAATTTGAGCATGACGTGGATAACAGCTTTGCCGTTTCGAGGAAAGTTATAAGAGAATATCTTTCAAAGATACACGAAAAGACTTTGCGCGTGTTCGATACGCTCACTGATAACATGCTGGGAGACTCCATTTTGATCGAAGACAACTATACTTATATGGACGTTATAATATGCCAAGTGCGCCACATCATGTACAACATAGGCTACCTCAACGGCATACTGAGAAGCAAAGGGCTCGAAGAGTCGGACTGGTGGGCATATAACGAAAAGGAGGAGTAACTCCTTTTTTCTTACCCATATAATAGTACCAAATCGGGGCATAGCGTGATCCCGCTATGATTTACCTCGGGCGATCATACAGTTCGTAAAATAGGAACGATACTTCTCAAGTCGAATGATAGTCTGTTTTATGTGCTGGATGCCACTGCGCTCGATAGCCTTTATCATGTTAAGGCGAAATTTTTTCCGGCAAATTTCTATAATATTTTTTTAAAATTCCTGTTGACAAACAAAATTTTCCGCTGTAATATTACTCTATCAGATAGAACTCTATCACGTAGTGCACTGCGTTCTAGAGCACTATCTGAAAGAGTACAATAAACTATCCCGGAAACCTGTTGTTTTCGGGAACCAAGAAAGGTGAAAGTATGATCAGCAGCGATATTATCAGAGGTCACCTTGACCCTATAATCCTGCGCCTGATACTTGAAAAAGACCGGTACGGGTACGAGATAAGCAAAGAGATAAGCGCACGCACCCATGACCGGTTCCAGATCAAAGAGGCCACGCTTTACGCGGTTTTTCAGCGCCTCGAGAAGAAGAGCCTCATAAGCTCGTACGAAGGGGACGTGTCCTTAGGCGGCAAGCGGAGATATTACAGCATAACGCCTCTGGGGCGCGCGTTTTTCAAAGAAGAATCGGAAGAATGGCGCAGGACCAAAGAGATAATCGATATTTTTATGGAGTTGGAGGATCAAAAATGAAGACTGTTCAGGAACATGTGGATTCGCTGTTCCGGGATATACCCGACAGCGAGCGCAAAGATGCGCTTAAAAGAGAGATAGTCGCCAACCTTCAGGAGAAGGTGAGCGACCTTATGGCGCAGGGCAAAGAGGAAGAGGACGCGATAAACCGCGCAATAGTGGAGTTTGGGGACATAAGCGACATACGCGACGAGCTGCGTACCCAGCAGCTTCTGCCCCTCAAGAAGAGCAGCGCCGGGCTGCAGCTCGGGTTTTCTATAGTGGGCAGCCTGCTCATAATAGCGCTTGTGGTGTTTATAAACGCGTATGTCACGCGGGCGTTCCTGTGGTGCGTATTCCCGATATTCGGGATCATATGGTGGCCTCTCGCCATGTTTTTCCGCTGGCTTAAGTACAGGAACCAGTAAAGGAGTGCGAAGATGAAAAAAAGCTACGCAACCCCCTTCGCGATAGCGGGGTCGGCATTGATCGCTGTACTGCTCGTCGTTACCAATTACATAACAACGCCGCATACGCTGTGGTGCATATATCCCATATACGCCGCACTTTGGTGGCCCATAGGCGTTGCCCTGTGCCGCGCGAAACATTACTTCGCTTTCGCCGCGGCAGGGAGCCTGCTCACGATAGCGTTCCTCGCGGCGGTCAATATAATTACGTCGCCGCAGTACCTGTGGTTCCTTTACGCGGCGCTGCCGCTGCTGTGCTTTCCCATGGGTGTATATTTCAAAAATAAAATGCCGTCGCTCGCGGTAGCGTTGACGCTGAGCGTTCTCATCATAGCGTATTACATAATAGTCAACATCCTGCTGGCGCCGGGGCGTATATGGGCAATATACCCCATATACATTACGCTGTGGTGGCCGCTGTCGCTCTATTTTAACGGCAAGGGCCGGTATAAAGGTTTCTCAATAGCGGGCGCCGTTATGACTATAGCGTTCTTTATCGCGTCGAACATGCTGGAAACGGTTTTCCCCTGGGCGCTGTTCGCGTGCTTCCCGGTGATCTGGTGGCCTGTTGCGGTGTTTTTCGGCAAACAGATGGGAGGCTTTAGGTTCCCTGTGTTCTGTTCTGTTTGCACGCTGCTCTGGTACGGGGCGCTCAATTTATTTGTAGCTCCCGGCAGCCCGTGGGTAATGTTCGTCGCGTACGCGCTCTTTTGGTGGGTGCTGTCGGTATACTTCTACGGCAGGCGCTGCCCGCACATATACGCCGTTGTCATGAGCGTTATAAGCATTGCGCTGTTTACAGCCGTCAATATTATATACTCGCCCGGCGCAATATGGGCCTTCTACCCCGCCTTCGCTGTTTTGTGGTGGCCCGTAACGCTGCTGTTCGCGAAGTATCACGCGTGGCGCGGATATGCGTTTACCGCGGGCGCCATGACAATAGGCTTCCTGGCCGCGGTCAACGTTATAACGTCTCCCTCTTACCCGTGGAGCGTATTCCCCGCCCTTGGCATACTGTGGTGGCCGCTCGCCGCAAGCTTTAAAGGCAGGCACAGGCCGCTTGGGTTCTCTGTCTTTGGCGTACTGCTCATCATTGGGACGCTTGTTGCAATAAACCTGATTACTTCTCCGTCGTTCCTGTGGAGCGTGTTCCCCATACCGGCATTGCTTTGGTGGCCGCTCGCCGTCGCCTTTAAAGGAAAACGTAAGCCGTTCGGTTTTGCCGTTATAGGTTCACTGCTTATCATAGGGACGCTTGCTGCAATAAACCTGCTTACATCCCCGTCGTTCCTGTGGAGCGTGTTTGCCGCCCTTGGAGTACTGTGGTGGCCGGCCGCCATTCTGTTCGCCAAAAAGAAGAGCCCGTTTGGGTTCTCAATAGTCGGGAGCATTCTCGCAATGGCGCTGCTCGCGGCGATAAACTTCATGACGTCGCCGGGGTTCCCGTGGTGCGCGTTCGCGCTGTTCGCCATACTGTGGTGGCCGCTAAGCGTATACTTCCACGTCGCGCGCAAGCGCAGGCTCACGGAACAAAAAGCCTGATCAATAAGCATTTCTTATTCACTTTGATACAGGGGAACGGCTGCAGCGCGGCTGTTCCCTTGCGCGCACCAGTCGAAGAACGTGCCGCCGTTCCAAAAATCGTCGGGAGTCTGGGCCCAATCAAAGAAAAACTGTCTTATATCGTTCGGCAGGGCGCGGATCTTTGCATTTTCAACGCTCATCTCCGTCTTGCCTATCTCGTAGTTTCATGTATTTATGTATATAGTATCCATCTCACACGCTTAGCGTGTGGTTTTTTCTATAATAATTGTGGAGCTGCAATTCAGGCAGCCCCGTCATTTATATATGCTGGAATAAGATTATTACCCAAGCA
>CAZJOS010000057.1:9734-12408 GCA_964547655.1 uncultured Christensenellaceae bacterium
TCTGCCTTGACATTACATTCCATGTTTCTTATACTTTTGATATATGTTAGAATTACCGGCGGAGGTATGTTTGTGCTTAAGAAAATATTTGGTTTGATACTCGTTGCTGCGCTCGTGTTTTCCCTGTTTCCCGCGTCAACGGCTCTTGCGTTTGATGAACTCAAGAATACCGACCCGGAGAAATATTATATAGTTCTCGACACCAAAAACGAAATAGTCACCGTTTACGAGAAGGATGAAAACGGGGAATACACCAAGATAGTGCGCCGTTTCCTGTGCACGACCGGAGACACGGAACCCGGAATGATACCTGTGGACCCTGCGGATCCGGATGGCCCCCAAATGGAAGACCCTGAGAACCCCGCCACTCCCACCCCCGCGGGGATATGGAAGATAGGCGGGCGCGAGAGGTTCGGCAAGTTCGCGGCGTTCGGGGGGGAATACGCCCGCTATTGGACGCAGATAGTCGAAGGTAATTATTTTCATTCAATAATGTTCGACAAGCGCGACGTCAACTATATGCAGAGCGGCGCGTACAATCGTATAGGGAGCAGGGTCTCGCACGGCTGCGTGCGCCTATACGTAGAAGACGCCAAATGGCTTTACTATTACGCCTGCCCCGGCACGACCATAGAAGTTACGGATAAACTTCCGTCTGACAGCGCCTCAAGAAAGAAACTGAAATCTAAATTATCTTTTTCAGTATACAACGCTTTTCAGAAGAAGATATTCGATAACGAAGAGCTGCCCAACCCCGTTGCCTGGGTAATCAAGGACGGGGCCGTCATGGGCACGGGCAACGCAGGCAACAACCCCGGCAGGGTAGTTAAAAGGATCGCGGAAGGCGAGCAGGTGGAAGTGCTGCAGACTGCGGAGCCGATGTGCAAGATAAAGTACGCGGGCAGGGAAGGCTATATACGCACCGCTTACCTCACGTTTGAGCAGGGTAAAATGAACTCGTCGCCGGACGCCGATATAATCAAGAAAACTACCTGGATGTATACCTCCGCGGACAACAAATCGGAAAAGATCACGAAAGTACCAAATGACTCGTCCGTTAAGATAATCGAGCCCGACAAGGACGGCTGGACGAAGATACAGTATTGGTACAATATCGGCTACATTCAAACAAAGTATCTGACAAAAGGCTGGGGAGTCATAGTGGAATAAGAATCATGATATATGGAGTGTACGAAAGTCCACTCCATTTTTATTTATTCAGTTTCTGTCACAGAGTCGTTGATTTATCAATAACTGACCATCGATTTAAGTTTGCCGAGCTCTTCGTCGCTTAAATTGCAGACGGAGAACCCGCACAGCTCGTCGCTGTAAGTCATGTAATACTCCATCCTTCCGTTGACAAACCTCTCATGCACCCTTGTGCAGTTATTGAATACGCAGGTCAGCTTTTTGTTGTATACGGAAACGACGTATGCCCCGTCTACGTCTATGTATTCGTTTTCCTTAAAAACCTTGGTGTCTATAACGATATTTCCTTTGGTCTCTACGCCTTCCAATACCCTGCCCGGCTGAAGGGCTCCCTTTTCTATAAACAGCGTAACGGTATTGATTGTCTTTTTATCGGCATCGATTTCTATTTCCAGCGAATTTTGGGCACCGCCTATAAGCCTCCAGCAATTAGTTTCGTTTGCGGCGCTGTCAGTATCGTTAACAACGGTCACCATTAACAGATCCTCAGCGAGTATCTCAAACTCGGCCGAGACATTTGTATTAGAAGATATACCGTAAACCTTTTGTAAAAACATTAATTATGACTCCGTTACCCCTGCATAGTATTGCTGCCGGTTAAGATGCCGGATATACAGCAATATCTATTATATATAACAACAACTCCCTGATTTAAAACAAAAAACGCGTACGGCGCCGGGCCGTACGCGAAGTAATAAATAAAGTTATCTTTATTTCAGGAACCCGGCTCGCCGGAGCAGTTCCTCGAAATCGTAAGAATGCCCCGGAACTGCACGCAACCATTCGTTGAAAAACCAGTCGAAATAGTTCGTAAAATTTTGAGAATGCCAATAGACGTCAAGCCCCAGCCGGTTTTCTTTTTTTCCGTATTCCGCGACTATTTCCTCAGCCCGTTCCCGCGATATCCTTCCGTATTTCCCGCGGTGCACTATGCCCGGCCCGCCCAGCCTTCCGCGCGGAGCAGCGGGGTTCTGCGCGTATCCTATGAGCAGCATTATAAGCGGCACGCAATATTTTGCGGGCAGCCCCAGCAGCTCATACACCCGGCCTATGTCGCCCCTGTGTATGCCGTTGGTAAACATGTAATCCAGTCCGAGAGACTTCGCCGCTATCGCGCCATTCTGCGCGGCGAGTACCGTATCAACGCTGTATGTTATAAACGGTACGATCCCTCCTGTTTCACTTTTTTCCCCGAGGTATGCGGCGACGTCCAGTGTCCGGTTGCAATCTACGCAGTAGACTATGGCGGCGGGGCTCACGTAGCCGCACAGCTTCCGTATGGTTTGCGTGTCTTCCACCGTTATGAGCGAATAGTTCTGCGCCGCAGAAGCGGTAGCGGCGCGCAGGCTTGCGCCCGCTACGGCCTCAAGGTCTTCGGGGCTTACGGCCTTATCCGTAAAAGTCCCGTGTGTCGTTGCCATACTGTGTATGGTCTTCAGCGTTTCATTCATTTTCTTCTTCTCCT
>CAZJOS010000058.1:0-2582 GCA_964547655.1 uncultured Christensenellaceae bacterium
AAGGCATAAAGCAGTTGCGTTTTCTTCCTGGTTGTTATAGTAGTATTTATTCGAGGTATTTGGGATGAAAAGCAAAAAAATAATAAATGAGACCGAGATAGATCTGTTCCGGACTATAATGGAAAGCGAGTTCACATACGCATTTTTTAAGGACAGGCAGTCGCGCTTTGTAGACGTGAGCCTTGGACAGCTGCGCGGATTTAACTGCGCGTCCCGCACGGAAGTCGTCGGCAAAACCGATTACGACTTTTTTTCGGAAGAGTTTGCCGGAGAAGCTATGCGCGATGAACAGAGTATTATGGAAACCGGCGAGCCAATATTAAATAAAATAGAGAGGCTCCACTGGCTCACGGGAGAGGTTTCCTGGGTGCAGGTGAATAAGTATCCACTGTACGACAGTCAAAAAAACATAATAGGCACATGGGGCATGTCTTATAACGTAACAGAACTGAACAATGCTAAGAGGCAGCTCGAAGAGGACAAAACTAAATTGGAAGACATGGGTAACTACTATAAAAATCAATGCGTTATTGACGACATGACAGAGCTATTCAACCGGCGAAAGTTTTTTGAAGATCTTAATTCGGAATATGAAAAGATAAGGGAATCGAGAAGGAAAAGCGACGAATTCTGCATTTCGTTCCTCGATATAGATAATTTTAAAAAAGTAAACGATTGTTACGGCCACCAGTTCGGCGATTTTCTTATAAGCGAAACGGCGGCGATGATAAGGGCAAACGTGCGTTCCAACGATATAGTTTTCCGTTACGGAGGGGACGAGTTCTTCATATTATATAAGCAGACCGTCAAAGCAGAAGCGTTCGCGATAACAGAGAGGATACGCACTGTTATAGGCACAGCGCGGTTTACCAGAGGAGGCAAGACCACGACGGTGACTATAAGCGGAGGAGTCGCTTCTTCCAGCGAGGCAGGCAGCGTAGACGCATTGACCCATATAGCAGACATGCGGCTTTATTGCGCCAAGTCAAAAGGCAAAGATAATATTGCCTGACTGATATTTCTACTATATTAGACTTCTATTATGTCCCGCAGTACAAAATTGCATTGGACGATATTGACATTTAAAGTAATTGTTACTTTAGTTTTTTGCATATATTTAATTAAAATCCAGCGGTGCAATTAAAAGGAAGCACAATCCAGCATTGACAAATGATAGATACTAATATAATATGAAATAAACGCATCTTACCGGGTTTAATGCTGACTTTATTCAGAAGATGATAATTTAACGTAATAATAATGGCAAGTATGCTTTATTTTTTGTTTCATGAAGGAGGACATCTCGTGTTTCGAAAAATATATATAACGGAGTCTGATAGACGGAAGCTGCAAAAGCTTATCGACGATCAGATAAACTATGATGTTAATAAGATATATGTTAAAGAACTCGAAGCGGAATTAAAACGTGCTGAAACCGTAAACCCCGGCGATATCCCGAAAAATGTTATTACGATGAATTCGAAGGTATTGCTGCTGGCAGATGGCATCGAAGAAGAAATTTCCCTTGTCTATCCGGATGAAGCTGATGTTGAAAAAAACAGGATATCGGTATTGTCTCCAATAGGGACGGCTATTCTGGGCTATGCGGAAGGGGACATGCTTGAATGGGATGTACCCTCCGGTAAAGCTAAGGTCGAGGTCAAAAAGGTAATATATCAGCCGGAAGCAGATAACAGGATTGACGTCTAACTTAAGCTATTGATCGGAGCTTTTATGGGTTTGTTTAATATTGAAGATGTAGCATTGGATCTTGGAACTGCAAATGTGCGTATATATTTAAAAGAGAAAGGTATAGTCATCAACGAACCTTCAATAATCGCCGTAAACAAAGATTCCGGAGAAATGCTCGCTATAGGGGAAGAAGCCCGGATCATGTTTGGGAGAGCGCCGGGCAATATTGCTGTCGTACGCCCGCTGAAAGATGGAGTGATTTCGAGCTACTATGATACAGAGAGGATGCTCAGGTTCTTTCTTAGAAAAGTAATAGGCAGAAGGCTTGTCCTGAAACCGAGGGTATTGGTATGCGTTCCGTCAGGCGTCACTGAAGTCGAGCAGCGCTCTCTGATAGAAGCAACCGAGGAAGCGGGAGCAAGGCAGGCAAATTTGATCGAAGAGCCTGTAGCGGCGGCGATAGGCGCCGGTATAGATATAGGCGCTCCATATGGAAGCATGGTCATAGATATTGGCGGAGGTACGACTGACATTGCCGTTTTTTCTCTCGGAGGCATAGTCGTAAACGAATCCATAAAAGTCGCAGGCGACAAATTTGATGAAGCCATAATACGCTATGTAAGAAAAAAGCATAATATGCTGATAGGAGAAATGACAGCGCAAAACATTAAAATCAACGTCGGCTCAGCTTATCCACGGAAAGAGCAGATATATATGGAGGTGGCCGGGCGGAGTTTGGGTACAGGGCTTCCAAAAACGGTGATTCTCAATTCAAACGAAACTGTGGAAGCTTTTACGGCGCCTCTCGATATAATACTTGAATCGGTCCGTCGTGTTCTGGAACGCACTCCGCCCGAATTGACCGCGGATATTGCGGAAAGCGGGGTATG
>CAZJOS010000058.1:2682-12352 GCA_964547655.1 uncultured Christensenellaceae bacterium
CTAACCCGTACGGGCCTGCTCAAACCGGAAATGATCGACGCCTTTAAGAAGGTCGTCGTAAACGTTACTCTTCCCGCCGGGTTATTATCAGCCTATATAAAGATAAACTTCAAAGCCGAATATATCATAATAATACTGAGCATGTTTGCAGCGTGCGTTCTATTGTTTCTTATCGGAAAACTTATGGCGAAGATATTCCGGGTAAAGTCTAAGTATTTTCCCTTCCTCATGACGGCGTTCGAAGCGGGCATGATAGGGTATGCTCTTTTCACCGCAGTCTTTGGGGCGGACGCTGCCGCCGACTTCGGCATAGTGGACTTAGGGCAGGTCACCTTTGTTTTTCTGCTGTTTGTCCCCATGCTTATCCGTTCGGGCAGCAGGCAAAAAGGGCTGCAAAGCGTAGCAGCTTCGCTCAAAACGGCCGTTAAAATGCCTGTGATATGGGCCATAATCCTGGGCCTTGTATGCTCGGTTGCGGGCCTTAAAGCATTCGAAGGCACGCTGCTTTTCAACGCGGCTGACGGCTTTCTCTCGTTCGTATCTGCTCCTACCGGGTTCCTTATTTGCCTCGTGATAGGAAGCGGTCTTAAGTTTACGCTTAAGGGCATGAGGCTTGAGATAATGACCGCGGTACTAAAAGCGGCGCTCGCGATGGCTTTCGCTTTTATATTGAAATACGCGGTCTTTGTGCCGCTCGGCGCGGACGCCCGTATAATAACGGCGTTGTTCGTTATGTGCTCTTTGCCCGCGCCCTTTGTTATACCCGTATTCATGAAAGAGCAAAGCAGGGAAGAAGAGGGCTACGTTTCAAATACGCTTTCCATAGGTTCTGTTTTGGGAGTACTGTTGTTTTCAGCCGTTATCATACTGGGGTTATGATCTGTTTTTCATTCGTACCAGCGTCTGTGCAGTAAATATTGTGCGGGATTTTATGTCTGTAAGATAATAATACATAAAAAACGCAATCATAGGCAATAGGTCATCAGCAATCGGTAATCATGCAATCAAAGGTTGATTATATAGTAATATTTATGATATAATATCATGACTATATATAGCTGTAGAATTATGTTTGCCGGCTTTTAGCCGGTTAAAATACGGCGCCCGCTCACTCCACCCTATTGGGCGGGCGTACGAAAGAAAAGGAGGGGTTTTACCGCGGCGGCTTGCGGTGCGGCAGTGTGGAGACCTGCCGTAATGTTTACAGGACAATTGCTGAAAGCATAGCGTCTGTAAACGAGGCTATGGATGCGGAGGCAGCATAGCTAAAGCCGGAGAAGGTGTCTTACGTATTATTGAAGGACTTGAAGAAGGTGTATCCTGTTAACGCCGACAAGAAGCAGAAGAAAAAGAAAGAGGTCCAGGCTTCCGACGAACAGGTAAACCTTCAGATCACCCACGAGGGCGTGGTGGCTGTACAGCAGTTTAACCTCGAGGTCAAAGACAAGGAATTTGTCGTTCTTGTCGGGCCCTCGGGCTGCGGCAAGTCGACTACGCTGCGCATGATTGCGGGCCTTGAGGACATCACTTCAGGCGAGCTTTACATCGACGACAGGCTGGTAAACAACATAGTTCCCAAAGACAGGGATATCGCGATGGTGTTCCAGAACTACGCGCTCTATCCGCACATGACGGTATACGAGAACATGGCCTTTTCACTCAAACTTCGGAAAGTGCCGAAAACACAAATTGACGGAAAGGTGAAGGAAGCGGCCGATATACTCGGGATCACCGACCTTTTAAAGCGCAGGCCAAAAGCCCTTTCCGGCGGCGAGCGCCAGCGTGTTGCCATAGGACGGGCCATTGTCCGTGAACCAAAGGTCTTTTTAATGGACGAACCTCTTTCAAACCTGGACGCAAAACTTCGCAATCAGATGCGTGCCGAGTTGTTAAAACTTCGCCAGCGCATCAATACCACATTTATTTATGTTACGCACGACCAGACCGAAGCGATGACGCTGGGCGACAGGATAGTCGTTATGAACAACGGCTTTATACAGCAGATAGGTACGCCGCACGAAGTGTTCCATCATCCGGAAAATCTGTTTGTCGCAGGTTTCATAGGCACCCCGCAGATGAACTTCTTCGACGCGAAACTGCTGAAGAACGCGCAGAGCTATGAGATAGAGCTTGCCGGCCATAAAGTTGCGCTCCCCGAAGCGGTGAAGAAGAGGCTGGCTGCTGCCGGAAAGAAGAGCATGGACATTATTGTGGGCATACGCCCCGAGCACATCAATCTGGCAAAGGGCAGCGGTATACCCGCGATGGTAGACGTCAGTGAAATGATGGGCAGCGAGACATACATGCACGTAAGCGTACAGGGGAAGGATGCCATAATAAGAACTCCTACTACGGAGCTGACGGAAGATTTCACCCGCGGCGGCATACCCGTCAATAAAGAAATAATGTTTGACTTCTCGGGCGATCTCGTTCATATGTTCGATCCTGAGACGACCAACAATCTGATTTAGATAAGAGCTTACTCTTCATATTATCGGGCGGCCTGTATAGGCTGCCCGACTTATTTCTATGATTATTTGGCCATACCGGCCGTGTGTTTGCGCATATTTAGCATAACCGGTGCCGAACCAGTGTTATTACTGAGCTTGTTAAAACAGCGGGAGGCGATTATACTATAAGCAGAACAAACCGTTATTTTTATAATATAGTCATGTATTCTGCACTCAACGGAGGTGGCTTTGAAACAGCTGATACGAGAAATAATAAAATGCATTGACGAAGGAAAAAGCAGCGTGCTTTGTACTGTTATTGCAAGCTCCGGCTCCACTCCGAGAGGCGCGGGAGCGCGTATGCTGGTCACTGAAACAGGCCGGACGTACGGCACTATAGGCGGCGGCACGGTGGAATACAGGGCGGAGCAAACGGCTTGCGAAATACTGGAAAACGGCAGATCGCTTGTAAAAGCATTCGATCTCAGCCGCGGCGACATCGAGGGCCTTGGGATGATATGCGGCGGCAGCGTGCAGGTGTATTTCCAGTTTATTGCTGCCGATGATAAAAATACGAAAACGGTTTTATTAAAGTGCCTCGAGGAGATGGAAAGAAACAATAACGTGTGGCTGGTCACGGATATAACCGACGAAGCGGCCTGGGATATGGGGGTCATCTGCGGCGGAGAAATATTAGGCCTCGATATTACCGGGGATTCGTCCGTGCTTGCCCGCGCCCGCGCAGTGAGGGCGGAGACGGGCGGCAGACGGTATTATTCCGAGCCTGTAAGCCGGGCAGGCCGGGTGATTGTATTCGGGGGAGGGCACGTCGCGCAGGAACTGGTGCCCGTACTGTCGCATGTGGGCTTTTACTGCGTCATAGCAGACGACAGACCCGAATTTGCGTCGGCAAAGCTTTTTCCTGCGGCGGAGCAGGTTATAGTCGCAGACTTTTCCGATATAAGCGCGCTGGAAATCGGCAGAGACGATTACGTTGTCATTATGACGCGGGGCCACGCGCACGACTATACGGTAGCGGAGCAGGTATTGAGAACGGATGCCGGGTATGTTGGCATCATAGGCAGCGGGAAGAAGATCGCCGCGGCGAAAGATAAGCTGCTTGAAGCCGGAATACCGCAGCAGAAGATCGATTCGGTATACGCCCCGATAGGGGTAGAGATAAAGGCGGAGACTCCGGCTGAAATAGCGATAAGCGTGGCGGGAGAGCTTATAAGAGTGCGCGCCGAAAGATTTGAGTGCGCTAAATAAAGGCGTATTTTATACAAGAGGCAAAGCATAACAGGTAACATCATGTTTAAATGGACGCAAAAGCGCATTGAATGGTATGAACGCGCAATAAAATGGACGGGCTATGACAAGGCGCTTGCTGCCGCAGTCAGGCCGCATATCGACGAAGGGGATAACGTATGCGACTTAGGGTGCGGAACGGGATATCTCGCGCTCGAACTCGCGCGGCAGGGTTTTAACGTCAGCGCGGTGGAAAAAAGCCGCGAAGCGATGGATTATCTTAACAGATACGCGTCTTCTGTATCCGGCATTGAAATGATACACAGCGATTGGGCGGATGTGGCGGGCAGGCGGTGGGACAACGTTATAATGTGCCAGACGGGCAGTTTTGATACAGAGCTTAAGTATTACCTTACGCTTTGCAAAAAGAAGCTTATCGTTATCGGGAAAAGCAGAACGAAACGCTGGCTTTCGGCAGTGCGGCATTCTGACGGAGCCTCGAAGAACGAAAAATTAAGCGAAATTTTAATAAACATTGGCCCGCGCTTCATATATAAGGAATTTTCCGCGGAACTCGGGCAGCCATTTTTATCGCTTGAGGAGGCCGAAGAATACCTGCGCTGTTATGATATACAGGGCGCGGCTTACGAAAGAGCGATAGAAAAGATAGAGCCGACGGGAGACGTGCGCTGCCCGTTTTACCTGCCTTATAAGAAAGAGATGGGCATCTGGGTTATAGATAAAAACTCATAACGCTTCAGATAAAATAATTTGCGGGCATGCAAAACACCCCCTGCTGTTGCTGCAATGGGGGTGTTTCATCTATGGCTTTTAGTAATTTATTATTCGCTGCTCAATCTTCTCTGCTTCGAGACGACAAGGGCGATTATTATAAAGAGCGCCGCAAACCCGAACTCGATGAGCATGCTGGATATGATGGGGGCTATATTCTGGATACTGAACGAAACCGTAGCCCTTATGTCTTCCACCGCTTTTACGTACCAGTATGTCGGCGTAAAGCTTGCAATGGTAAGCACCGTTTTGCCGAGCAGTGCCTGCTCGACGAATACGCCGCTTAAGAAACACAGCCCTAAAGAAACCACATTCGTTACCGCTGCCTGCACTCCGGTGCTCTTTATAAATTTTCCGAGCAGAAAAGCGATGCTCAGTGAAGCAAGCGTAAAAACGAGAGAATTCAGACAAAGGAGCGCTACTCCGGCGCTGAAACTGAAGCTGCCGTACAAAACGAATATCACCACACACAGGGCTGCCCAAACTGTGACCGCGAAACTTGCGTTTGCCGCCACAAGCTGCATGTTCATCTTTACAGGGCTCAGCGGCGAGCAGAGGTTCCTGCCCGCGAGGTCTTTCCTGTTGAACGCCATCATGATGGACGTTACGCCCATTATCATTATAAGGAGTATGGAGTAGGCGTGATACCGAAAATAGAACGATAGTCTATCCGAATCCGCCGGTTTATTGTAATAATTCATATCCACGGCTGCCGACAGCCTAAGATCGTTTTCAACGTTCCTGACTATGTCGTCCTGCGATATGCCGGGAACGTTCTTTACGTAAAGCGAGGCTGTTTTCAGGTACTTATCCACAAGGAAGTCGACGTTTACGGTGCCTGCCGAGACCGAACCGGCTGTCCTCTGGATCGTCATATCGCCCGACCCGCTCATAAAGCTTTCTGTGAAGCCCTCGGGGACCCGCAGCACGCATTTTACCTTATCGAAGAACAGAGCGTCCTGAATACTATCGGTGTCGTCTTTAATGTCAACTATATTTGCCGATTCCGACAAATAACTTTCGAGGCCCGCGATGAGCGTAGAATCCCCGTCGTCATTGAAGAAGGCAATATTCGTTTTCGTCTCGATGAACGATCCTGCCGTGCTGCCGCTCATCGAACTGGTGATTATCACGGCTATGGTTACGAATATCATGAAATACATTATCATAGTGAAGATGTGTTTTCGAATAACCATAAAATAAGCTTTAAATACTTGCATATCTTTGCCTCCTTATTATGAAGTATACGCAGAAATAGAATACTGCCGCAAACCCTATCAGCAGGCCGAAATTAAGGAAGAACCGCGCGTGCGAGCTGTAGTAATAAAGCGAATACAGCGCGTCGGAAATAAGGTTCGCGGGGTTGATATACGCCAGCAGCGGAACCGCGTGCGTCACGGTATACTTTATATCCGCTACCATCATTCCGGCGAGAAACGACATTGTTATATTGACGGTTATCATTATGGCTATCCTTATCTGCGGGGAACCTTTAAACGGCGCCATAAGAAGCGCGCCGAATGAGACGCCTACAAGGCTTCCGGCAAAGCACGTTGCAATTACATAGCCGATCTGTCCGCCGAAGTCTACATTTAAAACGAGACCCAAATAAGCGACCAGAACGATCAGCGATATAAAATGCACTATAACGGCGGCGCAGAGCGAGATACCAAAGGCTTTAAGTTTATGAACGGGGGCAAGGTTTACTCTCGCGGCCTGGGGTGAAAGATTTGCCTGGATGTTCTCCATCTCTTTTACACCCCAAAACCCGCCGAACATGCAAGCCATAGCAATTAGCGCGTAAAAGTAAACTACCATTGAGTCGGCATTCGCCTTGCCGGGCGCGGTGGAGTTGATATAGCTTCCGGTTGGGGGCTGTATGTTCGCTGCTGCGGCGGGATTCATCTTTACGATAGCAGCGTAAGCCGACCCGGTCTGAAGGTAACTGTCCATAAATTCCTTCAGTATCGTCTGGTTTATCCCTGAATCTTTAACTACTACACGAGCGCCGTTTTCGAACAGTATATAGCCGTCTATATCGCCGTTTTTAAGGCTTTCTTCGGCCTGTTCCCTCGATGCTTCCGTAATGGAGAACAGATTTTCGGACGAGCCGCTGTCATCGGAGACAGAAGCAAGCACATTCTTAAAAACACCATTGCTTTGGTATTCCGGGTTATCCACAACAGCTATAGGTATACCGGTAAAATTGCCGCCGCTGCCGATATTGGAAAACGCTATAACAAAAAGAGTGCCGAGCAGTATGGGATACAGGAACGTCCAGAACAGCATCTGCTTATCTCTTACGAGGCATTTGAGCCTGTTTACAAATATATGAGCAAACATTTCTTCCTCCTAATCCCGCAGTTCTTTGCCGGTCATCTCAAGAAAAACGTCGTTGAGCGTGGGCAGTTCGCAGTAGACCTTGCCGTAGGAAACGTTTTTGGAGTTAAGGCGGCCAAGCAGCAAAGCAAGGTTGTTTTTTCCCTGGTCAGATTTTATAGTCAGTGTATTGCCGGAAATTTCAGCCGAGCTTACGTGCGGCATCTGCCGTAAGTCTTCGAGTATGTCGTTGCCTGTGTGCAGCAGTTCGACCGTTATTTTTTCGCCTGTTTTTATCATACCTTTGAGTTCACCGGCAGTACCGGCCGTTATTACTTTTCCTTTGTCCATTATCGCCACCCGGGTACAGATCTGCTCGACCTCTTCCATATAATGAGACGTATATATCACGGTTGCGCCGCCTGCGCTGAGTTTCTGTATGCCTTCGAGTATGCTGTTCCTGCTCTGCGGGTCTACGGCTATCGTGGGTTCGTCGAGTATTATGAGTTTCGGCTTATGCGCTATGCCGCACGCGATGTTGAGCCTGCGCAGCAGCCCGCCGCTCAGTTTCTTAGGATAAAACTTTTTATAGTCTTCGAGGCCAACGAACTTTATAGCTTCCTGCACAAGTTCCGCGCGCCGCGCCTTGTCTTCCACGTACAGGCCGCAGAAATAGTTGATATTCTCAATCACCGTCAGTTCGTTGAACACCGCGACGTTCTGCATCACTATGCCGATGTTCCTTTTTGACTCATACGAATCGGGACGCATAGGCTTTCCGAAAACTTTTATCTCTCCCTTGTCGTATTTGAGAAGCGACAGTATGCAATTTATAGCCGTCGTCTTGCCCGAGCCGTTAGGGCCTAAGAGCCCGAATATCTCGCCATTTTCCACCTGCAGATTGAAATGGTCGAGAGCGATAAGGCTTCCGTACCTTTTCACCAGATTGTTTACGCTCACTATTGACATTGATAAAAACCTCCTTATGATTACGCATTAATTCTACAATGCTTTGTTCTTTGTGATAAGTGAAGAAATTCCAAAGCGCACATGACAAATGTCACAGCTCAGCATTGTAAAATTGAAAAAGATCTGATAGAATATAATGGAAGGAAAAAGCGGCTTATGAACAAACTTATAGACAAGGCAATAGTCTTCACGCTGTGCATAGCCAGCTATATCGAGTATGGCTACGATATATATATCGTGGTTCCCGTTATTTGCGTACTGGCTGCCAGCGCCTTATTGAGTTATATCGAAAACGACAAGGTAAATATTTTTGTTTTTATAGCTTACTGCGCCGTGTGCGTATTGTTCCCTTATTTTCTTTTCTTCCTGCCGCTCATCTGCTACGACGCCTTCTTTTCAGGCGCTCGCTACGCGCTGCTTGCCGCAATCGTGCCGCTGGGAGCAGGTGCGGCCCGGTTCCCTGTAATCGTCTGCGTTGTAACGGCGTTGTTTATTGCGCTGTCGTATCTGATTAAACTTCGCACGGTCTCGCTCGAAAAGATACGGAGCGAATATATTGCGCTGCGTGATACCACGAAGGAATTTTCGCTGCAGCTTGAAAGCAAAAATAAGGAACTCATGGAAAAGCAGGATTACGAGATAAACCTCGCCACTCTTAATGAGCGCAACCGTATAGCCCGCGACATACACGACAGCATCGGCCATATATTGTCGAATTCCATATTGCAGACGGGCGCTTTGATAGCGACATGCAAAGATGAAGATACGCGTGGGAAACTCGGCACGCTTAAAGAAACGCTGGTACGCGGCATGGACAGCGTGCGCAGCAGCATACACGATCTGCACGACGAGTCGATAGACCTCTATACCGAAACGAAGGCGCTTGCCGACGATTTTCATTTCTGCGATATAGCGGTGGATTACGATATGGATAGCAACCCGGACAAAAAGATTAAATATGCGCTGCTCGCCGTTATAAAAGAAGCACTTTCAAACATAATAAAGCATTCCGACGCGACAATGGTAAAAATTACGCTGCGTGAGCACCCGGCGCTTTACCAGCTTATCATAAAAGACAACGGGTCTAAAAAGGAAACGGGCGGCGAAGGGATAGGGCTTAAAAACATAGAGCAGCGGATAGACGTTTTAAGCGGCATAGTAAATATAGGCTACGACAACGGATTTACCGTATTTATTTCCATACCCAAGGAGGCGGCATGAGAATAGTTATAGTTGACGACGATAAGCTTGTGGGCATATCGCTTAAAACCATAATAGAAGCCGAAGAAGGCATGGAGGTCGCCGGAACAGGATACAACGGCAAAGAGGCAATCGCCCTATATGACAGTTATCTTCCCGATATACTCCTTATGGATATCCGCATGGATACGATGTCGGGGCTCGAAGCGGGGGAGAGAATACTTGCCGTCCACAGAGACGCCAGGATATTGTTTCTTACTACGTTCGCGGATGACGAATATATCATAAAAGCGCTGAAGATGGGCGCTAAGGGATATATACTGAAACAGGATTTCGAGAGCATAGTACCCGCTATTAAAGCGGTATTTACCGGGCAAAGCGTGTTCGGGGAAGACATCGTCGCGAGGATACCCGGACTGATAGCCGGGAGCCGCAGGCCGGGCTTTTCGGATTACGGCATAAGCGATAAGGAATCGGAGATAGTAGTGCTCGTGGCCGAGGGCTTAAGCAATAAAGAAATAGCGGCGAGGCTTTATTTGAGCGAGGGCACGGTAAGGAACAGCTTAAGCGCCATACTCGAGAAGCTCGACTTGAGAAGCAGGACGCAGCTTGCTGTATTTTATTACAAAAAAATATCGTTATAACCTTAACTATCATGATCCGGCATAAATATTAACATTATACGGTATTTC
>CAZJOS010000059.1:0-12310 GCA_964547655.1 uncultured Christensenellaceae bacterium
AATACGATACCAAAAATCTTGTTCCATCCTAACCTCTCTTTAAATACTATGGCCGAATACAAGCATAGCATTAAGGTCGAAGAAGCCTGTATAAATGAAGCAAGCCCGGCATTTATATATTTAACAGACAACATAAGAAAAAACTGTACAACAAATATGCCGCCTATCCCGATTATTGCGAAATATATCAAGCTTTTAAACGGCACTTTCAATGATTTCGGATTTCTTATTACACAAATCAGAAGGTATATGATACCCCCTATAAACATACGTATTTGTACTATCGAAATACTTTGTATTTCAGGATACAAAGTATAAATGCCCCTAGTAAGTGTACTTGTAAGTGCAAAAATGCACACCGCCAGTATTACGAATACGGCGCTTCGTATTTCTTTATTCACTTAATCCTCCGAGATACTTAAGGATTGCTTTGTTTTTTGCCTTGCTTTACTGTCTATTTGATGTTTTTCATTATTTATTCGCTATGTATGACCCTATGTATGGCTTTATCCGATTTGGCTGTTATCACGCAAGTCTTGCTGTATCGTTTGTTTAACAATTTCCGCGATTTGTTCGTTGTAAATAGTTTTATCCAATTCAACAAACCTTTTGACTTGCTGCAGGTGCTCACACATGCTCTGCGCTGCAGCATCCTTATCGTGGTTTTCTAAAGCAGTCAGTATTTTTTCATGGCCGATATGAGCAAGGTCCCTTAGTTCCTGATAAATGGATGTCAGATCTCTGCTTTTATCTGTGAAATCTTTAAAACTGCTCGTTAAAAACACCAGCATAGGATTCTTAGCAGCCTTAAATATAGCATTGTGTATCATTACGTCATAATTAATAAATTTGATCCTGTCTTTGACTACAACCGCCGAATCCTTGACATATTCACGTATCTTTTCTATTTCTTCGTTCGTAATTCTTTCAGCTGCTAATGCGGCTGTTTGGCTTTCGACCAATATCCTTACCTCGTAAAAATTATCGATATCTATCATGCCCAGATCCATGTATATTTTGAATGATTCGCTTAAAAAGCTGCTGCTCATATTTCTATAATAAATACCGTCCCCTTGCCTGATATCAATGATTTTTATCATGCTCAACGCGCATAAAGCTTCTCTGACTGCGGGTCTTCCCACAACAAATCGTTCCGCAAGCTCACGTTCCGTAGGCAACTTATCACCCGGCTTCAAATCATTCATGATTATATAGTTTATTATACCTTGTGCTACTTTTTCAGCTACAAGTTCTCTCTTTATCTGGTACACTTTATGATAATTACCTCACTAATGTTATATAATCTTTATACTGCATAAAACAAAATAATGCAATAATTCTTTTCTTGCACAAATCCAAAATTTTCGTTTTTAAAGCCATACGGTGTTACCCTTCATAACGGTTGCATTATCAACCGATTAAACTCAATAGGATCGTGCGCTGCGGATTACCATGCCATACTGAAAAGCGATTTTTCTCTGCCTGGATAATTCGGCTATTGACTTTGCTCAATTTCTATATTTAAGTCATACCCAACATAGCCCTGTAAATTATCCCCTCCTTTATCATTATTAATCAGGTTACTCTTGCTGGCAAGAAACCTTCTGTTAAATATATCAGTAAGCGGTCTCTTCAAATTGACCGCGTAAAGAGGTGTTTATAAGCCCGACCGGCAATGAGGACAAAGAATTGCAGCTGCTTTGCCCTCTTACGTAACAAACCGGCCGGGGCATCTTTTGCTGAGAATCATTTTACGGATCACGTCTGCCCAGAATGACTTCTCCCAAAGCGTCAAAGGACACCAGACAGTCCGTATTAAGTTCTCCAAGGGTGCTGACACCCAGAAGCGTCATGATTCTGGACATCTCTTTTTCAAGCATTCTACCTATCCATTCAATGCCCTCTGCGCCGCCGATCAGCAATCCCCATATCATTAGCCTCCCGAGAAATACAAAATCTGCGCCGAGCGCGATTGCCTTGATGATATCCGAACCTCTCGTTATGCCTGAATCTACGATTATTTTTACGTCCTTTCCGACCACGTTTCTAATGCCGGAAAGTACTTCGAGCGGCGATCTGCAATAGTCCATCGCATAACCTGCGTGTGTTGAGATAACTATGGCGTCCGCGCCTGATTCCACCGCTGCAACAGCATCGCTCACACTCAATACTCCTTTTACGATAAACGGAATGTCAACGCCCTTAATAACGGTTTTAAGCTCAGAGACACTATACGGTCTCGCGATTTCCCCGAAATGTCCGCTGTCACCGCTTGGCTTCAATCCTGCCGCCGAGTCTGTATCTATACCCGTAGCTATGCATCCTTCAGACTCGCATGTTTTCAATTCCTCAATGAGCTTATCGATATCCCGCAGCGGCTTTATCAACCTTATTAATGGAACTCCGGTCTCCAGCATACGTTTATGGGCACTCTCTCCCGTCGGATATCCTATACTTGCGGGTGTACCCAGCCTGCCGCATCCTTTTGCCAGTTCTGCAAACGCATTCTCACACGTAAAGCTTATAGCTGCGCTCATAGGTGCAGCCGAAAACGGAAGGCTGTACTTGCTGCCGAAGATGTCTGCAGACAGGTCTGTTTCATCAGGATTGACGCCGCTTATTGCTTTCATGTCAAATCCTATCGACTTGTACGCATTGATGCTTCTTTGCCATGTCGAGCCGGATTCAGCCCCTCCGCTTATATGCGTCCAATTCGGTATCCTGCTCTCATTTTTCTTTTCTTTAAGCTTTGTTTGAACCAATTCTCTTAATTCGGTAAGTTCTGATGGATATTTAGCATCATCTTTCATAAACTCCTCCTGTTTTTTTATCAACCAACACGCCTACGCCGTGAAACGTCCAGCCATGCGGATGCAATAATGATGACGCCAATCAGCACATCCTGTACGAATGTCGATACTTTCAGGAAATTAAGTCCGCTGTAAAGTACCGATATAAACAGAACTCCTATTATAGTTCCTCTGAGTGAGCCTCTGCCGCCACTCATTGACGCGCCTCCTATTATTGCCGCCGCGATTGCCTGCATCCCCATATCCGTACCCAGGGTAGGTTGGGCTGTCATTGCCCGAGAAGTTGCGATTATGGAAGCAAGAGCCGCAGTCAACCCGCAAAAAACGAACGCAATAAATTTTACTTTTACAGTTTTGACGCCTGAAAGTATCGCCGCTTTTTCATTACCTCCTGTTGCATATATATAGGAGCCATATGTTGTTTTCTGCAGTAATACGTATGAAATTGCCAAAACTACTGCCGTAATCACTACCTGCGCGGGTATCCCCCAAACGTTAGCGTTCCCGATAAAAGCAAAGTCTTCCGGCAAGCCCCCAATAGGGTTGCCGTCCGATATAAGCATTGCCACGCCTGTCGCTATAGACATTGTTCCCAGCGTTACCACAAACGCCTGAACACGCAGAACCGCAACTATGATCCCATTTATTGCTCCCAGTAAAACCCCCGTAAAAACGCCGGCTACCACCGAAAGAGCGACACTTGACGTCTCAACTAAAACTAATCCTGTAATAACGCTTACCAGGGCCATATTGGAGCCAACCGACAAATCAACGCCCCCTGATACGAGTACGTAGGTTATACCGCAAGCGAGTAACGCGAGAGTAACCAGTTGCCTTGAGATATTAAGAATATTGTACTGGGATATAAACCTGGGCGTAAGTATAGAGAAAAACAGAACCAGCATAACTACTCCGAGAGGCAGCGCTATCTGCGGAAGTATGCTCCTTATGCCCTGCATAGAGGAACGGATAATGCTTTTATTGGTTTTATCTTTTGTTAAAATGCGCATTTCAAGACCTCCTCTTTTGTCAGGTTGGCACACTCTTCAAACTCCGCCACTCCCCTGCCCTGCTTCATTACTATAATTTTATCGGATATCGAAAGTAACTCGGGCAGTTCCGAAGAGATCATTATGATCGCCACTCCCTCTTTCAGTAGGTTATTCATTATCTTATATATTTCGATCTTGGAACCAACGTCTATCCCTCTTGTAGGCTCGTCAAATATTAATACCTCTGATTGAGATGCGAGCCATTTGGCAATGATAACCTTTTGTTGATTGCCTCCAGAAAGATTTCTTACTATTTGTTTTATGCTCGGCGTTTTAATCGTCAGCCTGTCAATATATTTCTGGGTGACTTCTTTTTGTTTTTTTGTATTGACTAAGAACCCTTTTTTCATCTTTCTTAAGATAGGAAGGGTTACGTTGTACCCGACTGACTGAATCTGTACGAGGCCTTCAAGTTTCCTGTCCTCTGGTATCAGCCCAATACCCGTCTTTATAGCGTCATTCGGGCTTTTAATATCAAGTTTCTTTCCGTTAAGCTCTATCTCTCCCGAGTCTATAGGGTCAGCCCCATATATTGCCTTAACAAGTTCAGTCCTTCCTGCGCCTATAAGGCCGAATATTCCAAGTATCTGGCCCTTCCTTACATCCAGCGAAATATTGTCAATGATACCCGCCCGTGTAAGGTTTTTTACTCTAAGAACTACTTCACCGTGCTGCACCCGCTCTTTGGGATATTTATTCTGCAAATTACGCCCAACCATCATCTTTATGAGCTCGTCCATATTTATCTCGCTGATATCCCTTGTTCCAACGTAGTTGCCGTCCCGTAACACTGTTACTTTATGGCATATCTGGTTGATCTCCTCCATTCGGTGTGATATGTAGATTATTGAGGTGCCCGACGCACTTAACTGCCTTATTATGTTGAAAAGTGTAGCAATGTCTTTGTTTGAAAGCGAGGATGTGGGCTCATCCATAATAATTATCCTGGAATTCCACATAATAGCCCTTGCTATTTCGACGAGCTGTTTTTGGGCGACGCTCAACGTTGATACGATCCGCTTAACATCTATTCCGGCATTTATCATTCCATTCAACACTTCGTCGGCCTTTTTTATCATGGCCTTGTTGTCTAAAGTATTCAGCAATCTGTTGCTGATGATCTCTCTGCCCATAAACATGTTGTTGTAAACCGGCACATTTTCGGCTAGCATCAACTCCTGATGAATTATGGAAATTCCTAACTGCTTAGCTGAATGGGGGTTTTTGATACTAACAAGTTTTCCGTCTATATATATATCCCCTTCGTCTGAAGTGAATACGCCTGAAAGTACTTTCATAAGCGTAGATTTACCTGCTCCGTTTTCACCCATCAGCGCATGCACTTCTCCCTCATTGATCCTTAGTTGCACGTCTGAAAGCGCTTTGACACCGGGGAAAGTTTTTGATATGCCTTTCATTTCAAGAATAACTTTTTTTTCAGCCAATTCCTTCACCCCGCTTTGCAGCTTTTTTCTGACTAATGACATCTAAAATAACAGCTATAACAATGGTTGTGCCTATTGCTACGCTTTGCCAGAACGTTGATACCCGTAACAGGTTCAACCCGTTTGAAAGTATGCCTAAAATCAATATGCCTAGAACTGTGCCTCCTATCTTGCCTTTTCCTCCTCCAAGTGAGGTGCCCCCTATGACGGCGGCTGCTATAACTTGCAAATGATATCCTGCTCCCAGCGTTGCCTGTGCGGAAATTACCCGCGCTGTCAGCATCATTCCTGCAAGACCTGACAATAAACCCGACAATGCGTAGACCATAACTTTATACTTTTTAACATTGATGCCGGCTACTAATGCCGCCTCTTCACGTCCTCCGATCTCATACATGTAGAGGCCAAACTTTGTCTTGTATAGCAAAAACCTCATTACAAAGAATACAATTATCGATATCCACACAAGTATTGGCATTATAAGGAAATTATTACTCGCCATATCAAGAAACTCTTTTGGGAGATCAGGAATCTGCAAGCCGCCAGTGAAAATCAACCCTAAACCTCTGTATATAGTCAGTGTTCCTAGAGTAACAACAAATGGATGAACACCGGATACAACTACAAATACTCCGTTAACAGCCCCGGCTATACATCCCAGCAGCATTGCCGCTATAAGCCCAACAAAAACACTGTTTGTTTCCTTCATGAGCGAGCTTGCGATAACGCATGATAAACCTATGATCGAGCCCAAAGAGAGGTCTATGCCCCCCGATATTATTAATGCTGTCATCCCGAACGCAGCTACGGCAATTATTGAATTCTGTCTCAGCACATTTAACAAGTTGGTCTGAGTTAAAAAATTGCTGTTTATGAGCTGAATGATGACACCCATTATTATTATTACATAAGGCAGCGCGCCCATTTGACGAAGAAATCGTTTTAATGAGGCCCCAACTGGTCTTTTCACGTTTTACCTCCCGTATTACGGTATAAGCACTATCCTGCCGTCACTTTCTCCCTGTTTTAAATGATTGACAGCTTCATTGATACTTGTTAAAGGCATGGTCTTGTAAACAAATGGATCGATCTTTCCTTCTTCAACAAGCCTTATGGTTTTCATCAGATCCTGCTTATTGCTAGCCCTGATGCCGATAATCTCTTTTTCGTTTATCATTACATCCTGATAATTAGCTGTAAAATCCTGATCTATATATCCTACTATTATTACCTTCCCGCCGGGGCGGCATATATCAAGCGCCCATTGAATGGATTCTTTTATGCCTATATTATCGAATACGACGTCGCACATTTCTCCTTCGGTTATCCTGCCGACTTCGTCTTTCATTTTAGATGTCTTTGTGTTTATCACATGGTCGGCACCTAATTCCTCAGCAACCTTTAACTTTTTATCTTTTCTGCTTGTTGCTATTACTTCAGCCCCGAAAAGCTTCGCTATCTGAACGCCCTGCATACCCAATCCGCCAATACCCATTATGCATATTCGGTCTCCAGCCTTTACCTTGCCCTGGCCTTCTATAGCGTGATACATGCATGTGACTGCATCGGGAATTACTGCCGCCTTTTCAGCAGGTATATCCTTACTTATCTTGAATAGATTTTCAGCGGGGACTACAGCGTACTCAGCGTGCGAACCATTTATCTCGAAACCAATGCGCTTTAGCTTGCGGCATAGATTCGTTTTGCCCGAACGGCAAAACATGCAAACGCCGCACGATATATCTATAGCAGAAATGACCCGATCTCCTATACCGAATCCTTCCACTCCCTCGCCTAATTCAAATACTTCTCCCGCAAGCTCATGTCCAGGTATATGCGGCAAATTGACTGTCTTGATCTTCCCTTCCTGTATATGTATATCTGAACCGCATAAGCCCGAAGCAACAACTTTAACAAGTACTTCGCCTTTTTTTGGTATAGGAATGGGGACCTCCTCAATTATGAATTCTTCTTTATAATTTTTAAGCACTGCGGCCAGCATTTTTTTACTCATATTCTTCACCCTTCAGTAAATTTTGTTTCCCGGGGGTAATTGTAAGCCCCCGGGAAACGTTAAATTGTTCCGGCTTAGCGGGTCTGGTCTGGAGTAATTATGCCGGACATGTCAATCGCCTCGAGATTTTCAGTAGTAACAACCGTTATCTTCGACCAAATTTCTTTTTCATAGGGTTCGCCATTTAAGATCTTAACAGCTGTCTCTACACCAAGCTTTCCAAGAGTGATAGGCTCTTGCGCAACTGTTCCGTATATAAGCCCGTTTCTTATTGCTGTCCTTGTATCCGGGTTAACTACATCCATCGCGGTTATGACTATCTCTCTTCCGGATGCATTAGCGAGGTGCGCAATAGGAACAGCAACTGTGTCGGACCAGCAGAATACGCCGTCTATCTCCGGATATGTCTGAAGGAAGTCTTCAAACACTGCCGAAGCTTTGGCTGGGTCGGCTGATACAAACTGCTCATCAAGAATTTCAATACCGGGGTAGTTTGCTTCGATTTCTGCTCTAAAGCCGTCTCCCCTCTTTGTAAGAGCGCTTCCTGCGGCTGCATTGACCATTACGACCTTAGCTTCCGTCTTGCCTAAGACTTTTTCAATTCCCTCCGCAAGTAATCTGGCCTGTTGAACGCCCATATCGTTGTCGTCTGAACGTATCTTCGAATAAACCTTGTCGCTAGTTGACATGTTGTTGACGTTTATTACGACTATTCCCGCATCAACGGCTTCATTTATTACGTTGACAACAGCATCTTGATCACATGCCGCAACGATAATTGCATCCATACCGCTTGCGATGAAGTCTTGAATCTGGTTAATCTGCTTTTCAACAAACTCGTAACCACCGGCATCAACGACCGTTACTTCGCATCCCAGTTCCTGCCCGGCAAGTTCATAACCATATTTCTGATTAGCCCAGTGAACAACAGAAAGCATCGGCAGTGTTACACCTATCTTGTAAACTTTCTGCTCAGTAGATGCGGGGGCGTCCGTAACTACATCGGTCGGTTTATCTGTTGACGCTGGCGCCTGAGATTCCGACGCCGGTGCTTGCGCGCATCCTGTCATAGTGAGCGTAAAAGCGATGACTATGACGATAATAGATGCCAGTATGCTCCGTTTTTTCATCATTTTCCTCCTAATATTTTATTTGTACTAAAGTCAGCCTTTAGTACAATAATTACTTCAATGCAACTACTCTTGTGGGCGATCCTTCCGCTCCTATCAGCTTCAGCGGAAGAGCGATTACAAAGAATTCTGAATCTACAACTTTTTTTAAGTTTGTGAGGTGCTCGATATTCAGACACTCGCTGCTAAGCAGAATTTTATGTACTACGAATTTCTCGGGGTTAGTTACAAAGCCTTTCGCTCCTGCATCCTGAAAGAAGTCATAACCTGCTATTTTTACCTTATGGTCTGCAAGCCATTGGGCTGCGTCTTCGCCCAGATACGGCGAGTCATCCCAATATTCGTCCTTGCCCCACATCTTGTCGCTCCAACCAGTATATAGTAATACTATCATTCCCGGTTCTATCTTATCTTTATACGGTTCTAACATTTCAGCTGTCACAGGCTCATTTGGTTTCACATTTGAAACATCAACACAATACCCTTTTCCCAAGAAATGGCTTAACGCTACCTGGTCAATGGTCTTTTTTCCGGCTAATATATGTCTTGGTGCATCAAGGTGCGTGCCGGCATGTATTCCTGATTGAAAAAAGCCTACTTGTATACCGTCAACATCCGCCTTTTTATAAAGTCTGAATTCGACGGGGGGCAGCGCCTTCCTTACGCCGGGCGGTGTAGACATCCCGCTCTCTATGTTGATTGTAAGGTCGATGATTTCACTAAAATCAAACATTGTATTTATCCTCCCAAAGCTATTTAATATATGTTGTTCCCGGCCTGTCCTTCAAATAAGCGGCTTATATACCGGTAAGGTTGCAACTGTTCTGCTAGCCATGCCAGCCTCAGCTTCGCAATTTACCCATTTAGCCTTATTGTATTTGTTGTTGATCTCGAACTAATTTGATGTGTTAATTTGTCTTACCAATTGTAACATCGTATGTATTATGAGTCAAGTCATTAATAATAAATTCTTTAATTTTTAGTACGTATAATATCAGTGATATATGTATGATTAATAACTGCGTTTATTTATGTATCGATAGATTCTCCGTGTCGTGCGCCGCTTCCATAATTATTTCGGACACTGTCGGGTGCGGATGGATAGTATCAATTAGCTCGTCTACCGTGCCTCCCGAACGCATAAGCGTGCAGATTTCCCCGATCATATCCGTCGCGTGCTGAGCCATAATATGGCATCCTAAAACTTCGCCCGTTTTGGTTTCAGTGATTATTTTCACCATTCCCGCAGTTTCCCCCATTATCAGGGAACGTCCGTTAGCCGCAGTGTTGAAATATCCGGTTTTATAACTAATCCCTTTTTGTTTTACCTGTTCCTCAGTCAGCCCTACATATGCTATTTCCGGTTTGGAGTATACACAGGCGGGAACTATACCGTAATCGATCTTTCTTTTCTTGCCGGCTATGTTGTGCGCGGCAACGATTCCCTGAGCAGACGCGACGTGTGCAAGCTGTATTTTTCCCGTTACATCTCCTATCGCGTAAACTCCGGGTATTCCCGTTCTCATATGATCGTCTGTCCTTATATAACCGCGGTTTGTTATGAGGCCTATATTAAAAAGCCCCAAAGCTTCTGTTACTGGCTTTCTGCCGGTTGCAGCTATACATCTATCGGCATTTATCGTCTTAGCTTTATCCGTTACAAAGCTTACGCTTACTCCTGGCTCGATTTTTACTATCTTCGCTCCCGTAAATATATCCACACCCTTTTTTATCAGATCTATTCTTGTCAGTTTTGCTATCTCTGGATCGATGCCCGGAAGTATCTCACCCAACATTTCTATTATAGTCACCTTTGAACCCAACGAAGAAAAAAGCGTTGCGAACTCCACTCCTATTACTCCCCCGCCGATTATGGCTATACTATGAGGGCATCTGTCGAGCGTAAGCGCGGTGTCAGAATTAATAACTCCCTCAGAATCAATGCCCGTAATCGGCGGCATCGCAGGCTCGGATCCTGTCGCTATTATAATGTTTGCGGCAGTAATCTCTTCCCCCCCGGCTGATATGATATTTTTGTTAATAAACGAAGCCGCTGCAGATATAACATCTATACCCGCCTTATTTATGAGGTGCTTTATACCGTTCCTAAGTCTGGTAACGACTTCGTCTTTTCTTTTATTTATTTTGTTATAATCTAATGCAGCTTCCTTTGCCGTTATCCCGAACGTTTCACAATCCAGAACCGTTTTATATACCTGCGCGCTTTGCAGCAGGGATTTTGTTGGTATGCAGCCTCGGTTCAGGCAAGTTCCGCCTAGCTTATCTTTTTCAATGAGAATGGCCTTCTTGCCAAGCTGTCCAAGACGTATCGCCGCAGTATACCCGCCCGGGCCGCCGCCGATGATCGCCGCATCGTATTCATAGCTCAAATTAATCACCCCTATAGCATAAGGTAAGGATTTTCAAGGTATTCTCGAACCCGCGATGTAAACCTCGCGGCGGGCGCTCCATCCAGCACGCGGTGGTCGTACGTCAATGTTATAGACATCATCGGCCTTATTTCCATGCTGTCTTCAATAACGGCCGGAGCTTTTTTAATACGCCCAATTGCCAGTATGCCTGTCTCAGGAGGGTTTAGTATTGCTACAAAAGAATCTACTCCGTACATGCCCATATTCGATATCGTAAAGCTTCCGTCGGAACAGTCGTCAGGGCAAAGTTCCCCGTCCTTAGCTCTTTTAACCAGCTCCCTTGATTCATTAACTATCTGCTCAATGCTCATATTATGGGCATTCTTTATAACCGGAACCAATAATCCTTCCTCAAGCGCAACTGCCAACCCAAGGTTGACATAATCCTTTTGCAGTATACCGTTTTCCGTCCATTCTGAATTTACTTTGGGAAAATCTATAAGCGCTTTGCTGACAGCTTTTATAATAAGATCCGTATACGATATTTTTCTGCCACTGCCGCTGTAATGCTGTTTTACCCTTACGCATTCGCTCATGTCTACCTCAACCTGTACTGTCGCCTGCGCTGTGGTTGAAAGGCTGTCGGCCATCTTTGTTGCGATTGCTTTTCTCATTCCCGTAAAAGGAGTTAGCCCGGCGGATACTGGCAAAGGCCTTGTTAAATCGTGTCTTGTTATTTTACCATTTGACCCCGTACCTGAGATTGCAGATATGTCTATACCCTCGATATCGGCAATCTTTTTTGCAAGAGGCGTAATCCGAGGAGTATTTTCGATATATTTATGCACATCTTTTTCGACAATCAATCCCTTGGGTCCACTGCCGTTAATAACTGCGGGGTCAACTCCCCTGCTTTGTGCCAGCATCATGGCCCTGGGAGATATTATAAACCTCTTCGGCTTTACAGCCTGTTGCTGTGCAGCGCCCTTTTCAGTGACAGCTTCATAGGCCGTCTCTTCATTCTGCTGCCGGCCATTTATTGCGCTGCTAAGCAGCCCTGAAATATCTTCGCCTGATTCTCCTATTATGGCAATCGTCTCAGCGATCGGTACTGTCTCACCCTCGTCCTTCACTATTTTAAGCAGCGTCCCTGACACTGCGGCGTCTATGGTTATAGTAAGCTTATCTGTTTCGATCTCAAACAGTGGTTCGTCCTTTACGGCTTTACCGCCCTCTTTGACAAGCCAGGAAATAATTGTGCCTTCCGTCATCTGAAGGCCTTGCTTCGGCATAATGACTTTGGTCGCCATATATTACTCCTATCTGTATAACGTTCTGCGAACGGCTGCTTTTATCTCGTCCTTTTGCGGCACTACCGCGTTTTCAAGCCCTAAGTTGAACGGCAGGGTGCACATTTTTGCTCCCAGCCTTTCAGGGGCCGCGTCGAGATATCCGAACGCCTTTTCGCAGACCAGCGCGGCTATCTC
>CAZJOS010000060.1:0-12178 GCA_964547655.1 uncultured Christensenellaceae bacterium
TGAAACTTTAGCGATGCTGAATCAGGTGAAGGAATTCAACGCATTAAGTGTTCGGAAACAAATAAAAAAACCGGCTCGGGTTTTCCCTGCCGGTTTACTTTAAGCGTCAGATCACCTGCTTATATTCCTGCCGCGCTTTTTTGAGCATATACGCGTACTTCTTTTTCGCGGCTTCGAGGTCGTATATAGCGTAATCTATAAGGTCGGGGTCGTTTACGTTATCGAAGTAGTTTTCCGCGGCTTTCATTTCGGCATAAGCTCTCTTTACGTCTTCCGCATATGTATTCGAATCCGGCTCCATGGGCAAACCTCCAATATTGTTATGCAATAATAATGCCCAATATATATCATCTTATACAGCCGGTATACGCAGGTCAGTATTCCGTCCTGCCTTCTATGGCGCGCATCAGGGTTACTTCGTCGGTATACTCGAGGTCGCCGCCCACGGGTATGCCGTGCGCTATGCGCGTTATGCGCGGCACGAGGTCGCGTATGGTCTTAGCTATATATGCGGCCGTTGCAGTGCCTTTCACGTCGGGGTTCGTCGCCAGTATCACTTCGTTCGCCTGCCCTTTAGCGAGGCGGTCGAGCAGGCCCGCAATGTTTATATCGTCGGGGCCTATGCCGTCCATGGGAGATATCACTCCGTGCAGCACATGGTAAACGCCTTTATATTCCCGCGTCTTTTCTATGGCAAGCACGTCGCGTATGTCGGAAACCACGCAGATGCACGAAGCGTCTCTTATGGTGTCGCCGCATATGGCGCATGAGGTCTCGCCTTTCTGCATGAGGTTCCCGCACACAGGGCAGTAAGAGGCCTTTTTTTTGGCGCTTATAAGGTCTTCCGCGAACTCTTCCACATCTTCATCGCTCCGGCCTATCATATAAAACGCTAGCCTCTGCGCCGTTTTATGGCCTATGCCGGGCAGCTTCGAGAACTGGTTAATAAGCCGCGTTACCGGCTCTATTATCTGGCTCAAGGTTAAAACATTCCCCCTAAGTCCATGCCGCCCGTAATGCCGCCCATCTTCTGTTTCATCATCTCGTCGGCTTTACTGAGCGCTTCGTTCACCGCGGCGGTTATAAGGTCTTCGAGCATCTCTATATCTTCGGGGTCAACCGCGTCGGGAGATATCTTGACGCTGAGTATCTGTTTCGCTCCGTTTGCGCGTACAATAACGGCGCCGCCGCCCGCAGCCGCTTCCACCTCGGCCGCCTCCACCTCCGCCTGCGCGGCGGCCATGTCGGCCTGCATCTTCTGTGCTCTTTGCAGCATGGAGCCCATGTTCATGCCGCCTCCGCCAAACGATTTACGCTTTGCCATATAAATTCCTCCTAGACTTCTTCTATTTCGATATCAAATCCCGAAAGCGGCCCCTGATCGGCGGGCGCCTCCGCTTTCAATTTCTCAGTTACAATGCTTATGACCATGGTCTCCCCGGTCAGTTTTTCAAGGGTCTCAGCCAATACCTTCTGGATTTTCGGCTGTTTCATGAAATCCGCGTATATAGAATCTTCCATACTGTATTTTATCTCAAATCTGCCGTCGTTACACACTGCGCCTGCTGCCTGTTTAGCGTACGGAAAGATGACATGCGAATCCTTATCAATGACGTCAAGCAGCTTCTGCCATATATCATCGGCTTTCGCCTGCCCCGCGTCTTCGGTTACTTTGTCTTTCTCCTGCTCCGCGTCCCTGGCTGCGGCTTGTTTTTTATCAGGCTGTTTTTTGTCGGCCGCTTTTTTTGAAGCCTGCTTTTCTTCCTTCTTTTCCTGCGGCTTTGTGATATCACCGCTTTCTTCCTGTGGTTTTGTGAAGCTCCGGCTTTCAAGCTCCGCTATCCGCGACTCCAGCTTCTCTATCCTGTGTGCTCCCGAGGCTTCTTTATCGTCTTCGGGGCACATTATCTCCATGACGGCCGTCTCGAGTACTATATCGGCGCGCAGATTGATGCGCATCTCGTATTCTTTGCGTATGAGTATATTCAGCGCTCTAAGGCACGAGTTTTTCCCTAAACTCCCGGCAAGAGGTTTAAGCGCCTTGTCCTGCTCGCCGGAGTCCGCTCCGGCGGTAAGCCACAACATCCTCCTGAATATATCCGCGAGGTCTTTTATAAGCGTGCGCGTGTCCGCTCCCGCATCCAGCAGCGCCCTCAGCTGTTCTAAAGCCCCTTTCTCGTCGTATCTAGATATACGCTCCGCAAGCTCATATATCATGCGAGCGTCGCCTCCGCCAAGAGTGTCCGACACGTTTTCCGGCGTTATATCCCCGTAAGACGCGCATTGGTCGAGTATCGAAAGCGCGTCGCGCATGCCGCCTTCCGCTGCCCGCGCTATCATCTTAAGCGCCTCGCCGCCGTATTTAAAGCCCTCGGCGTCAGATACTACTTTAAGCCGGTTTATGATTGTTTCTACGGAGAACCGCTTAAAATCGAACCTCTGGCAGCGAGAACGTATCGTAGCGGGCAGTTTGTGAGGCTCGGTGGTGGCGAGTATGAATATGACATGAGCGGGCGGCTCCTCGAGCGTTTTGAGCAGCGCGTTGAAAGCCCCGGCAGAGAGCATATGCACTTCGTCTATAATGTATACCTTATAGCCGCACATCGCGGGCAGAAGCCCCACCCTGTCCCGCAGGTCCCTTACGCTGTCCACCCCGTTGTTTGAGGCAGCGTCTATCTCGATTATGTCCGTCGTGTTCTCGGCCTTGCCTGCAAGGCAGATGTCGCATTTGCCGCAAGGCTCCGCGCCTTCCCTCGATAAGCAGTTTACCGCCTTTGCGAATATTTTCGCGAGGCTCGTCTTGCCCGTGCCCCTCGGGCCGGTAAAGAGATACGCGTGCGAAATACGGCCGCTCTCTATCTCGCCGGTAAGCACTCGTACTATATGATCCTGTCCCGATACGTCGGCGAACCTCTCGGGCCGCCACGCGCGATACAAAGACTTGTGCGCCATCCTTAATCCTCCTGTAAGTTACCAGTATAATATATCATCTTTGAGTTTGGGTTGTCTATATTCTGAAAAGCATATGAACGTTTTACATGGAACAACTAAGCTGCCGCAGTCGTCATAATAGTAAAGATGATTTTTAGGGAGTATTATGAAGAATATATTTATTGCAACTATACTTGCAGTCGTAATGCTGACCGCGGCCGGCTGCTCGGCAACGCAGGAAGACGTTATCGGCATAAGGGGCGAGGTAACGGGCATCACTACCGAAAAGGGCTATATCGTGCTGGGTGTGGCAGGGGAGAAGCAGGAAGACACGATGTACGACAAGGCAAACGTAACAATGAACGCTGATACAAAAGCCGTCAGAGTCAAAGACGGAAAAGAGACGCCTGCAGACATGCTCGATATCAAGCTGTTCGATAAGGTAGAAGTCGTGTTTGAAGGCCCTGTTGCGGAAAGCTACCCGGTTCAGGGCACCGCAAAACTCGTCAGGATAATAAACTAAGAGCTTTTGGTCAGCTTATTTGTTCTGTCTGCCGTGCAGCGCAATATGCTCCGCTGCCATAGCGGGCAGTATTAAGCCGCTTTTTTATGCAAAACGAAACCGAACTTTAAATGTAAACAAAAATATTTAGGCTTATATGATTTTAATATTTATGTTATACTTTAAAAACAAAATCGCAATGATTGGAGTATGCCTTGAAGTTAAAATTCATCGACACAAGGATGTTCAGATACATAGACTGGATGCTTTTCGGTATCATTCTTGCGCTGGTGCTGTTCAGCTTCGTTGCGATCTCCAGCGCGACTTCAGACCCTGTTCAAGGGGACGCCTCTCTTACTAATGTTGTCTCGCAGATAAATCTTTACTATGTTTTTCAGCAGATGACGTGGTTCGGCATCGGGCTCCTTGCTATGTTTATCGTGTTCCTGCCCGATTATCACGCGATAGGCGAATATTATAAATGGATATATATCATACTTATCGGGTTTCTCATCGCGGTGTTTCTTTTCGGGTCTACGATCAACGGCACCAAAGGCTGGTTCAAGATAGGAAATTCGGGGCTTCAGCCCAGCGAGTTCGGGAAGATTGCCATAATTATAGTAATGGCAAAGATGATAACGAACCGCACAAAGGGCAGAGACGGCGGCATAAGGAAAATTCGTGACATACTGCCTATACTGGGCGTGTTTATTATACCGTTCGCGCTGATACTGCTTCAGAAGGATTTGGGGACGTCGCTCGTTTACGCTTTTACGTTTTTCGCCATGCTGTTTATAGCGAAAACAAGTATAAAGATAATTGCAGCGCTTCTTTTATGCGTGGGTATAGCGCTTCCCGCAGGTTGGTTTATGCTCGCCGATTGGCAGAGAAACAGGATATATTCATTTGTGGGCATAGAGGCGCCGGGGCAAACGCCGGAAGAATTGGAGGCAAGCAGATATCAGGCCAAATTGGCCCAGTCAGCTGCGGGTTCCGGCCAACTGACAGGTAAAGGGCTTTTCACTCTAAGCGGGGAGACAAAGTCAAGCAACATACCCTATAACCATACTGACTTTATTTTCGCGTCCACTACCCAGGCGATCGGGTTTATCGGAGCGGGAATAATAATACTGCTTTACGTGCTGCTTATCGCGAGGGCATTTTATCTTGCCACAAAGGCAAAAGACGAACTCGGAACTCTGATAATAACGGGCGTCGTTGCTATGACAGTGTTCCACGTATTCGAAAATATAGGAATGAACATCGGCGTAACGCCTATAACGGGCATACCGCTTCCGTTCTTAAGCTACGGAGGCTCAAACCTGCTTACGAACATGATAGCGTTCGGGCTCGTAATCAACGTCAGTATGCGACGACGAAAATGGGGGCTGCATGCATAACGCTATAGAATTGATAAAAAGGCGGATATCCGTCAGGACATATTCTTCTCTTCCCGAGGGGGAAAAGCGCGACGCCCTTAAGAAGCTTATCGGGGGCGATAAAGGAAACCCTTTCGGCGCGGATGTAAGGATATCGCTGCTGGAGAGCGAATTTACGCCCCATCTCGGTACATACGGGTTTATAAGGGGCGCGAAGGTATTCCTTGCCGGCTGCGTAAAAAAAGGCGGGAATGACCTCGAAGGGTTCGGCTTCGAGTTTGAGCGGGCTATTCTGTATGCCACTTCGCTGGGGCTCGGCACGTGCTGGGTAGGCGGCCTGTTTACCCGCGGCGCATTTGCCGGCGCTTTAAAGCCGGAGGACGAATATCTGCCGGCCATTTCTCCTTTGGGCTATGCCGCGCCGAAGAAGTCGCTTGTGGAAAGGGCGGTTGCCGCCGGAGCAAAAGGGAGGACGAGGAAAGATTTTTCAGAGCTGTTCTTCGACGAACGGCTTGGAAGCCCCATTGAAACGCAAGGCGCGCTTCAGACCTGCCTCGAGATGGTGCGGATCGCGCCCTCGGCCTCAAACAAACAGCCATGGCAGGCGATACGTTCAGGCAGCGGTGTACATTTCTACTTGAAGCAGGACAAGGCGTATGCCGGCAATACGCTGCTCGGGTACAGCATACAGCGCATAGACATGGGCATTGCGGCGTGCCACTTTTACCTTGCGGCAAAGGAACTCGGGCTCAAAGGAGACATAACCATCGGCGACCCTCATATTTTAGGCGAAGCCGAGCTTAAAGCGGGAATATCATACAGCTTTTCGTGGCGCTAAAATACATTCTCCCAGCCCAGCGTATCAATATCCCTTATATGCTCAACATAAAAGATTGCGGCGGAAACATGCGCCAGCGCTTCTTCTTTTGAACCCGTATGGCAATAGCTTTGAAGGCTTTTGGCGGTAGACGATATGCTGTCCACTTCCTTATGCTCAAAAAAAGCTTCGAACGCTCTTTTTTTCTCTTCCCATTTTGAGCTGAACATATCTGCCGCGGCCGCCGCCGCGCCGAGGTCGTCCTTTTCCAGCGCCGACCTGACTTTTTCAAGATCGGCAATCAGCTCTTCGGTCGCGCTGCCTATGTAGATGTTCTGCAGCACCGCCACCCCGACGACAAGCAGCAGCAATACCGCGAGGGCAATTTTCTTAGCCATTCTTCATATTCCCCGTGATCTGTTTGCCGCTGTAATCCTGTATAAAAACCGTGCCGGTCTCGTCGCTCGTGGCTACGAATACCTTCTTTATCTCCTTTATGTTCTTTTTGAAAAGGAAATCAACAAGGTCTTTTTCTTTAAAGCCGAGTGCCTGCAGGTTTTTCGGCTTCAGCTTGCCGTCTATTATTACGTCGTAGCAAAAGCCGGGGTTAGCGGGAGCAATATTCATATCCTCCGGCTGCATGCTGCGTTTTTCAGGCTTGAGCATTATGCTGAGTTCCCCGTTGGTTTCCAAAACGGCGTAATGGACGTCGCTTATGCTCATCACGTTTTTTACGCGCAGCTGCTCAAACAAGTCGTTGAAATTATAATTAAGCTTCTTCAATTCCTTTTCGTTTATTATCCCTTTATGTATTATGATGCTCGGCTTGCCCGAAACGAACGCCCTCATCTTTTCGCTCTTCATGGAGATAAAAGCTATAAGATTATGCAGCAGAAGCAGCGTTATAATGGGTATTATGCCGAACGTTATAGGAATGCCCGAGCTGTTCATCGGCATACTCGCTACTTCCGCTATCATCACCGCGATAACCAGCTCGAAAGGCTGAAGCTCGCCCGCCTGCCTCTTTCCCATCAATCGCATGGCGAACATCGAGAAAAAATATATTACGGCAGTCTTTAATATAACATTGAACATACGTTTATTTTGGGCTGCGCGACTCAATATTATGTGCCTTCATAAAGCAGAATCAAGGCAAGGCTATAACGCGATGTTTTCTTAGCACTTCAGTTAAAAAAATGTTGACAGAATGATATTAAAGTATTACACTATTAAAAAAGTTTAATAATAAAAAAGGTGACTACATGGCTTTGAAGTACGCGTTGATGGGTTTTTTGGATATATACCCAATGTCGGGCTACGACCTTGTAAAAGCATTCGACTTCGCGGCGCTGCATTATTGGCACGCGACGCACACCCAGGTTTACGGCACCCTAAAACAGATGGAGAAAGACGGCTGGATAAAGGGTGAAATCGTCTACCAGACGGACAATCCCAATAAACGGATATTCAGCATTACTGAAACAGGTAAGGCTGAATTTATGAAATGGCTGAGGGAAGAGCCCGAGATGCCGGGGTTAAAGCACGCGTTCCTTATCAAGTTTACATATTCAAAGGATCTCTCCAATGAAGAGCTGCTGGGCCAGCTAAACGTGTACGAGAAGAAGCTTAATGAGCGCCTGTCTATGCTTCAAAGCGAGGGGAAAGAAGCATATATGCAAATGGCGAGGGGCGCAAGGGAACGTCTCATCTGGAAGATGTCAAATGAAAACGGCATCATGTATTACCAGAACGAGATAAACTGGGTCAAAAAAGTAAGAGAAATTATTTTGAAAGGGGATTTGTGATATGCCTGCAACGGTATTTTATTTTTCCGGTACGGGCAACAGTTACACCATAGCGAAGGGCATTGCGGCCGGGCTTAAAGGGCGCCTTGTTTCTATGACGTCGGTTATCAATGAGGAGGATATAACGGCGGACGGCGATACTATAGGTATCGTTTTTCCCGTTTATTATACCGACGTTCCAAATATAGTAAGGGTCCTTATACCAAAGCTTAAGGGGCTTCAGTCGAAATATTTATTTGCTGTCTGCAATTTCGGCGGGGGAGCGGGGAGCTCAATAAAAACGGTAAAGGAACTGGTCCGCGAAAACGGAGGGGAGCTCTCGGCAGCCTACGGCGTGCATATGCCGCAGAACGCTTTTAATAAGCCCTGGGTAAAAAACGAAAGATTGATTGCCAAAATGGATAAGAGAATTAAGCGTATATGCCGTCAAACAAAAAAGAAGGCAAAAAGCCTTTCATCAAAAGGGATACTCGATATACTGCTTATACCCTTTGCCCCGATGTTTAGATCTATGACCCGAAATTATATGCTTAAAGCGGTGGGCGGCAGCGAAGACGATTCGGATATGTCATTGATATACCGTCTCGACTGCGTTTTCAGCTTAAACGATAAATGCAGCGGTTGCGGAATATGCGCAAAGGTCTGCCCTGCGGGAAACATCGTCATTAAAAACGGAAAGCCCGAATGGAACCACAGCTGTGAGAACTGCCTCGCGTGTTACAACTTCTGCCCCCAAAAGGCCATTTCAGGGATTGCCGATAAGGATTATTATTATTTAAACCCGGCATATACTGTGAAGCTGGCGCAGGAGCAGAAAAAAGCCGCTCAATAGATATTCCGTATAATACTAAGAAAACGGAACCGTTATTTGCGGTTCCGTTTGTGTTTTTCTGAATCGCCGGGTATAATATTACAAAGCTTCGGAGGCTTTGATGAGCAGTAACCGAGAGATATTAAAACGTTTGGAAGAGCATTACCCGGAGGCGAAACCCGCGCTCCATTTCGCGAGCCCGTTTCAGCTCCTCATAGCGACTATACTTTCGGCGCAGACTACAGACAGGCAGGTCAACGCCGTTACAGACGTGCTCTTTGAAAGATGCCCCAACGCATCCGGCATGGTAAGCTTAAGCCAGAAAGAACTCGAGAGAATAGTAAAAAGCTGCGGTTTTTATAAGACCAAGGCGAAAAACATACATGCAACGTGCAGGGCGATCTTGGACAAATATGGCGGCGAAGTTCCGCATACGATGGAAGAGCTGACGGATCTGCCGGGGGTGGGGCGCAAGACCGCGAACGTAGTGCTTTCAAACGCTTTCGGGATTCCCGCGATAGCGGTGGACACGCATGTGTTCCGGGTTTCGAACAGGCTGGGGCTTGCAGGCGCGAAAGACGTTTTCGGGACTGAGAAGCAGCTCATGGAAGCGATACCGAAAGAAAAGTGGTCGCGGGCGCACCACTGGCTCATATGGCACGGGCGGAGGGTTTGCTTTGCCAGGAAGCCGGACTGCGCCGGGTGTTTTCTTAACGATTTATGTAAAAGCGCAAAGGATTATATGTGATGTTTGTCGATAAAGCTAAAATATATATAAAGGCGGGAGACGGAGGGCCGGGCGCCGTCTCGTTTCACAGGGAAAAGTTCGTTAACGCCGGAGGCCCCGACGGGGGCGACGGCGGCAAGGGCGGCGACGTTATATTTGCCGCGGACGCTAACATGCGTACGCTGATGGATTTTCATTATAATCAAAAGTTTGCCGCGCAAAACGGTGAAAAGGGCGGCAAGAAGAACATGCACGGCAAGTTTGGCGAAGACCTGGTAGTACGCGTGCCGCCCGGGACTGTGATAAAGGATTTTGAATCCGGCCGCGTCGCAGCGGATATACGGGAAGGCAGCCGCGTGCTGCTCCGGGGCGGCCATGGCGGCAAAGGCAATGCCCGCTTTGCAACGCCCACGCGGCAGAAGCCTTCGTTTGCTACCTCGGGAAGAAAGACTAAGGGCAGGTTCGTGGTACTCGAGCTAAAGACCATAGCAGACGTTGGGCTCATAGGCTTCCCCAGCGTAGGTAAATCTACGCTGCTCGCCGCGTGCACAAGCGCGCGCCCCAAGATAGCGGAATATCACTTTACTACACTTTCGCCTAACTTAGGCGTAGTGCAGATAAAAGACTCCGGCTTTGTAATGGCGGATATACCCGGCCTTATCGAAGGCGCCCACGAGGGGGCCGGGCTGGGGCTCGACTTCCTTCGGCACATAGAGAGGACGAGGATGCTAATACACGTAGTGGACGCTTCGTGCTTTGAAGGAAGGGATATAATCTCCGACTACGAAGCAATAAGGAACGAGCTTTTAAGCTATTCTGAAAAGCTCTCGGAAAAGCCCGAGATAGTCGCGGCAAATAAGATGGACATGCCGGGCGCGGAGGCAAACGCTGAAAAACTGCGCAGATATCTCGCGCCCAAAGGGATTGAAGTCTTCGAAATGTGCGCGGCGATAGGCGAGGGCACAAAGCAGCTCGTGGAGAGGGCAAGCGAGATACTATCGGGGCTGCCCGTGCCTCAGCCCGACATTCCCGACGGTATAATAGAGGAATGGGCGCTGGAGCGCGACGACAAGGGTTTCGACGTGGTTAAGCAGGACGGAGTCTATTATGTGGACGGCTCGCTCATACAGGAGATACTCGGCAAAACCGACCCGGACAGCGTCGACTCCATGCGCCATTTCCAAAAGCTGCTCAAAGATTTCGGCATCATAAAAGCGCTGCGGCAGGAAGGCGCGAAGACCGGAGATACGGTAGCGCTGGAAGGCATGGAATTCGATTTTGTAGATTGATACGGAGGTAAAGAGGAAATATGCTTACAAGCAAACAGCGCGCCGCTCTTAAGTCTATGGCGAACAGTATAGAGCCCATAATTTTCGTAGGCAAGGCGGGAGTGACCGACAACGTTATAACGCAGGCCGACGAGGCGCTTACCGCGCGGGAACTCGTTAAAGGCACCGTGCAGCAGGCTGCGCCCGTGAGCGCGGCGGAGGCGCTCGATGCTATAGCCCGAGAGACGGGCGCCGAGCAGGTCCAATTTTCGGGACGCAAGTTCGTGCTGTTCCGCCCGCGCCCTAAAGACCCGGGGATAAGGATATAATGTGTTTTGAAACTTGATCAAAACTATGATCTAATGCCATGGAATATCGCGTAAAAGAAGTGCAGTGCAAGACTGCGCTGCATCATCACAACTCCAAATGGCTTCCTTTTAAATACGACCTCAACGTATACCGCGGGTGCGCCCACAGGTGCGCATATTGCTACGCGCTTTATTCCCACGAATATATAAAGGGCGGCAGCTTCTATAACGAGATATACGCCAAAGTAAACGCAGCCGACATATTGGCAGGGGAACTGCCTAAGTTCTCCCGCGAGATGGTCAATCTGGGCGGCGTTACCGACAGCTACCAGCCCGCCGAGAGGGAATACCGGCTGATGCCCCCGGTGCTCGAACTTCTCGCGCGCTATGGCGTGCCGGTATCGATGTGCACGAAATCGACGCTTATATTGAGGGATTTAGAATTGCTCAAACGCGTAAACGAGGCGGGCGGGCTCATGTGCGCGTTAACGGTAACTACAATGGATAAAACAGCGGCAAAGCTTCTGGAGCCGGGCGCGCCGCCTCCTGATGAGAGGATAGCGGCGGTGAAGGAGATAAAGAAGCAGAGCATAACCTGCGGAGTGCATATGATGCCCATTATTCCCTTTATAACGAGCGGCGAACACGGCATAGACGCGCTTTTCAGCAGCGCGAAGGACGCGGGCGCGGATTACGTGCTTACGGGCGCGCTTGCGCTGAAGAATAGAAATTTCTTTGAGAGCGTGCGGCAAAGCTTTCCCGCCGAATACGGGCGCATAAAGGATATATATAAAGACAAAAAGGCATACGGGGAATACAGGAGCGGCCTTGCCGAAGCGATAGAGAGGGCAAGAAAGCGGTACGGCATGCCTGCGTACGCGAGCCTGCCGTTAAAGGATAAGGCGACGCAGCTCTCGTTTCTGTAAGCGTAATAAAAACCGATCAAGGATAAATGATGTTTAAAGAATTCAGACTTGCCGGTATTGAAGACCTGCCGTATATAGTACGTTTGTTTAAAGACGCAATAGATGATATGTGCTCGCGCGGCATACAGCAATGGGACGATATCTATCCCGCCGAAGAGCAGCTGCGCAGCGACATAGAGAACCGGCAGATGTACGTTCTTGTATGCGATGGCAGCATCGTTTCTGCGGCAGTCGTCAATGAAGAGCAGGACGAAGGGTACGAGACAGCAGGCTGGGAGTTCAAAGAAAAAAGAACGGCGGTGCTGCACAGGTTATGCGTCAGCCCCGCCTATCAGAACAGGGGGTTTGGAAAAGAGACGGTGCTCCTCGCCGAAGATGCAATGAAAGCCGCGGGCTATACCGCGGTGCGCCTCGACGCCTTTTCGCAGAACACGTCCGCATTAAGGCTGTACGAAGTCCTGGGGTATACGCGCGCGGGAGAGGTATACTTTCGCAAAGGCAGGTTCTTTTTGTACGAGAAGCTGCTGCGCGGCGGGTGAGGGCTGCGCCGTTTTTTTGTATCGCCTCTTTCAGCAACGATGAGGAACGCGCAAAATGCTATAAATAATATGACTGCGCCCGCCACGAGCGGGAAAGAGATCCATAGATTATCCCACATAATACTCCTCCAATAGAAACTATGTTCATATTATACTCCCTGGTGT
>CAZJOS010000061.1:0-3025 GCA_964547655.1 uncultured Christensenellaceae bacterium
TATTATACACGTATAACTTACAGCGAGGGGCCTGCGGCATGTTTATTGCGGATCTTCATATACACTCTAAATATTCGAGGGCTACAAGCAAAGAATGCGTGCCCGAGACCCTTGAGCTTTGGGCGAGGCGCAAAGGGCTCAATGTTATAGGCACGGGAGACTTCACGCACCGCGCGTGGCGCGAAGAGCTTAAAGAAAAGCTCGTACCGTCTGAAGACGGGCTTTACACCCTGAGGAAAGAGTTCCGCAGAGAAGACGAAATCGCGCATGAAGGCATAACCCCCCGTTTCATAGTTTCAGGCGAGATAAGCTCGATATACAAGAAGAACGGAAAAGTGCGTAAAGTACACAACCTGCTGCTGCTCCCCGGCATCGAGGAAGCGCAGGCGCTGTCGCTCCGGCTCGAAGCTATAGGCAACCTGCATTCAGACGGCAGGCCGATACTCGGCCTCGACAGCCGGGACCTGCTGGAAATAGCGCTCGAGGCCGCCCCGGGGGTGATATTCATCCCCGCCCATATCTGGACCCCTCATTTTTCGCTGTTCGGCGCGTACTCGGGTTTCGACGAGATAAGCGAATGCTACGAAGACCTGACCCCGTATATCCACGCTCTGGAAACGGGTCTTTCATCCGACCCGCTTATGAACTGGCGCCTTTCCGCGCTGGACGGGTATACGCTCGTATCCAACTCCGACGCCCACTCCCCCGCCAACCTTGCGCGCGAAGCGAATATATTCGATACCGGCCTTTCTTACGAACACATATCAAAATCTTTGGAGACAGGCAACGGTTTCCGCGGAACAATAGAGTTCTTCCCCGAAGAGGGAAAATACCATTACGACGGGCACAGGAACTGCAAGGTGTGCTTAAAGCCGTCGGACACTATCGCCGCCTCGGGAATATGCCCCGTTTGCGGCAGAAAGATAACGCTCGGCGTGCTGCACCGGGTGGAAGAGCTTGCCAACAGAAGCGAAGGCTTCGTTCCCAGCGGCGCCAGGCGCTTTGAAAGCCTCGTACCCCTTCGGGAAGTAATAGCCTCTACGATGGGTGTAACAAGCATAAGCGCCAGGGTGCAGGAAAAATACGCAAGTCTAATACGCAGCCTCGGGCCGGAGCTTTATATACTGCGCGAAGCGCCGCTTGAAGATATCGAGCGCAAGGCTGGGGGTCTCGTTGCCGAAGGCATCCGCCGTCTGCGCCTCGGAATGGTGGAAATAAGGCCGGGCTACGACGGTGAGTACGGCAGGATAAAGATAATGGACAAGGCGGAGATAGGCTTGCTTTCCGGCCAGTTAAGCCTGCTCGGCGAAGAGGCAGGCGGAAGCGGCGGGAAAAAGCGGAGTAATAAACCCTCGGCTAAAGCGGAGACAGCGCCGGTTTGCGCTAACGCCGGTATCGCCCCCGCGCCTGAAGATATGATGGATACCCTCAACCGCGAGCAAATGCTGGCCGTCACTGCTCGCGATCGGGCAATAGCGGTAATAGCCGGCCCCGGCACGGGCAAGACCAAAACGCTGGTAAGCCGCATAGCGTACCTCGTTAAAGAATGCGGCGTTCCCCCCTCGCGGATAACGGCCGTTACTTTCACCAACAAAGCCGCGGGCGAGATGCGCTCGCGGCTCGCCCGATATTTCGGCAATAGCGCAATAAAGGATATGACTATCGGGACGTTCCACTCCATAGCTTTGAATTTCTTATCAGGGCAAACGAAGAGAGGCATAACTGTTATCGACGAACAAAGCGCGCTCGCCGTCTTAGGCGATATCCTTAACGACCTTGGCCTGGATATTTCCCCGCGCGGCGCCCTGCGCGGCATATCGCTTATAAAAAACGGCGCCCTGCAAACTCCCGACGTCCCTCCTGGAGTATACGATTTGTATTGCGCGCAGCTTAAGCAGTTCGGCGCGCTCGACTTCGACGACATACTGATAAACGCGCTTGGAATTTACGAGGACGAAAGCATTGAGAAAGACAGAGACGCTTTTACCCACCTCCTTGTGGACGAATTTCAGGATATCAACGCCATGCAATACCGCCTGATAAAAGCCTGGAGCAGAAACAGCGAAAGTATTTTTATCATAGGCGACCCCGACCAGTCCATCTACGGCTTCCGCGGTTCCGACCCCGAGTGCTTCAGCCGTTTCTTCGAGGATTTCCCGGGTGCGCCGAGCATATCCCTTACGCGAAATTACCGCTCTACTCCCGAGATAATCAAGTGCGCGCAGTCTGTAATACTAAATAACCCGGCGGGCCGCGTCCGGCAGGAAGCGGGCAGGAAAAGCGGCGCTAAGGTACGCATCCTGGAAACTGCCGACACGTTTTCCGAAGCGCTGTTTATAGCCAAAGAGATAAACCTTATGGTCGGCGGCATCGAAATGACGGACGCCCATTCCGGCAAGAAAAGGCCCGGCGCCGGAGAGGTAAAGGGTTTCCCTGATATCGCGGTATTGTACCGCACAAACAGGCAGGCGTACGCTATCGAGCAATGCCTTATTAAAGAGGGCATACCTTATGTGGTGGCCGGGCGGGACGAATTCCTTTCCGACCCGCAGGTGTTAAGGGCGGCCGCATTCTTCCGGCTGCTGCTTGATCCTAAAGACCTTGTTTCCCTGAAGATAACTTTAAAGGGCGCGGATATCCGCGTGTCTTCAGTGAAAAGCATTATTGAAAGCTATGCCGGGACCGAAAAGAATATATCTTCCCTTTCCGAAATGTTAAAAGCGCACAATAAGAGCCTGGCCGGACTCGTGCGCAAATACGAGCCGCTCGTCCGGGTTAAAAAGCCTTCGGAGTTGATAGAAGGCTGGATAGGAGATAACTCTCTCGCAGGTGACAAATGCATGGAGATGCTTTTATTTACGTCAGTTGTGCATGAAGATATGTCCGTCTTTCTTTCGAACCTCGCGCTGGGGCGCGAGAGCGATATAGTACGAAGCGGGCGCAGGCACTACAGCCTCGACGCGGTCACGCTTACCACTCTTCACGGGTCGAAAGGCCTCGAGTTTCCCGTCGTGTTCCTCTGCGG
>CAZJOS010000061.1:3125-12107 GCA_964547655.1 uncultured Christensenellaceae bacterium
TCACCCAAGCGCATCCGTACCTTTTTTATTTACCCCTAAAGTCGACGGGTTCCCTTTCGATGTTTCGCCGGTCCGGGCTTCGACTATATTAGTGAAAACGCCGTTGGAGGCCAGCGCTATTACGATGCCGTTAAGCAGCGCTAAAACGACGCTTTTCCATGTAAACGTCTCGAGGGCCAAAGACACAACTATCAAGAGCGCGACCGCGATGATATAAGCAAGGTATTGTGTGGGCCACTTTGCGGGCCAGAGCTTCTTTAAGAACTGAGTGCATATCGTCGTGGCCGCCAGGCATCCCGCGTATGAAGCCAGCATCCCGAAATCAAAGAACTCCGTGATTCCCGCTTCCCCGTCCGCCGCAAACGCGGCCGCCGGCGCAAGGCAAAGCAGCATCAGCGCGGCAAACACAACCGCCTTTATAATACTTCTTTTAACCATCTTTATCTCCTTTCTTTACCCAGCGAATACTTATGCTGCAATTTACTGATGCATGCCTGAATTCTCAAAAATAGTGAATCGAATAATGCGTAAATCAAAGTGTTTCCGCTTAAGTGCATTTTGAGATATTATTGATTATTGATTTGATCTATAGATGCTTAACGGTCAGCACGCGGAATTATTTCTTTACCCGCGCCCGCCTGCAGGCTAAGGCCGTTTTGCGGTTCCCGCGCGAATTCCGTCATGCAGCTCCAGTACCTTTTGGGCATAAGGTTCATCCGGCAGCGCGGGTTGTGCCGCTCTTTGATTTCGATAGTATCGTAGAAAAGCCGCCAAAGCTCGCGGAATTTCAGTTCTTCCCCGCCGGGTTCCGGCTGCTCGAATGCTTCTATGCCGCATACGGTCAGCCTGCCCCCCTCGTGCAGCAAAGCCATGCCGTGCGTCCTGTCATATATCAAAAACCGCTCGGCCGGATAGCGTTCGCAAAAATGCCGCCCGATAAGCGGCAGCACTATGTTTTTGGGCTCTATCTGCGCGGTGAGCGCTCCGTTCGCCTCGGAAAAACGGATAAAGCCGGTGTACAGGTGCGCTTCGCGCTCCAAATGCTGAACGGCGCTTATAAGCTCATGTACCGTTTCATCCGTCAGCCGGTTCATTACGGATGGGCCGCAGCCGTAGCCTAAGCGCATGAACTTAAGTATCAGCAGTTCCTTTTGCGGGTGGCATGTGAGAAACGCGCGGCGGATATACAAGAGCGCTTCTTTTCCCATCTTCTTCGGTATCGACGATATCACCCGATTTGCCCGCCCTTCGTCTGTTTCAACGGTCTTTACCGGCAGCAGGTATGGAACGTCTCCGTCCTCGGGCGCCACGTCCGCCGGAATTTCGTTTTTATCGTAACTCTCGAATACGCAGCACATGAGCCCTTCGAAGCTTCCGTCGTATGTGTATACTACTACTCCTGCGTCATCTTTGTTTTTAGGCGTATCCGTTACAGCTCTCCGGTCAGGCATTTGCGCAGCTCCTCCCGTGCCAGGCTTGGCTGTTCGAAAAACGATATCTGCCGCGGCATGTTCAATATGGTCTGTTCCATCCTCCCTCTCGCCTGCTCCGACAGCAAGGCTGTTAAAAGCGTGTCCTGCGCAGTATCGAGCCCGTCCGGGCCCTTGCCCGAGCATGTTATGAAGTATTGCGCCCGTTTCAGCACGACTCCGAGCTTTTTCAGCCCCGCGAAGTCGAGGCTTCCCGTCCGGCGGGCCGATACTATGCGCCTCGCGCTCCTTACGCCTATTCCCGGCACGCGAAGAAGCGTTTTATACGGCGCCTTGTTTATCTCCACGGGAAACTGCTCGGGGTGGTGAAGCGCCCAGCTGCACTTCGGGTCAAGAAACGGGTTGAAATTCGGGTTCTGCTCGTCGAGCAGCTCATCGGCAGTAAAATCGTAAAACCGCAGCAGCCAGTCCGCCTGATACAATCGGTGCTCCCTTAAAAGCGGAGGCTTGGTATCTACGGACGGCAGCAGCGAGCTTTCGAGCGTAGGTATGTACGCCGAAAAGAAAACGCGTTTTAATCTGTAGTTGTTGTACAGCCCTTCTGTAAGGTTCAGTATCTTCAGGTCGTTTTCGCCCGATGCGCCGACTATCATCTGTGTGCTCTGCCCGGCGGGCGCGAATTTGCGCGCGCTTTTATAGACGACTAACTCTTTCGAGTTCTGCTCGATGCGCTCGCGTATATACCCCATTGGCTTAAGTATCGCCTGCTTGGTTTTCTCTGGCGCCAGAAGCCGCAGGCTGTCCTGCGAAGGCAGCTCAATATTAACGCTCATTCTATCGGCTAGCAGCCCCAGCCGTTCGACCAGCGCCCTGTCTGCCCCGGGTATGGCTTTGGCGTGAATGTAGCCGCCGAACCTGTATTCCTCGCGCAGCAGGCGCAGTATCTCTATCATGCGCTCAACGGTAAAGTCGGGGCTCTTCAATACCGCGGAACTTAAGAATAATCCCTCTATATAGTTGCGGCGGTAAAACGCTATGGTAAGCTCCGCCAGCTCTTTAGGCTCAAATACCGCCCTTGGGGTGTCGTTTGTGCGGCGGTTTACGCAGTATTCGCAGTCGTAAGCGCATACGTTGGTCATGAGCACCTTTAGAAGCGAGATGCAGCGGCCGTCGCCCGCGAAGCTGTGGCAGATGCCGTATGAGGCCGCGTTTCCTATGCCGCCCCCGGGAGTCTTTCTGTCTACCCCGCTCGACGTGCACGCAACGTCGTACTTTGCAGCGTCCGTCAATATCTTAAGCTTTTCAAACAAGTCCAAAGCGCCGCCTCCCTCGCTATTATCATACTATAGAACATATGTTCTTTCAAGTAAAATTATACAAAATATACGGCCTTATTATATTCGGGGGATGGTCTGAAAAGAGGACAATACCATATATAATAAAGGCCTCCGCCCATATCTCAGCGGAGGCCATGCAGGTTTTTATGCTCTATATCTCCGCGCCTTCCAGCGCCAGGTCTTCCGCCGTTATGCGCGATTTCTCAAGCTCGGTGTACTCCACCTTGCCTACGAGAGTAGTAGGCAGCTTTTCGCGGAACTCTATGGCGCGGGGCACGCTCCATTTAATAAGGTGCTTGCGGCAGTGCTTTAAAAGCTCCATCTTAGTCTCGTCCGTTGCCAGGGCGGGGTCTTCCAGAACGACGTACGCTTTTACGCTCGTCATCTGGTAGTCGTCGGGCACGCCCACGACGCATGACCTGAACACGAGTTCGTGCTGTTCCAGCACCTGCTCCACCTGCATTGGGTATACGCTTACGCCGGAAACCTTAAGCATGCGCTTCTCCCTGCTTTTAAAGAAGAGGTATCCGTCTTCATCCATATACCCAAGGTCGCCGGTGTAAAGCCACCTTATGCCGTTGCCGTCCTTGCGTATGGTCTTGTCCGTTTCCTCCGGGTTGTTTATATATTCCAGCATCAGCGTGGGGCCTGCAAGCGCTATCTCCCCCACTTCGCCGAGAGGCAGCTCTTTCTTTGTCTCCATGTTCACTATTTTAGCTAGCATATTCGGCATCGGGATGCCTATTGCGCCCGTGCGGTAAAGCCCGGGCGGCGTAAGCACGCAGCCCGTCACCGTCTCGGTGAGCCCGTAACCTTCGGCTACCTCCACCTTGCTCCCCTGCGCTTTTAGGCGCTCGTCGAACCGCACCTTAAGTTCGGGCGACAAACTGTCTCCCCCGCTGTAAATGGCCTTAAGGCGGTCGAAGCGCACTTTAGCGAAATTTTTGTCGCGCAGCATCGCCTCAAACATCGTCGGTACGCCTGCTATAAAGGTAGGCCGGTGTTTCCTTAAGCTTTCGATGTATATCTTCACACCAAACTTGGGCTCAAGGAAAAGCGTTCCGCCGTTGCAAAGAATCGAATGTATGCAGATACCGAGGCCAAAGCCGTGGAATACCGGCAATATGGCGATTACGCTGTCCTCTATCTTAAAGTTTGCAAAGGGGGCTATGCACGCGGCCAGAGCGTTAAAATTATAAGATGATAGCAGTATGCCTTTGGGCATATTAGTCGTGCCGCCGGAGAAGAGCACTACCGCGCCTTCTTTAGGATCGATGCGGCGTTTATACGATGTCTCGATACCTTCGCCCCTTTTCAGAAAATCTTTCCAAAATATAACCCTGCCGTCTTCGGGGACCTTGTTCGCGCCGCCTTTAATGATGTTGAACATGACTTTTTTAGTGCCGGGCAGAAAGTCGGATATCTTCGTTAATAGAAGTTTCTGGTCGGGCCGGAGAATATCCTTGAACCGGTCGTAGAACATATCCACCGTGATGCACCATGTGCTGCCGGTCTCTTTTACGAACTGCGCAAGTTCGGTCGAGGTATACAGCGGATGCGTCATAGCGACGCGCACGCCTATTTTATTAAGAGCGTAAAAGATGATAAGAGCGTTGGGGATGTTGGGCATCGACTGAAGCACGCAGTCGCCGGGTTTTATGCCAAACGCCTCGAATGACGCGGCGCAAGCATCTATCATCCCCAGGAACTTCCCGAACGCGATCTCCGCGCCCAAATAGTTGATAGCCGTCTTCTCCGGATATTTGAGCGCCGTATCCCGAAGCAGTTCATACATCGTAAGATCGGGCACATCCAGAAACTCCGGGATATCGCCGTAAAACTTGAGCCAAGGCTTTCTTACCTTGTTTCCTTTGTAAATTCCGCTTTCCATTTTGCCTGCCCCTTTCATAAATTTTCAAGAGATTCAGGGTTAATAAGGTAGCTTTCCATCAGTTCGAGCGAACGTGCGAAGTAAAATCCGTCCGCTATCCTCTCGTCGAGCGAGACCTTCACTTCAACCATCTTCCTCGCCACGAGCGTGCCATCCTCCAGCGCCACCGGCTTGTACCCTATTTTGCCGATAGCGATAAACATAGAGCAGTTTCCCCATTCAAACAGGTGGTGGAAGGGCGCCTCTATGCCTATGCTGCCGAGGTTTGCGATATATACGCTGCAGCGCAGCGGATCAACGTCGGCAAACATCCTGGGCATGTTGAAATAAAAGTCCATCCAACGCAGGAACGCAAACACTATGCGAAGCAAAAAACGGGGCATCTTCATAAACGTTTCGATAATCTTGTCGTCGTCTTTTTTCACTTCATCCGACTTGGCGGCTTTGATATTCGCTCTTAACTTGTCTATTACGTCCTTAAAAGTCGTCTTCTCATTGAAAGTAAGCGCAACGTTCGTCTCCTCGCCTTCGTCGGAAGCGACCTTCTTTGCAATAAACGAGACCTTAATGTCTTTGCGCTGATACAGTTTTCTGCCCGAAATGAAGCGGTTGAGATTAGGACGTTCTTTGAAGAGTTTTACTATTGCGGCAATGAAGAGTTGGAAAAATTTTAATTCGACGCCTTCAGATTTCTTTTTTTCTATGTATTCAAGCAGGTTTTCTACGTTGAGCGCGGTATTGAAATAAACGAGTGATTCAGTTCTTGTGCGCATCATATAAGGAAACATCGCATTAAGCGGATGCACCTTGACGACGCGCCCGTCCCTTTTAGCCATATTGATACCCCTCAAATAAAAATGGAATGATTACAGAATAAATATATCGTAACTTACATCAATATGCAAGATAACTTAAGCATATTGATGCAAAGTACGTATCTTCATTTCTATAGGGGGTAAATCGGTTTTATCTGACTTTGCCCCGTTTTACAAGGTTAACTATCGCCAGCAGTATAACAGAGCCTAAAACAGCTACAAGAAAACTCCATATATTAAACCCGGTTATACCCTCATTCAATATTAGGCCCATGATCAGGCCGCCGATGAACGCTCCTATTATGCCCGTTATAATATTAGCGACTGCGCCCATAGATTCGTTTCTCTTCATTATGATGCTCGCGACCCAGCCGGCAAGCGCGCCAAATATTATCCATGCAACTATTCCCATATTTCATCCTCCTAAAAAGTATATATATTAGAGTGCGCTTGATGAAAGTTTTTATTCTTTGCATTTTTTTCATATATCTTTCAATGCGGATTTGCCGCGTTCGCATGAAACGCTCCGGCAAATGAAAAAGCCGCCTCTTGCCAATGCAGCGGGCGGCTTAATATATAGATCTTATTACAGCGCTTTTTTTCTTGATATATTGATCACCGCAAGGCCGTAGAACAATATGGCGCTTCCGGCCAAAAACAATATACTCATGAGCGGCGTGATGGTGAGATCGCCTAACTTGATCGATACCCCCATCGTTTCATTGAAGCTGCTCACGGCGTCCGCGGGGGCGCCGGCGAACACAGCCTTGGTTGGCGATTCCATGATGATCTGCCGCAGCAGTGCGGCAGCGTGCGAAACGGGAAATACCTTGACGACGGTCTGCACGGCAGCCGGCAGCTGCCCGACAGGCAGGTAAATGCCCGCGAGGAAGCCGACAAGCGTGCCCACGATGGTGCTCACCGCGGCAAAAGCATTCTGGCTTTTGAAGAAAGATACTATAAGCCCCATCATGGCGGTGCTCGAAAGCGCGGAGAGCAATATCACGGCCAGCACCTTGAGAATTCCTGCAAAACCCAGCAATTCGCCCCCGTTCAGCAGTATATACGCTTCCGAAAGCGCCAGCGCTACAACGCTCATAATAAGGCCTACAAGGAATACGCTCAGCAGATATCCGAACGTTATCCGGCCCCTGCTTATAGGCGCGGAGTAAAAATCCTTGGCGATACGGTCGGCGCGGTCCTCAACCATTATGCCGAAAGCGCCCAGAGTCGTGGTCACGCAAGTCACCGCCAGCAATCCCCCTATAAGCCAGCTGTCTATCAAATATCTCCCGCCTTCCTTTGGCAAATCGCCTATCCATACATTCCCTAGAAACAGCGCGTACAGGCCTATTATGATGAACACAGCCAGCAGTGAAAAGAGCACCGCGGCCTTGTCCCGGAAAAACACTTTCAAGTTTCTTTTTATCATTACGTTCATTCGCGTATCTCCTTTCCCGTGATCTGCAGGAATACATCGTCCATCGTACCCTGTATCACTTCAAACCCGCTGATATAATTCCTGCATCTGTCGAGTATGGGCAGCGCGGACAGCGTTGAGGGCAGCCTTACCGATATCTGCCCGCCGTCCTGCTTGCGCTCGCACCCGGCCTCTTCAAGCGAAGCGCGCAGCGCTTCGTCGTCCCGGCTTTTCAGGCGCAGTATATCCTGCGCGTACTGCGATTTTAATTCGGCGGGCGTACCTTTCGCGGCGATCACGCCCTCGTCGATCACGATCACATAGTCTGAGCCCGCCGCTTCTTCCATGTAGTGAGTGGTCAAAAAAACAGTCATGCCGTTCTCATCCTTCAGCCGCTGTATCAGGTTCCATACGCTTTTTCTCATCTGGGGATCAAGCCCGGTCGTGGGTTCGTCAAGGAAGAGTATTTTAGGCGTGCTTACGAGAGCGCGCGCGATATCGGCGCGCCTTCGCTGCCCGCCTGAAAGTTTTCCGTACGGCCTGTCGATAAAGCCCATCACATCTGTCGCAAGCGCCGCGTTCCTCACAGCCTGAGATCTCTTATTTTTATCCCTGAAATACAATCCCGCGCGGTATGTAAGGTTTTCACGCACCGTCAGCAGCTTATCGAGCACGCTGTGCTGAAACACGACGCCGATATTCTGCCTTATAGCCGCGTCCTCTTTTCCAAGCGTGTGCCCGCATATCTTTACTTCCCCTTCATCGAAGGGCAAAAGCGAGCATAGTATGTCGATGGTCGTGGATTTTCCTGCGCCGTTAGGCCCAAGAAACGCGAGCAGCTTGCCTGCCTCAACGTAGAAGCTTATGCCCTTTACCGCCCGAACATCGCCGTAGCTCTTCTTAAGGCCGTTCACCTCGATTATCTTCTCCATATTCAAAATCTCCTTTCCGGCACACCCTACCATATACGTTAAAATGAATGCAATATCGTCAGGGCATGATGCAAAAAAGGAGGTGCAAGGCGTAAAAAAAGGGCGGCAAGCTGCAAGCCTGCCGCCGTTTCGTATCGATTTGCCTAGTTCTCTTTTCCCTCTTTAAATTTTTGAAGCTTCTCGTTGAGAAGGTTCGCAAGCTTTTTTTCCTTCTGATACATAAATAATTTTATACCCGTGTACGAGAGCAGCACCAGCGCCACGAACGCGAGCGGTTCGATAATGCTGCCGAATCCGATCCATCCCCAGGTATAAGCAAGAAGAATGATCAGCCCCACCACTATGACCAGATGGATAGATTCGCGGACTCTCATCTGTTTACTCGAAATCTCTTTTTTCGAGTAGAACAAAAGTTGAGGCAGCGCCGTTAAAAAAGAGAGAGTAATGACCTGCCACAGAAACTCTACACCCAGATGCGTCTCCGGATAAAACGCGGTACAGTAAACGGCGGCGCATATGGTAGTGCCCGAAAGTATTATAAAGAATTCTATCAGCATCGTTCTTAAAGTCTCTTTCATCGCATGCCTCCTTACAGCATCAGCTTATCCTTAAGGTCGGGAACATACTGCCTCGATATTATGACTTTCTCTTCGTTGTCCAGCGTGGCTTCGAGCCGCCCGCTCAAGCCCGGGCTCAAATAAGAGATCCTGCGCAGGTTCAATATCACTGATTTGGATATCCTTAAAAAATCGCTGTTCGAAAAAATATCTTCGACCTCGTAAAGCTTGTACTTCGATTCAAAAACCTTTTCGCGGCAGTAAATAAAAACCTTGTTATCGACCGCCTCAAAATAGTATATCTGCGAAGGATCGATACGGTGAATGTTGCCGCCGTCAAGCCCGATTATTGTATGCCGGTGCGCTTTGAAATTGTCGATAAGGCCAAGGAGTTCCCTGCTCATTTGGCGGCAGCGGATTATTATCTGCTCCTCTTCCCCCGCCGCAGGCTCCTCGATCAGTATCTTCATGTGACCAGCTCCTGAAATAATAATATTTATTATACCATATTCAGGGCTGTTTCGTGAATATTCGGTAATATAAAACAATTTGTACTTATAATATCTGATAAATATTTGATTGTTAATGTCGAAACTTTTA
>CAZJOS010000062.1:0-12007 GCA_964547655.1 uncultured Christensenellaceae bacterium
CGACGCCGGAAAAACCCGTCGTTATCCAGAAAGACCTGGAACAGTTGATAGAAAAAGCGAAGGCATCGGATGAGATACGGAATTCCGATGCGCCGGGCTTACGGGAGCGGCTGAACGCGCCCGATAAATATACGGCTTCCTTCGACGGGTATAACGGAGATCTGACCGTTAACGCAAACGCAGCCGTAACAGTCCCCGATTCAAACGGCATTTCCGCCACGCGTATAAGCAGGCATTACTTCACGCAGGAAGAAGCGGATATGATGATGGAGGTCTTTTTGCAGGGCGAAACGTTGTATGAGGCCGACCATCCGCTGACAAAGGCGGAAATTCAGGATAAGCTCATACAGCTTTACGCTATGCGCGACTTACCCGATAAGGCCGCGGCTGCGGGAATAAACCCTAATTCCGCTAAGGCTAAAGAAAAAATACAGGACGATATAGAACACTATGAAAGCCTGCTTGACGGAGCGCCCGAAAAAATAGAGTTGATTCCGGCGGATACAACGTTTCATCCGTGCGATGGGGCGGCAAACCCGGACGCGCGTGTAATAGAGGGCATATCAACAGTTAACGGAAAGACTTATTATCTGCTTATCAATAACGGCTTTTATAACAAGAACGATGTTGAAGCGGTCTTTACCGGCGGAGGGCGATCTCTGACAGGGAGTTACAACTCCTCCGCCCCATACTATACCATTTTGTATGAAGACGATATGACCGGAGTGAAGCTACCCGAAACCTTCAATATGACCGAATCAGACGCCCGAAGCGCTGCGGAAGATCTGCTTGAGGAGCTTGGCATGACCTATATGGTATGTGTTGATACCAATTATGCGGCTACAGAGAAATTTACACCCGGGATGGAGCCGCAATATGAGAATTGGGCGTACAGCCTGCAATTCCAGCGGACCGTGAACGGTATCCCCGTTACTCTGACGGACTATACGGGCATTTCAACGGAAGACGAGATGTCCGTCCCCTGGCCGTATGAGCGCCTTAACATCATTGTGGACGAAACGGGAGTGGTATCTTTTAACTATACTTCACCCTACTCTCTGGAAGATACCGTGACGGAGAGCGCGTCCCTGCTTGGTTTTTCCGAGGTAACGTCTGTGTTTGAAAAAATGTTTCCTGTCACATACGGATATATGGCCGAAGAAGCGGATCACCGCTTGCAGGCCGATATTACGGAAGTACGCCTGGGGCTGATGCGTATTACCGAGCAAGACAGCCGCGATACCGGCTTACTGATACCGGTCTGGGATTTTTTTGGAGAATTGACCGCCGTTCCCGATAAGGGCGAGCCGCATAAAATCGGGGGATCCGGTTCACTGCTGACTATAAACGCCATAGACGGCAGCATAATAGATAGAAACCTTGGGTATTAGGGGGCGTATGAAAAAGATTATTATAGTTGTTTGGGCTGCTGTTTTGGTAGTATCATTCCTGTCAGCCTGCCAGTCTACGCCGGAGAAGCCTGTCGTTATACAAAAAGATATGGAGCAGATGCTGGAGAAGGCGCAGGCGACGGATGCGGCGGAAACGCCGGGGCTCTCCCTTCGCGAGCAAACGGGTGCGCCCGAAACGCTTACGCTGGAGAAAACGGAAGGCAATTTTATATTGTCGGTGGACGCAAAAGTAGCAGTGCCCGACGCTCAGTCTATGCCTATAATCAGGGTAAAAGCAGGCGAGTTTTCGCAGAAGACGGTGAGCGCCCTGTGGGATGAGCTCGTGGGAGACACCGTGCTCTGGCGGCGGGAAACAGGCGTATTAACAAAGAAAGAGCTGGGGCCCATGATCATCGACATGCGCCGGAACATTGCTGAGTACGACAATATCCCATATCATACAGGGACAAAGGAGCAGATGGAGGAGGAACTCAAGCGAGTCGAGGCGCAGTATGATCCTGCGCCGGAAGAGGCGGGGATAACCCGGGCGGATCCCACTCTGCGGGAGACCATATATAAAAACGAGAGTACAACATACAAGTCTGCCGGAGGCTACAGCGAAAGCGATATGATGAACTTCAGCGCTCGAAATACGATAAAAGACGGCGCAGGCTACACGATGTTCAACGCGAGGATGGAATTCTTCAGCCGCGAAGCGTGCCGTAACTTCGGGCAGGCCGGCACCATTGAGGTAGACGGGGATACGGAGCTCGACGAATCGGTAAAACAGTATATCAAGACCACGCCTCTGGAAGCAAGAACTGCCGTTGAAGACTTTTGCGAAAGAATGGGCATGCAGATGGCTGTATATTCTATGGAACTCGTAAACGACGAAGAGACCGGTATATATGACGGAGTCGTGGCGCCGGCGGCAAACTACGCCTACAGAATAGACTGCGTTCGTGTAGTGCAAGGCGACCTTCCGGTCGCGTTCATATACGGGGGGACGTATCTTAACAAAGATGGTATGGAGCCGTACAAAAGGCAATGGGAATATGAAAAACTTGAATTTTTGGTGAACGACAGCGGGATAATCCGCATGGAGTGGACCGCCCCGCTGAAAACCGGCGAAGTTAAAGTGCAGGGCTGCACGCTTCTGCCCTTTTCGGACATACAATCAACGTTCGAAAAAATGATGCGTATAACGTATGAAGCCCAGGCAAAGGGCGTAAAAAGCCTTACGTGCCATATAAGCGGCATACGGCTGGAGATGATGCGCATAGTGGAGCAGGACTCTCTTGAAAGCGGGCTGCTCGTTCCCGCCTGGAATTTTTACGGTAAAGACGTATTGCAATACGGCGAAGAGAAAGGAAGAGAATCCGCGTGCCAGTCGCTGCTATGCATAAACGCTATAGACGGAAGCGTGATAGACCCGCATGCGGGTTATTGAGGAGTACGTTATGAAAAAGTTTTTCACTTTTATATTGACCGGAGTATTAACGGCAATATTTCTTGTATCCTGCCAGGCAACGCCGGAGAAGCCCGTCGTTATACAGAAGGACACCGAGCAGATGATCGAAGCGGTCAAAAGCAATACGGACAAGACGCTCACCGAAATGGTGAACTCTCCTGAAAGGATGCGGCTTTCCGTCCGGAACGGCAACGGAACCGTTAAGGTAAACGCGGACGCACAAGTACTGGTGCCCGAGACGGATGGCATAGCGACGCTGCGCGTTAGAAAGCGTGAGTTTACGCAGGTTGAAGCGGATAAAGTTTTGCAATACTTTATCGGCGGCAATGCATTTAACAGCAATTACGTCGGCGATCAGGACGATATGGTTGAGTTGCTGCTGCGTTTTAAGGCCGATTTGGCAAATGAGACTGATCCTGAAAAAAGGGCTCAATTACAGGCAAGCATTGAGAAATTCGAGAAGGCCGGCGTCACAATACCCGACGGGCCGCAGGAGATCATTCCTGCATCCAAAGTGTTTGCGGAAAGCAAACCTGGCGGCCGCCGTATCGAGGGCTATTCCGAAACGCAGGGCAACAAGATATTTATAAAGATCGTCAATAATCCGGAGATGAACGAATACCGCGTGCTGTATACGCAGGAACAGATAGACTTCGCGGTTGATCGCGGCACATATTGGGAAGAAGCTGAAATAAGCCATGTAAGCAATATCGGGCTGGACGCGGAGACAATGAGCCGGTTGCCGCTATCCATAACCGCGGAGCAGGCGCAGAAAACGGCGGCGCAGGCGCTTGGGGCAATGGGAATTGAGGAAATGACTCTTGCCTATTGCACGGAAGTTTGGGGCGGCGGGTATATAAGGAACGATATTGCTCAGGGGCGGCACGCTTTCAGGCTGGAATATGTGCGGCAGGCGGGCGGCGTACCCATTACCTATTCGGAGTTCGGGATCGAAACCGGCGCGCTTTATGAAACAAACGAAGGAGGATATGCCGCCGGGTGGCCGTATGAATGCGTACATTTTATCATCGACGATAAAGGCATTGCCGAATTCATATGGGAATCCCCATATGAAATTACAGAGACGGTCGCGGAGCACTCGGCGCTCATGCCTTTCGGCGAGATACAGGGCGTATTCGAAAAAATGATGCCAATAACGAACGCCTACACAGGGGGCGTAACTGTTACATTTAATATTACGCGCGTTCAATTGGGGCTTATGCGCATAACGGAGAAGGACAGCACCGACACCGCGCTTCTTATACCGGTGTGGGATTTCTTCGGCACTTATATAACGGATGACGGTGAAGGAGGGTCCTATGTGAATGAGGACATATGCACAAGCCGCCTGACAATAAACGCCGTGGACGGAAGCATAATTGACAGGGGCGTTGGATACTGAGTTTTTAAATCTATCTATGAGTCAGGCAAAGCGGCCTGATCAATCACAGCTTTTGCTTTTATCTTCTTGACAAATAGGGGAAAGTTAGTTAATATTTACTCGTATAGTATTTATTAAAGTGTAAGCTCTAAGGTAATTAAAGAAACATATATGCAGGTGGAACAGGTGATTTGTTCCGCCTGTTTTTTATAGCAATTATTTAAAAACGGATAAAAGGAAAGAAGAATATATGAAAAAGGTCGCAAGTATCATATTATTCATTGTTTTAATAGCCGCTATGACGGCCTGCCAGCCGACGCCGGGAAGCGAAGCCGTGGTAAATAAAGGCGGCGGGCTTGAAGATAAAATACTCTCGGCCGCACATGGCACAGCGTATGGCAGCAGGCATGCGGGAGACAGGATAGTCTGGAGCGAGACGAGGAGCGTGGACGTCGATATTGAAGGCATGGGCGAATATACCGTAACGGTAAACATAGACGCTGCGCTGCCTGAGATCCCCGAAAAAGTACCCGCATACATTATCGAGCCTGAGGAGTTAAGCGAAGACTTTATGAAGAAAGCAGCCGTGTATCTGCTGAAGGGAGAGATCTTCGACGGGAAGGAATCGAAAGAGGACGTCGAGAAGGAGCGGATGGACTTTAAAAAGGATATAAGCACGCATACGATAATTGACGGGTATCAGGAGAATATTGACGATTATCTTAAGTGGCTGGATAAAAGGTACAATAACGCGGCCGAAACAAACGGAGAGGCGAGATTCGAATATACGCAGCGTGACGACGGAACGAAGTGGTTCAGCCTGAAAAGCTACCCTGACGGGGGCGGTATAATGGAATTCTCCTCGTTCTGCGATACGAGCGGGTTTTACTTCCGGATCAACGAGCCTAACAGAACGTTTCGATATATCAGCGATATACCGGGCGAAGATGTGCAGGCAAACGGGGTTTCGTATGAAGAAGCTAAGTTTATAGCGGATAAAGGTATGACGGACCTATTTGAAGAGCCGTTCGCGATAGCCCATGAGGGAGTAACCGACATAATAAACGACAATGAATATCTTTGGAACGACGGCAGGGAAACGAGCCTTGGGCAGGCGTACGTTTTTTACTATACCCGCGAATACGGCGGCATCCCTTCGCTGTTTATAAAGAGCGCGCCGTCATGGAGCACAGATGATACGGAGTACGCAAAACCTTACGGGAGGGAAGGCGCGTGCGTCGTGGTGGACGGCAGGGGAATTTCTCAGATGTGGTACGAAAGCCGCAGCGGCACGGTAAAGACGCTTAACGACAATGTTGCTCTTATGCCTTTTGGCGAAGTATTGGACAAGTTCAAAGACAGCGTTTTCTACCACAGCCTGTGGGGGCTTGAAGGCTCGTCCATAGATATCAATATAACCGGGATAGAGTTCGGCATGGTAAGAGAGCCGCTGAAAGACAACCCCGATCGATTCATGATGGTGCCGGCGTGGAACTTTACGGGAGACTTAGGCAATACCGTATGGGATGAATCCGATTGCGTTCAGGGGAAAAGCATACTCGCGCTGAGCGCGATAGACGGCAGCATAATTACCCGTTACGACGAGATGACCGACCCGAAGTGAGGAGAAGGATGATGAGGGAAAAAGCAAGGGTAAAGGGAACGGCTTTTGCGGCGCTGCTTATGGCCGCGGCCATACTTCTTGCCGCCTGCCAGCCCACGCCGGAGAAACCGCCGGTAGCGGCAAAGAACACTGGCCTCGTTAAAACGGTGCTGGATGCCAGCGGCGATAAGGAAGAACTGAAAAGGCAAAAGCAGGTTATTCAGGAGCAGATAGAAGCTCTGGGCGGGCATCTGAAAACGGTGATCGATGTCAGTAAGCAGGTAACGATCAATGTTGATGCGGATATCGTTTCGCATGGCCTCGATCCGATCCCGCTGGTCCGCGTCGAGCCGGAAAACTTCACGAAGGAAAAGTTTGAGACGTTTATGGATCTGCTTACACACGGGCAGCCGGTCTACTGCGTATACACCGAAACTGATAAGCATGGAAATGAGCTCAGTTTTCCTCTTACAAAAGAAGAAATCGCTGCGATACTGCTGAATGTGAAAGCATATCTGCTGAAAGGCGGCCTTCCGGAGTCTGTCAGAAGCGATTGGGATGTAATGATTAAATTTATGGAACAAGAGTATGAGAGTACGATAAGCAGGGCGGACGAGAAGCTATACGACGGTACCCTGAATGAGATGGAAGGCTATAATTCATTTACAGTTCTGAAGTGTTACATGGGAAAGGATATGGCCGCTAATCTCGGGCTGCAGCAGTCGCTGGACGGCGGCGTAACCCATATGAGCTTTAATAACCATGATTTTCGTTCGGGATATAATACGTTTGAAACCTATGAAGGGGTTGACGCGGAGCGGCTCGATATCACGTATGAGGAAGCGAAGGCGATCGCGGAGGGCTTTGTACGGACGCTCGACGGAGAAGACAGCAGCATGATGCTCTATAAATCCGCTATCGGTTACGAGATCAACACGCTTCCGAATTATACCAGAGATACCTCGCCGCAGGCGTATGCGTTTTATTTTGCAAGGAGTTATAACGGAATTCCGGTCAAGCGCGTGATGTATCTGAGAGGCGGAAGCGAAACGGTCGATTACAGCGAGCGGGTATTGGCCGAATACATTTCGGTTGAAATCGATGACGGGGGAATCAATTCGGCAGAATGGCATGATTACAAGAAATATATCGAAACCGTATCTGAGGACTCGCCGATTCTGGATTTCGATACCATCCGGCAAATTTTTGAGAAGCATTGCGCTCAGGAGTTTGGATGGACTCCGGGATATGAAGACGAATCTATACCACCCGGCACAGGCGTGACATTCAACGTTAAAAAGATTGAGATGAACCTTATGGACATCCCGGAAAAGGACAACCCCGGAATCTATATCACCGTACCCGTATGGGATTTCATTGCAGATGAGATTTATAGCGAAGAGTTTCTTAACGTGGAGGGATACCTTTATGAAGGGCAGAAAGACGTGAGCATCGTGACGATCAACGCAATAGACGGCACAATAATCGACCGCGAGCAGGGGTATTGATTCGCTGGCAGCATAAGAAAAGGGAAAGGGTGATCTATATGCGAAAGAAGACTAAAGTCTCGGTAAAACCGGCCGCCGCGCTTATTGCGGGCCTGCTGCTTGTTGCCTGCTTTACGGCAGCCTGCCAGCCCACGCCGGAGAAGCCGCCCGTGGCGGCAAAGAACAACGACCTTGTCGAAACGGTAGTGAGCGCGAACAGCGAAGGAAACAAGCAGGAGTTAGAGAAAGATAAGCAAGTCATAAATGAGCAGATAAAAAGCGTAAACGGACATATGGAGTTGGAGATAAAGCCGAACCCGAAGGTAACAATACATGTAGACGCGGATATCGTCTCGCCCGAATACGAAAAGATTCCTCTTGTCCGAATAAAGCCGAAAAATTTTTCAAAAGAGCAGTTTGAAACCTTCATAGGACACATTGCGGGAGGAGAACCCCTCTTTTATGAGACGGAGGATAAAAATGCAAATATTTATTCGAAAGAAGAGATCGTGGCGATATTGACGCGGTTGCGTAAATATCTGGCCGACGGCAGCCTGCCGGATAATATAAGAAGCACGTTTTCCGAGAGGGCGGACGACCTTGAAAACTATTATGACGACGCGATAAGCAAATCGGATGAAAAGCCGTACGACGGGGAGCTTACGGAACAGGCGAACAATAAGAGCTACAATTATATAACCAAACTGAAGTGCTATATGGGCAAGGATTTAGCGGCGCGTTTCAGCCTTTGGCAGTCGTTCGAAGGGAATAAAACGCAGCTTATGTTCAGCAATACCGGATATGGTTACGAGTCTTACAATACGTTTGAGCCTTATGAAGGAGTAGGTGCGGCGCGTTTAGATATAACTTATGAAGAGGCGAAGGCGATGGCGGAAGATCTGGTGCGCGCGATAGACGGGGAAGACGGCAGCATGACGCTCTACAGATCAAGGATCGGCTATGAGACAGGCTCGATTACTAATTATACCAAAGAGACATCGCCTCAATGCTATGCGTTCAATTTCGCAAGAAGCTACGGCGGAGTCGATCTGAAGCCCGTAAGCTATCTGCGCGGAGCAAGCGAACATGTAGATTACAGCAAGAGGGTATCTCCGGAGAGCGTCTATATAGTCATCGACAACAGCGGTATCAATACGGTGTCATGGGTAAGCTTTACCGAGTATATCGAAACGGTATCGGAAGACACGCCGCTTAAGGATTTTGAAACGATAAAAGGGATATTCGAACAGCACTGCAATCAGAAGTTTACATGGGTCCCGCACAACGACGCTATAGTGGGAGAAGCGCCCCCGGCAACGCTTAACGTTAAGAGAATAGAGCTTAACCTTATGGCCGTACCCGAAAAGGATAATCTTGAAAGCTATATCACCGTGCCGGTGTGGGATTTCATCGCTGATATGGAATATGACGAAGAAGCCGTTACGCAGTACGGCTTTGCCGCCGAGGGAGAAAAAGATATCAGCATATTGACGATAAACGCAATAGACGGCACAATAATCGACCGCGAGCAGGGGTATTGATTCGCTGGCAGCATAAGAAAAGGGAAAGGGTGATCTATATGCGAAAGAAGACTAAAGTCTCGGTAAAACCGGCCGCCGCGCTTATTGCGGGCGTGCTGCTTGTTGCCTGCTTTGCGGCAGCCTGCCAGCCCACGCCCGCGATACAGCCCGTTAGTTGGCAAAGGCGGCGGCCGTCTCGAAGAGATGATAGCCTCGTCGGCGTCTTCTTCCAGCTGGTCGGGCCTGTCGATTGCGGAAGCAATTGGCGCGCCCGGGGCGTATAAGGATTCGTTCACCAACGGTAAGGGAGACGTTACGGTAAATATAGACGCCTGCGTGGAACTGCCCGGCGTACAGGCCATTCCTGCGGCAGAGGTTACGCTCTGCGGATTCCCGCAGGAGCGGATCGACAGGCTGGCGGAATACTTCCTTAACGGCGCGCCCGTGTTTATAGAGGAAGATGCGGAAACGAAAGAAGACATACAGGAAAGAATAGCCTATTACGAACGGCAGATAGAGAAAACGAAAAAGGAGCATCCCGACTATGAAGCGCAGATAATCGCCGACCTCCAGAGCCGTTTAGCGGAGTGCCGGGAGCAGTACTTGACGGCGCCCGAGAAGCGGAAGAGGACTCCCGCTGCGCTTAATCTAGACGAAGCGGCGGACGAACCCGGTATTTGCGTGGTTGCGGAGCTGGGCAAGGATAAAGCCGCGTATTTTGAAGCCTATACCTCTGAAGCGTGCGGCAGCAGGTTTAACTTCATCAATACAGGCAAAGGCAGTTACGGCAGTATCATAGGAGAAAAAGCGCCGGAGGCGGCGCCGAGAGGCATGGAAACGTCCCTTAATGGCGCGAAGGCTGTTGTTAACGGGTGCCTTGACAGCCTTGGAATAACAGATATGCGTATAGAGAGCGTATCCGTTGTTACATATTACAGCCATAAATACTTGCGCGGGGACAGGGAATACGAAGCATCGGCGGACCAATGCTATAAGTTCAGCCTCGTGAAGACCGTCATGGGAACCACGGCCCCCGCCATAAAGGCTTCTACAAGGCTGGATACCGACGATCCGGCCGTTCCGGCTGCCGAAGAACCCGAGTTTAACTGCACTATAGGGCCGGAGGCTATAGAGATACTCGTTGACGATACCGGCATAGCGGAGTTTATGTGGGCGAACCCTTCAAAGGTTGAAAGGATCTTATCGGAGCATGTGGCGCTTATGCCGTTCGCCGACGTAGTGAGGCGGGCGAAAGACAACATATTCTATAAGAACTACACGGCATACGGCAGCACGGCACAGATAAATATAACGTCGATAAGGCTTTCCATGATGCGGATAATGCAAAAAGACAGGCCGGGGCGGTTCCTGATGGTGCCGGTGTGGGACTTTATGGGATATGTAGAATACAGCTTCAGCGAAGGCGAACAGCATACACCGGAGTACTACACGAGCTATGTGACTATAAACGCGATAGACGGAAGCAATATTAATCGCAACTGGGGATATTGACGTAGTTATGCTTACGGAAAACGAGTTATTAAGGAGGGATTATGAAAAAGCCTTATAGGGTTAAACGTATTTTTGATGTGATACTTATTTTGCTTATCGTACTTATGACGTCTTCATGCCAGCCTACGCCAAAGGAGCCCATAGTCGTTAACAGGAACGACGGCAAGTTTGAAGAAAAACTGCACGCGACGCAGCCGGCCGAGACGGCGCAGCCGTACGAAGCGCCGGCGCACTGGAGCGAAACTGTTAAAGATGAAAAGCTCACGATCGTCATCGACACTGAGGTAAAGCTGCCGGACGTGAGCGAATACCCTGTCGTTAAGCTGGAGCCCGCCGTGTTTACGCAGCGGCAGGTTGACTATATGGTGAATTACTTCGCGGCGGGAAAGAAACTGTACCTTCCGCACGTAATGACAAAATCGGACTATGAGGAAATGATAATAGACGCGAAGCGGGGGCAGGAGGTAGACGGAGAATACGTAGTGACCGAAGAGAGCAAGGCGTGGCTTAAGGAGCTTGAAGAAAAACAGGCGGCCGCGCCCGACGACTCGCCTGTCATATATACCGATACCATGCTGACATACAGAAAGGATTACGAGACGGGCGAAGAGGACATTGCCGGAGGCAGAAATTTTCTAAACGTTATGGTAGAAAACGGAGACGGGCATGACGGCGGTATAAGCGTACGCAATTATAGCTCAGAGGGCGGTTCCACCGGCTTTTCGTATAATTCCGGCTATACCGATATGTACCTTTCCGAATCGGATTACGATTCTGTGATGCGGGACAGCACCGAAGAGGAATCGGGCTGGACGGGCACGGGCGCGCTTTACGACAAGGTGAAAATGAAGGAGGAAGAAGCGCTGGCTGCGGCCGAAAAGGTGATAGCCGACCTTGGAATAACGGGGCTTGCGCTGGCCGGCGCCGACAGGGCGGTGTCGCGGGATTACCCCGACAAGGGAGGTTACAGGTTAGAGTATATGCGCGAGAGCGGAGGTATACCGGGATACCAGTTCAGGGGCGGCAGATGGAATAAGGACGAGCCGCCTCCGGAGTATTCCCCGCCGTTTACTATAGAGTCGCTTTCGATACTCGTTACAGAAGACGGCGTGCAGAGTTTTAGCTGGTCCGGGTACGCCAAAGTCGTGGAGACTGTGAACGAAAACGTGGAGCTTCTGTTGTTTGAGAAAATAAAGCAAAGGCTGACAGACCAGGTGCGTTTTAAAAACTCGTTCGGGCAGCTCGACATGTACGGTATGAAAGACAATACGGTCTATATAATATCGGCGGAACTTAAGGTAGGATACATAGGCGTCAAAGACAACCCGAATCAGGCGATGCTCGTGCCCGTATGGGTGTTTGAGTCGGAGTTCGGGCGGTACAACACGATACAGGAGAAGGAGCAGAGGCATAGAGACAACACCTTCATGCTGAACGCAATCGACGGCGGCGTCATAGAGATGAAGAGGCCGGATCGGAGGATGGATAATGTTTAAAGGATATTCAGGCCGTATAATACGCGGCTGTTATTTGAAAAGAGCCGGTTCGGCGTATAAAACCGTTTTGATTATATTGGCTGGGATCGACTTGCTGGCAGCCTGCCAGCCGACGCCGGAGAAGCCTGTGATAGTCAATAAGGGAG
>CAZJOS010000063.1:0-11982 GCA_964547655.1 uncultured Christensenellaceae bacterium
GTGTTTACCAAGGGCGCCATTGCGACCGTGGAAGACGCTGAAACCGACGAGGAAAAGACTATCGATAAGAAATAAAACGAGACAAGCAGCATACAAAAAAGGCCGTTAAGGTCTTTTTTTATTGCATACGATCTCCCCGGCAGCGCCGGGGAGGTTATCATTCTTACAACAAAACAGAGATCAACCTATTAATTGAATGAGGCGTGGCTGATATATTATTTATTTAAAAGCTTCTCGAAAAGCTCGCGGTCCGGGTCGACTATTACCGTGTTATATTTTTCATAGACGACATATCCGGGTTTTGCTCCGCCCGGCTTGCGCACGTTTTTTACCCGCGTATAATCGACGGGCACTTTTAAGGAGTTTTTCGCCTTACTCAGCGTAGCGGCAGCGGTAGCGGCTTCAAATAGCGTCCTGTCCGGCAGTTCGTCTTTTATGCCCGTTATTACCACATGCGAGCCGGGTATATCTTTCGTGTGCAGCCATACGTCTTCTGGAGACGCGGTCTTTGTTGTCAGTATGTCGTTCTGACGGTTGTTCTTGCCCGCAAAAAAAACATATCCGTCAGAAGAAACAAAGCGGTGCGGCGTCGAAGGTTTTTCAGCCGTTCTGTTTTTAGAGGCCTTTTCAGAAATAACTCCATTTTTTATGAGTTCGAATTCTATCTCGTTAAGTTCATCGATATTCTCCGAAGAATCGAGCGATATCAGTACGCTCTCGAGGAAATCTATTTCCTTTTTATTTTCGCCCATACGTTTAAGCGTAACATTGAGGCCTGACTTTAATTTCGCGTATTTCTTATAATTCGCCTGAGCGTTGGCGGAAGGGGAGAGCCTCGGATTAAGTTCTATGAGTATATGCTCTCCCGTTAAATAATCCTGCGCCGCAAGCGAAGCCATACCTTTTTTGATGCGGTAAATATTCGCGGTTATCAAATCGCCCGTGTTTTTATATTCGTCGGCTTTTTTGGCGTGCTCTATAGCTTCAAGCTGCTTTTGCAGAAGAGAAGTATGTTTATCCAGCTGTTTTTTTACATTCTTACCAAGGCGTTCCCGTTTTGTATCGAAGACCTTTATATCGTTATGTCTTCTGTAATATTCATCTACCGTTTTATTTATACTGCCTAACGTCTCCTTTTCATCCGACGGTATGTTTTGATACTCAAACGGGGAATAGAAAAACGGAAGCGCGTTATGCAGATACAACGTTGGCTTTAATTTCTGATGAAAAAAACCGTATAAGGTCTCCGCAAGCTTCTGCGCTTCTTTTGGCTGCGGCTCGTAGCCGCAAGGCATATATCTTAAGAGTATTTCTTCAGCCGTCTGGCCGGATACGCCCTGAAGAATCTGCGAGAGGTAAGATTTCATATTCTTATTGCCGCTCTTTCCGAGCATCTCGATAAGCGTTGATTCTGATATCTTAAGCGGGTCAAGTTTATTCGACGGCGGAAGCTCATATTCTAGTGAAGGCAAAACGCTGCGCACCCTGCTTTGGGCCTGCGAGACATGCCGAAGGCTTTCAAGTATTATATCTTTATCGTCTTTGAGTATGACGTTGGAGTATTTGCCCATCAACTCTGCGGTAAGAACAAGACTCTTTGGCAATCCGAGTTCGTCTTTAGTTTCGAGAGCTATGTCGACTATGCGCTCGAGGCCTACCTGCTCTATAGAGGTTATCTTTGCGCCCGTTATATGTTTACGCAGGAACATACAGAACACCGGAGGGGAGTCGGGGTTAGTATATTTTTGTTCGGTTATATGCATCCGCGAATCCATGGCCCCGGCGCAGATGAGGAGTTTATCGTTCTTCCCGGGTGCGCGAAGAGAAAGCAGCAAAGCATCCGGCTGCGGCTGATGGATCTTGTCTATCTTGCAGCCCGCAAGCCGGTCTGCCAATTCTTCGATTATAAAATGCAGTGTGAGCCCGTCAAGCGTCATCCGTTCCTCCGTAAATCTTATATTGAATTCTTGCCGGATTGTATTATACATTCCAGTGACAAAGTTTGCAAATGATGATATAATTTAAAAAATTAAAGAGGTAAAGAAGATGCAGCATATCAAAGATAAGGCAATGAAAGCGAAAGAGGCGTCGGTAAGCCTTTCATATATGGGCACGGCCCAGAAAAACGGCGTTTTATTCGCCGTTGCGGAGGCTCTCAGGAAAAACGTCGGATATATACTCGCTGAGAATAAAAAAGACGTGGAAAACGCCCGGCAGAATGGCATGACGGGCGCGCTCATAGACAGGCTTTCTTTAAGCGACGCCAGGATAGAAGATATGGCCAAAGGCATTGAAAGCATCGCGGCGCTCCAAGACCCGGTGGGTGAAGTGATAAACACCGTTAAACGCCCCAATGGGCTCTATATTGGGAAAAAACGCGTACCTTTGGGAGTTGTGGGCATTATATGCGAAGCGCGTCCTAATGTCACCTCAGACGCAATCGGGCTGTGTATAAAGACCGGGAACGCCGTTGTTCTGCGAGGAGGGAGCGCCGCCGTTAATTCCAACAAAGCGATAGTAAAGGCCGCCGGGCAGGCCGCGTATGCCGCCGGGCTTCCCGAGGGCGCCATACAGCTTATAGACGACACCTCGCGTGAGGCGGCGGAGTATATGATGGGACTTAACGGTATAATAGACGTTCTGGTGCCAAGAGGGGGAGCGGGGCTCATACAGTCGGTAGTAAAGAACTCTTCCATACCCGTTATTGAAACGGGCGTAGGCAACTGCCATGTATTTATCGACAAAAGCTCCGGCCTCGAAATGGGCGTGGATATAATATGGAACGCGAAGACGAGCAGGCCTTCGGTCTGCAACGCGGCGGAGACACTGCTGGTGCATGAGGATATAGCCGGGGCTTTTCTGCCTATGATTGCAAAGAAGCTCGATAACGTAGAACTCAGGGGATGCGAAAGGACCCGCGCTATAATTGATGCCAAAGAAGCGACGGAAGAAGATTATTACACCGAGTTCCTCGATTATATACTTGCGGTTAAAGTAGTAAGAGATATAGACGAGGCAATAAGTCATATAGGCAAATACGGAACGAAGCATTCAGAGGCCATAGTTACGCAGGATTATGAAAATGCCGAGAAGTTTCTGGAAAGGGTAGACGCGGCTGCGGTTTACATAAACGCGTCCACAAGGTTTACAGACGGCGAAGAGTTCGGCTTCGGCGCGGAAATAGGAATAAGCACTCAAAAGCTGCACGCAAGAGGCCCAATGGGCTTAAAAGAACTGACGTCATATAAATATATAATAAGGGGCAGCGGGCAGATAAGATAAAACGGCTGAAAACAAAAGTGAGGCTGTTGCTCCAGCTTCACTTTTATTGTATCAAAAATTCTTTCATTCTAGCGATATGCTTTTTGACGCTGTTTCTGTTGGGCCCGCCGCAGCAGGATCGCTTTTCAACGCAGGAGTCGAGAGACAATGAATCGTAAACGTCTTCCTCAAACAGGGGGGAGAGGCGCTTTAATTCCCTGAGTTCAAGTTCTTCTATCGGTTTTTTGCTCTGCTCGCAGTAAAGCACGAGTTTCCCAACCACTTCATGAGCTTCCCTGAACGGCAGGCCTTTTCTTGCAAGATAATCCGCCGCGTCGGTAGCGTTTGTGAACCCGAGTCCGGCACACTTTCGCATATTAGCGCAGTCCCATTCGGCGGATTGGATCATACCCGTAAATACGATAAGGCAGTCAGTAAGCGTGTCGTACGCGTCGAACAGCGCTTCCTTGTCTTCCTGCATATCTTTGTTATAAGCCAAAGGCAGGCCTTTCATGACCACAAAAAGAGTATTGAGATCTCCGTAAACGCGGCCTGTTTTGCCGCGTATAAGTTCGGCCATATCAGGGTTTTTCTTTTGCGGCATTATGCTCGAACCGGTGGAATAAGAGTCGCTCAAATGGATAAAAGAGAACTCGCCTGTAGACCAGAGTACTATTTCTTCACAGAAACGCGATAGGTGCATCATGCATACTGAAGATGCATAAATGAAATCGAGCACAAAATCGCGGTCGCTGACAGCATCCATACTGTTGTTTGTAATTTCGGAAAAGCCGAGTTCCCTGGCGACCATCTCGCGGTCTATAGGGAAAGTAGTTGAGCAGAGGGCCCCCGAGCCGAGCGGCATTACGTCGCACGCCTCGAATGCGCCGCCAAATCTCATAGAGTCACGAAAAAACATCTCGCAATACGCCATCAAGTGATGCGAGAGAGTTGTCGGCTGGGCCTTCTGCAGATGGGTAAACCCGGGCATTACGGTATCGAGGTTCTCTTCGGCGATCTCCGTAAGAGAGCACATAAGCGACTTTAAAAGTCCGATCACATCGATACAGGCGTTTTTTATATACATACGCGTATCGAGAGCGATCTGGTCGTTGCGGCTGCGCGCGGTGTGCAGTTTTTTGCCCGCTTCGCCGATGCGCTGCGTCAGCAGCCTTTCGATATTCATGTGTATGTCTTCATCGCTTTTGGAGAATTCGACAAGCCCGCTTTCTATATCCTTAAGTATACTGCGGAGCCCGGATATTATCGTTTCGCTGTCTCTTTTATCAAGGATCCCTGTTTTTCCGAGCATCCTTGCGTGCGCAATGCTGCCGAGTATATCTTCCCTGTAAAGGCGGCTGTCAAACGAAATTGAGGAATGGAAGCCGGACGCAACCTCGTCGGTGTCTGACGAGAAGCGGCCGCTCCACATTTTTTTACTGCTCATTATTTATCCTTTTTTTGATCCATCAGCGCTTTTACTTTTAGCGGCAAACCGAAAAGGTTGATGAAACCTTCGGCGTCTTTTTGATCGTAGACTCCGTCTTTGCCGAACGTAGCAAATTCTTCGTTGTACAAAGAATAAGGGGATTTCACTCCCGCGGCAGTGCAGCTGCCTTTATAGAGCTTTATACGGACAGTCCCAGTTACGTTTTGCTGCGTGGAATCGACGAATGCTGACAAAGCTTCGCGCAGAGGAGTATACCATTGCCCATAGTATACCATTTCAGCGAATTTTAGCGCAACACCCTGTTTATAATGCAGCGTATCCCTGTCGAGCGTAATGCTTTCAAGGGCGCGGTGAGCTTCATAGAGAATAGTTCCGCCCGGCGTTTCATATACGCCTCTCGATTTCATGCCGACAAGCCTGTTTTCCACCATGTCATTAAGGCCCACTCCGTTTTCCGCTCCCACATTATTGAGCGTTTCTATTATTTCGACAGGGGAGAGCTTCTTGCCGTAAACCGCGACAGGCGTTCCTTTATCAAAATCGAGAGTCAGGTATGCCGGCTTATCAGGCGCGTCTTCGGGAGACTTGCATATCGTATAAAGATCGTTTTGCGGCTCGTTCCAGGGGTCTTCAAGGTCGGCTCCTTCGTGGCTTATATGCCAGAGGTTCCGATCAACGCTGTATGGGCGCTTTTTAGATATGGGCAAAGGAATTCCGCGTTCTTCAAGATATTTTATTTCGTCTTCGCGCGACTTTATATCCCATACCCTCCATGGCGCTATTATCTTCATTTCGGGCGCGAGAGCTTTTATGGTCAGTTCAAAACGGACCTGGTCGTTCCCTTTGCCCGTGCAGCCGTGGCATATGGCGTCGCACCCTTCGATCTTTGCTATATCTACAAGCCTTTTCGCTATTAAAGGTCGCGCCATCGACGTGCCTAAAAGGTATCTTTCTTCGTATACCGCCCCGGCCTTAAGCGTTGGGTATATAAAATCCTTAACTAATTCCTCCCTCAAGTCTTCTATATATAGTTTAGCGGCGCCGGTTTTTATTGCTTTTTCGTTAAGGGAGGAAAGCTCTTCTCCCTGCCCTAAGTCGGCGGCCATACATATGACCTCGCAGTCATAGTTTTCTTTGAGCCACGGTATTATTACCGACGTATCAAGACCGCCTGAATACGCAAGCAATACTTTTAATTTCTTCATATAAGCAACCTCCGTTGTCACGATCAAAGGCCATTGTGTATGAAGCCTCATACATTATTTATAAATATACAGTAAAATGAATATATATGCAACAATAAAATGTTGACACATAATTGCTTAAATTTGTTTATTATTTAACAGGCAGTTTATTAATAATTATATGAAAGCGGTGTTAATAAAAGAAAAACTTTTAACAAGCGTCATTGCATTGAATATTTATATATGTTAATATATTGTCCGGCGTTTTATAAAAGGCTTATTTAAACGCCGTTTAGTTAATTAGAGGTTGGGGTAATATAAGGCAGGGAGAATGTTGCAGAGCGGCTTAAGTTTTTAGCAGTATTTATCCTGCAGCATGTGAGGAGGATCATCGGATTGGCAAAGCAAGAAAGCGTGGGACCTAATAAAATAAAGATAGAGGTTTCTGTTTCGCCGGAAACTTTTGCGGAAGGGCTGCAAAAGGCTTATATAAAGACAAAAGGGAAGTTTAACGTACAAGGGTTCAGGAAAGGCAAAGCTCCTAAGCCGGTAATAGAAAAATATTACGGAGAAAGCGTATTCTTTGAAGATGCGTTTGAATTAGTGTTTCCTGAAAGTTATTCGAAGACGATAGATGAATTAGGCTTGTTTCCCGTTTCAAAACCGGAAGTGGATATAATCAATATAGGTAAAAGCGAGGGAGTGACATATACCGCCGAATTCTTTGTTAAGCCTGAAGTGACCTTAGGGCAGTACAAAGGCGTAAAAGCTGAAAAAGAAGAAGCTCATGTCGATGAAAAAAATATTGACGAGGAAATAAAACGCGTAGCAGAGCGAAACGCCAGGTGGGTTGACGTCGACAGGGATGTAAGAGAAAACGATAAAGCCGTAATAGACTACACTGGAAGTATCGACGGTGAAGTTTTTGAAGGCGGCACCGCTGAGAACCAGGTAATAGAAATAGGTTCCGGCGGTTTTATACCGGGCTTCGAAGAACAGATAAAAGGCATGAAAAAGGGGGAAGAAAAAGATATCAGCGTAAAATTCCCCGATGATTACCGCGCAAAAAATCTGGCCGGCAAAGACGCTGTGTTCCATATTAAGCTCAACGATGTAAAAGAAAAGGAAATGCCGGTGCTCGACGACGATTTCGCTCAGGACGTATCGGAGTTCGATACATTCGAAGAATATAAAAACGATATAAGAAAGCGTATTACCGAACATGAAGAAGAGCACGCAAAAGTGCATACCCAGAACAACGTTATAGAAGAAGTAATAAGGAACACGAAGATAGATCTGCCTGAGTGCATGATAGAGAGCCAGATAGACAACAATATCAGGCAAGCGGAATACAGCCTGATGTATCAGGGCATCAAACTCGAAGATTATCTTAAAATGGTAGGCGGCAGCATAGAACAGCTGAGAAAAGAATACAGGGAACCGGCAGAAAAAACGGTAAGGGCACAGCTTACAGTTGAAGCCGTAAAGAAAGCGGAAGGGATCGATGCTTCCGAAGAGCAGATTGAGGCGGAGCTTAAAAAACGTGCAGAGTCCGCTAAGAAAGAACTTGAAGAATATAAAAAGGCCATTAGTGAAGAAGAACTGGAGTATATAAAAGAAGACCTGGCATATGACAATACGGTTAATTTCCTTGTTGAGAACGCGGTTTTAAATTCTTCAGTTAAAAAAGACAAAAAGAAAAATGCGGAGAAGGAAAACACTAAGGCCAAATAGAATAATATATTATATAGTACGGAGGGATTTGATATGACGTTGGTGCCATATGTAATAGAGCAGACCAGTAAAGGCGAACGGAGCTATGATATATATTCCCGTTTACTGAAAGACAGGATAGTATTTGTAAGCGGAGAAGTAGAAGACGTCATGGCTAATCTGGTAGTAGCTCAAATGATATTTCTTGAAGCTGAAGACCCTGATAAAGATATATTTCTTTATATAAACAGCCCCGGAGGTTCGGTAACGGCGGGAATGGCAATATATGACACGATGCAGCACGTAAAATGCGACGTTTCCACGATATGCATAGGAATAGCCGCTTCAATGGGAGCTTTCCTGCTTGCCGCCGGAGCAAAGGGTAAGCGCAAAGCGCTTCCGAACAGCGAGGTAATGATACACCAGCCGTCAGGGGGGACTCAGGGACCGGCTACGGATATAGCAATACATGCTGAGCATATAGTCAGCATAAAAAAGAAGATGAACAGGATATTGGCGGAAAGAACCGGGCAGCCTATTGAAAAGATAGAGGCTGATACCGAAAGAGATAATTTTTTAAGCGCGGAGCAGGCGCTTGAATATGGGATTATTGACGAAATCATTCAGCCAAAGCACAAATAGATGAGGTGAATAAATGGCTAACTATGATGATCAAAAACAATTAAAATGTTCGTTCTGCGGAAAGGCGCAGGAACAGGTAAGGCGTCTTGTCGCGGGGCCTGGAGTTTATATCTGCAACGAGTGCATAGAGCTATGTAAAGAGATAATCGAAGAGGACTATCAGGATGCAGTAACGTTTGACATGGGGGAGATACCAAAGCCTTCAGAGATAGTAACTTCTTTGGATGAATATGTTATTGGACAGAATTATGCAAAGAAAAACCTTGCCGTTGCGGTATATAACCATTATAAGCGTATCAATTCAGACGTAAAGCAGGATGACGTCGAGCTTCAGAAAAGCAATATAGTAATGCTGGGGCCGACCGGCTGCGGTAAAACGCTGCTGGCTCAAACGCTTGCAAAGATATTGAACGTGCCCTTTGCGATGGCTGACGCAACGTCTTTGACCGAAGCGGGTTACGTTGGTGAAGACGTAGAGAATATACTATTGAAACTGATACAGGCTGCGGATTACGATATAGAACGCGCGCAGAGAGGAATAATCTATATCGACGAGATCGATAAGATAGCGAGAAAGGGCGATAACCCTTCGATAACAAGGGACGTTTCAGGCGAGGGAGTTCAGCAGGCTCTTCTTAAAATTATCGAAGGCACTGTTGCAAGCGTTCCGCCTCAGGGCGGTCGCAAGCATCCGCATCAGGAATTCCTGCAGATAGACACAACGAATATCCTGTTTATCTGCGGCGGCGCGTTCGGCGGGCTTGATAAGATAATAGAGAGAAGAATAGGCAATAAGATGATGGGGTTCGGCGCGGAGATCGTTTCAAATCTCAATAAAGATCTTGCCGAGATATATAAAAAAATATTGCCTGAAGACCTTCTGAAGTTCGGGCTTATACCCGAGTTTGTAGGGCGCGTTCCTATTATAGTAACACTTCATCAGCTTGAAGAAAGCGCTCTTGTAAGCATCCTTACAGAGCCAAAAAACGCGCTGGTAAAACAGTTTACCAAGCTGCTTGAGATGGACGGCGTACAGCTTGAATTTGAACCGGATGCGCTAAGCGAGATAGCAAAGCTCGCGTTAGAGCGTAAGACGGGAGCCAGGGGCCTCAGAGCCATAATGGAAGGCATTATGCTCGACATTATGTACGAGATACCCTCCAGAATGGACGTTAAGAAATGTGTCATAACAAGAGACACCGTAAAGAACTCAAAGGTGCCTATGCTTATTCTGGGAGAAAAAGAGGGTAAACAAAAAGCCCTGCCTAAAGCGAAAAAAGAAAGTTTTGGTTGATATAATACTAAGGAGACATTCGGATTTTTTAGAGCGCTATTTGAAGAGCGCCTTGCATTCGCAGGGCGCGTCTTTTATTATGCGGAGAAAAAAGCTTTCACATTATCATAATTATCTTTAAGCTCATTAAAATCTAAATAGTTACTGCTGTAGACTTCGTAAATAAGCGCGTTATCATAGCCTGAGCTTGCAAGAGCGGTTTTGATTTTTTTGAAATCAATAAGGCCTTTAAACGGAAGTACAGGGTATATGCCTCTCTCTTCGCTTACAGAGTAATCACAGATATGAATATTAACAAGCTTTCCGTTCGTATGTTTTATATAATCAACGGGGTCATGCCCGGCCTGGGCTGCCTGCTTTAAGTCAAGAGTAAAATATAAACTCCCAGTTTCAGGCATGTTTAGTAATTCGGAAGCGAATTCAGGCGTGGCGTACCAGCACCAATGTACGTTTTCCCATGCGAGTTTTACGCCATTTTTTATAGCCTTATCGGCAAGAGCCCCGGCGATGCGTGCAATTTTTTGATAATTGAGGGTATACTTTTTTGCATGTTTAACGTTGGAAGGGCCGTGAAAAGTATACGATTGCGCGCCGAGTTCAGCTGCGGCGTCAACAACCCGGCAGAATATATCCTCAGCGTCCTGCCTTGCCCTTAAATGATCTGAGAACAGCTGGGGTTCAAACTGAAGTGAGAGCGCATGCACCGAGTAAGCGCTCATGCCGTTGTCTCTTAAACGCTTATTAAGCTCCTTAATAAAAGAAATTTGGTATTCCGACATGCAGCATAAAAACACCTCAACATTTTTTATTTGCATTTTTCCTATCGAATTGACCGCGTCTTCCGTATACAGCCCGGGGAAAAAACAAGCTGTCGACATTCCAATTATCATAATTGACCTCCTTAAGTATTATATCAAACGGATACTATTCGTACAAAACATTTATATACTTATCAATCTTTGATACTTCATATTTGCTAAATTTTATTAAAATATGGTATAATCAACTCGACATATATTTGGAGGTCGTTTAATGCCGGAATTTCCGAAAAGAGCAAAGATTTTGCTTTTGTTAGAGTATTTTAAAAAATATACAGACGAGCAGAATCCTAAAAAAATGATTGGAATAATTGAGTTTCTTAAGAGAAATGGGGTAGAGGCGGAACGAAAAGCGATATATTCCGATATAAGCCTGCTGCGCGACCTTGGGTATGATATAGTTAAAACATCAGATAACGGCACGGCATATTTTTTAGGCGAAAGAACTATGGAAATAGCGGAGGCGCAGATATGCGCCAGTGCCGTTTCGGCAGCAAAGTTCATAACACAAAAGAAATCGGTAGAATTGATAAAAAAACTCGGAAGCCAGTTCAGCCAGTTTCAGTCGGCTATGTTCCGCGAAAGGCTTGAACTCGCGAGGACGCTTAAAACTAAGAACGAGGAGATATATTATAATATCGACAAAATAGTACGGGCGCTGGGGTCGTATAAAAAAATATCGTTCCTTTACTTCGAATATATGCCCGATAAATCGCTGCAGCTCCGGAAAGAAGGAAGAAGATATTCTGCAAGCCCGTATACGCTGATGTGGTCTGAAGATGCATATTATCTTGTCTGTAATATAGATAAATATGATAACCTCTCGCATTTCAGGGTAGACAGAATGACGAAAGTCGAAATATCGGAAGAAAACATAAGAAAGATTGATGAAGTTTCGGAATACAAAAACTACATAGACTTTGATGAATATCATCGAAGCGTTTTCAGCATGTTTGGCGGAAAATTGCAGAATGTCCGTATCAGGTTTCAGGACGAACTGTCAACGGCAGTGTACGACCGTTTCGGGCTTGACGTTAATGTTTCCAGTATTAAAGACGGATGGTTTACAATATCGGCTAACGTTCGCGTAAGCCCCGGCTTTCTGTCATGGCTGACTATTTTCGGCGATAAAGCCGAAGTTCTTTCACCTCAGGAACTAAGGAGCGATCTGAAAAAATTGGCTGTTTCGCTTTGCACGTTATATGAAAGAGAATAATATAAAAAGCCGCAAGCGGCTTTTTATGAAAATATGATGTTTTCATTTACGGCTTAATGGAATATGTCTCCTCCGTACTGCACGGCGCCGTCTGTAAAATCATATGGTCTGTCAGGCGGTATCTCGTCTCCGGTATTATAGATTTCAATGGTCATGCCTATACTAAGCAAATTATCATCGGTCTCGGTTATCGGCGTTTCAAAGTTGTCCGCGAATGAACCTTCGTCTGTTTCGCCTTCTCCGGATGCCGTGTCGGTTCCGCCGAGTTCAGGCGCATTTAAGGCCGTTAATTGTGTTACCTTGATAATATATTCGCTGTTGACGAATTCTTTCAGTATGCCTTTAAGCCCTTCATACGTGCAATTCATTGAAACTTGTATATTACAGTATTTAATATGGCCGAG
>CAZJOS010000064.1:0-11833 GCA_964547655.1 uncultured Christensenellaceae bacterium
TCTTGCCCTGCCTGTAGTTAATGAATATATTGAGGAGATTATGGCAGGCATTTTTCCCTGCATCCGGTAGGCCGCCGATTCATCTCACATCAGCAAAAAATGAGTTGAGATTTGCAAACATATAGAGCATGTGTTATAATCTAATAAATAATGGAGTTAACAGGTTTGCCGGCATAGATTAACCGAGGCCGAAAAGAAAAAGCCTGTATAAATTTCTAAGTGCAATAAAGAGAGGACACAAGGTTGTTTAATATTCAGACTACATTTACACTTTATTCAAACCAACATATTCAGATCATATAAGCAAAGGTCCCTTAGGCAACAGGGCTGTTAAAAGGGCAGCGGTAATTACAAACAAGCACACTAATTGGGGATGTTTTTTACGCGTCCAATCAAACCGGGGTGTGTATACATATGATATCGGGCGGCGGCCGGGCGCAGCGAAAGGAGAAGAAATGCTATTAACGGAAAACCAGATTTACGACAGCAGCGGAAGTTTTATAGTGAAGAAAAAGCCTAATCATATTTCGAAGTTCATTATTAAACGAAGCGTGATGGTGGAGACCAAGACGCGCCTGCTGGAGAGAGGTATTTATTTTCAAAAAGGGCTGGTCTTCTGGAGCGGTACACTGAATGAAGACGTTGCATGTATAGATAAAGTCATATGCCCCCAGATAGTATCCACTCCCTTAAGCGCAAAGATAAGCGAAAAGGGAATAGAGCATATCTGCGAGGCTATAAAGAAACCGAATGAGTTTTTATTCGCACAGGTACAGGGCCATTCCGGGCGCGCCTTTGATTCCGATTTAAACCATGACGAAGTAATACAATTCGAGGAAGGTTTTATATCTATCGGCGTTCCCAATTACGGCGCGAATCTGGACAAGCTTGATAACTGTGAAGTGTTCGAGTATTCGGATAAGAAGTGGGTAAGACTCAGTAAGCAGGATGTTGCGGAAAGGTTTGAGACAGCTTAAAAGCCGAGGGTTAAAAGCGCCGTGATGCGGTAACGCATTACGGCGTTTTTGATGTGAACCTTTTTATTTATCACACGTTTATATAATAAGGGAACAGGTATTAAGTATCCGGCCCCTTCGGGGCGCGGTTGAAATGTTTTTAGTTCCAACCTTGTGTTTATCTCACTTTTTTGATGGTTATATATGCATATAGCCATTTTTTTTATTTACTAAACGATAATTTAATGGCTATGTTTTTACATATCGGCTGTCGTAATAAACCATATATAAAAATAATTTGTTAATATATGAACTTTTTTATACAAGAGTCGTTATAAATGTGAAAGGAGAAGCGTTGTGAACGTTGCGGATGATGTAATCACACTATTTATCGAAGGAGATTCAGAAGCGATGAGCACTCTCGTTGAGATCTATAAAAACGAACTGTTTAACTTTTGCTTCCGGCTGACATGGAACCGGCCCGACGCGGAAGACCTGTTCCAGCAGACTTGGGTAAAAGCGGTAAGGAACGCGCCGAAATATAAGAACGGCAACTTCCGGCCGTGGCTCTATAAGATATGCATAAACCAATACCGCGACAACATGAAGCGGGTGGCACGCGCGCAAAGGCATATCGTGGAAGGCTTCGAATCAACGAGCGCCAAAGACTATGTGCTGACAAACGCCGCAGGCGGCGAATCGCCCGAAGAGCTATTCGAGCGCAAGCACATACAGGCGCTGCTTATCACAAAGATAGACAAGCTGCCAGACAGGCTCAAATGCCCTGTCGTTATGTTCTACTACCAGCACATGAGGTATTCGGAGATAGCGAAGGCGACAAGCGTCCCCGAAGGTACGGTAAAGTCGCGCATAGCCGCAGCGAAAAAAAAGCTCAAGGCTGAATTGGAGGGTGAGCTGTATGTTTGATATCGACAAATACTTAAACGAAATGGAGATAAAGGATATGAACATCGACGAAGAGGTGGTAAGGATCACTAAAGGGCGCTGCAAAGAAGAACAGTGGATAGCGCACGAGCAGCAGGGGCCTTCGAAGTTAAAGAAGGCCGTACTGATAGCTATTCCTACTGCTGCCGTATTGCTAATAGGCATATTGGTCGTCTCGTTGTTACTGAGCCCGATGCTGTTTCCTAACACAGTGGCATATTACACTATTGACGTAAACCCAAGCATCTGCGTGCACGTAGACGCCGAAGGCAGCGTAACGAGCGTGGTCAGCCAGAACGCGGATGCGCAGGAGATAGTGGATAAACTCGATGTAAAAGGCGATAACGTGACCGACGCCATTGGCAAGATACTGTCCGCGATAAAAGACGCGGGGTATTTAGACGCCGGCCAGAGATATGTACTCATAGGCTGCTTTGCCGCCGACGGGACGATGGTGCAAAGCTCGCTGGGCGACCTGCAGGCCCGGCTCGAGGCCGATTTCGGAGATATGATAGACCTGCTGCTCGTTTCGGGCGATCTTGACGATATGCAGCAGGCTAACCAGCTGAAAGTTTCCGCAGGGCTGCTTAAACTCTCGCAACTTGCGAACGGCGTCGATGTAACCGACAAAAATGTCGAGCAAGTTATAAACTGCATCGATAACGATAACTACTTTGCTCCCGAGCTTTCGGCAAGCGTTACCGATAAGATAAACCTCTCGTGGGACGCTATAGATTTTGACGCGATGGGATACGCCGGAAAGGTGAGGTACTCAATAGCCGCGGGCGATACCGAAGACGAGGTGAAATCGGGAGACGCTCCCATAATAAAGACGGTTTCGTTCTACACTTACGGCGAGCAGACGCTCTCCGCAAGCGTAGCGCTCGACCCTGGCGTAACGAAGTATTTCGCGCTGTACGCGAAATACGGCGATACGGTAAAGTGCAGCAACGCCGTAATGGCGACGATGCCGGGAGAGATCGCTCCTTCGCCTACGCCGACGCAGACGCCCGCGCCAGAACCGTCGGACGGTCAGCTGGCGCCTCATACAATGACGGGCCGCATATCGGGCGAAAAGGTGGTGCTCTCGTGGAGCAAGGAGACCGCTGAGAACTTATCGGGGTATAAGGTAGTCGCATCAAAGACTAACCCGAATCCGAGCTACCCTGACGACGGATACCTAAAGTATATAACGAACAGGGAAACGACGAGCTTCTCTGTTTACGCGGGCTACGGGGGGCTTGAGGCCAACACGTACTACTACTTCAGCATAACGTACCTGTATAACGACGGTTCTACAATAGCCGCCAACGCCGTAAGGCTGAAGGTGCCGCCTAAATCGGAGGCGCCGCCGTCGGATGACTATGCTTCATCAAAGATAAGCGGGAGCATTGATGACAATACGGTGCATCTTAGCTGGACGAAGATAACCGACGAGAGGTTTGCAGGTTATAAGGTCATGTACTCGTTCAGTGATTCAACTCCGGTGTACAAAGAAACCGGCTGCCACTACTACGATTATATAACCGAATATGACGATAACAGCCGCGACATATGCGTACACGATCTTAACGGATTCTCGCCCGGCGAAACATGCTGGTTCTCTATCACCGTGCTTTATAATAAAGAAGGCGTGAAGAAAGCGGGCAACGTGATTTCATTCACTATGCCCGGTACACCGCCAGAACCATATCCGGCAACTGATATAAACGTGTGGCTGAGCGATGATAAGACCAGGGTAAACTTCTCTTGGGATGCGATAAGCGACGGCCGGCTTGATTGTTATAAAGTCGTAGGCTCGCGCACGGATAATACCCCTAGTTATGGTGAGCAGGATTATATGAAAGCCACAGAAAATACCTACTGGAGCATAAGCGTTGAGGACCTTATTGAACATTGGGGCGGCATCCGCGGTGAAAGATTCTATTTCGCGATAACAGCGTATTACTGCGGCGACCATCGTGAAACAGGCAGCCCGGGTTCGATAAAATTGCCGGAGCTTCTGCCTGACCCGTCCGAGCCGCCTGATCCGTCGGATTCGCCTTCTGAACCGCCGCCCTCAGAACCGCCGACGGAATAACTTAAAACCGCAAAAGGCCGGTGCACCCCGCGCCGGCCTTTATATGGGATTCCTAAAAAGCTTATAGCTTTTTGGGGCGAAAATAATACCCTTTTGGGGCCCTTCGGGGCCCATTGTTTTAAGTAAGATAACATAACGCATCTAATATGAAGAAGGAGGCGGTTATAGCCTCCTTTAAACATATACAGATATAATAAAGACACAGTCTGTTTGAAAGCGCTTAATCGACCCGCGCATCCAAAGATAAGCGTCCTGTTTTCTAGAAATCTGAGCGCTCTATCTCGGTACTCTCCGAAGCTCCTTTTCCGGCCCCAAAGGTGATAGAATATACCCAGCCGCGTTTCATCGTATATTTCTTATAAACGATCCCGTAATACGCATCGTCACCGAACGCCTCGTTCGGCCCGAACCAGTTTTCCCCGGCTGCGCCCTTTATAATATAAGTGCCTGCGGGCAATTTAACGGTCACCTTTTTACCCGACGCGATAAACACTGAAGATATAAGATTACTGCCATAATATATCTTTATATACATTGAATATCCGCTTTTGGGTGTTTTAAATGTGAGAGGGCATGTTTTTTTGGAATAGTTACGATTGCGGTAGGTCTCTCCTGACTTAGGATCAGGCTGTATGCATGCGGCGGCGCGGTCTGCGGAATCTGAGAAATATCCAAGATTTAAGAAACCGATATACGCGGTATAGAAGTTTCCTTCGCTGAAAGCCTTTTCGGCTTTTGCGTAATTAATGTGATTGTTGCACTCAAAAGCCCTGCTGTCGGAGTCTTTATACCCCTTAAGAGAAACGAAAGCGTCAAGCGCGCCGGGGTAGTCCTGCTTGTTGAACAGCCCTACCGCTGCTATATAGTCGAGTTCGGTCTGGCACTGCTTTAACTTTTCCTCCGAGTCCAAAAAATCCCCCAGTGCGATGAACGCCTCCTTCGCGGATTCCGTTTTCCCCGCTTCCATCATATCTGTTGCAGCGTCATAATCGCATTCGCGCACTTTTTCCGGAGCACCGCTGAAATCTTCCAGGGAGGCGAATATCTTTCTTGCGGACAGATAATCTCCCGATTTAAGCATCGCATCGGCGGTGTGGAAATCATACATGTTCTGGCATTCACGCGCTTTGGCGGATGAATCCCTGTATCCGCTGAATCTTAAAAACTCGGCCCTGGCGTCAAGATAGTTATTCGAATCCATAAGCGAAACGGCATGCTCGTATTTCAAGGAGAATATCTTTTCAATAGAAAACACAGTAAAACCGATCGTAACGGCCAGCACGGCAACGGCGGTTATTATCATAAATTTCTTTCCGCGGGGCAAGGGCTTTTTACGGGGTATGTCCGCAATATAAACTTGCGTGTCGGATTTCTGTAAATACATTCATGCCTCCTCACAGCCAATATCGCCGCCGGATTACACTGATGATGTACTATCATTTAAATTTGAGCGTATTTATATTAACACATACTTGTAATAAAAAGAAGTATTTGTCGAAAAACAATATAAAGGTAGGATCGATGGCGCCGTAAAACCGAAAAATTTTCCTGAGATATAAAAGCGCGCAGCCGGAGGGCTGCGCGCAAACTATGTGCGATATCTAAAAGTAACTGCTTATGGATCAGAAGCTCGAACGGTCAAGTATGGTTGCATCCGCAGCGCTTATAGTATATACATCCCGCAAGTCAAACCACCAGCCCCTGCTGCTTGAAAACTTAAAAGTGTTCTTGCCGTTCTTATCAAGAAGTTCGCAGTAAAAACCGTCGTCGCCGAACAATCCTTCAGGCCCGAACCAGTTTACCCCTATGGCGTATCTTATAGAATAAGTACCGGCGGGCAGCTTTATAGATATCTTTTTACCGTTTGATACGAAGATCGTCGAAACAAGCGTATTTTCCTTGTATATCCTGATGCACCTGATATACTCGTCTTTTAACGATTTTAACATAAACCCGCTCGCCTTTTTAGCAAAGTCCGGATTCCGGTAGATCTCGCCGGGCAAAGGATTTTCCTGGATACATTCATCCATTTTTGCCACAGAATCCTTGAAGGAACCCAGCGCTTTAAACTCGGAATACGCATCGTAAAATTTACCGTCAGCCAGCAGCTGTACTGCCTTATCATAATCGATATTGCGCGTACACACTCCGGCCTGGTATTTCGAATCCCTGTAATCTTTTATGCGGGTGAAAACTGTAAACGCATGCAGGTATTCCCCCTTCGACAGATCATCCGTTGCCGCTAAATAATCTATCTCATTCTGGCACTGCAGCGCCTGCTTTGCCGAATCGGAATAATTGCCCAGCGCCAGGAATGCGGCTTTTGCCTTTTCCGGCTCGCCGTCTTTAAGAAGGGCAGCCGCAATATTGTAATCGCATTCATTCAGTTTAACAGGAGCGTTGCTATAATCGCCCAAAGCCGCGAAGATATCCCGGGCGCCAGCGTAGTCTTCCGACCGCAGCAGCGCGTCAGCAGAATTAAAATCAAATCTGTTCTGGCATTCCTTCGCTTTTTCGGAAGAATCCTTATATCCGCCGACCGTAAGGAACTCATCTTTGGCCCCCAGAAGATCGTTGGAATCCATCAATGCAACAGCCTGTTCATACTTTGCCGAATTCGCCGCTTCGACGAGTATAAGCGTAAGAGCTACGGCTGCGGCTATTACGGCCACAGCGCATGCCGATATGATGAGTATCAGCTTTTTCCTGCGGGCCATAGGCGTTTTGACCGGAGCCTGCTTCTCCGCCGGCAATTGCGGCCCCGCCGCGGCTACATTAGTGTTTTCATCATGTAGGTCCATGTATCCATTCCTCCTCATAAATATTAGATATTCTGCAGGGATGCTGCCTGTTTTACCGCTAATTGAGAATATGGCATCTATATATTATCACAATTATAAAACAAAAAGAAGTATTTGTCGAAAAAATTGGGATAATCGTCTATATTTAACGTTTACATTATTCGAGCGGATGCCGCGGAGTTTTAGTATGCCCGAACTCTCATGACCGGCGAACGTAAACTTTTCCGCTGCGTGTTGCATTTTTCGTAATTGTGTTTATTATTAATAGAGAAATAAATCATCCGGGGGAGATTCAATGGAGAATGTAATAACGCTGAAGACCCTGGATTCCAGCATTATATCGCTTATTATACTTATATTCGTATATATCAATTCGCACAATCGTTCAGACAAGCTGTTTCCGGAACGCAAGCTTTTTCTGGAAATAGTTATATTTAATATTTTCATCATAATCGTGGATCTCTTAGGCTGGGCTTTCAACGGCCTTGAGGGAACTGTTTTTACAGCGTTCAACACCGGGTTCACCTGTCTGTATTATGTAACAGCCCCGGCCGCGCCTATGCTCTGGCTGCTTAATGTCGACTTCCAGGTATACCACGACGAAATGAGGATGAGGAGAGTGAAGAGGGCGCTGTTTGCGCTGTTTGCCATAAACGCCGTTCTCTCAATAATAAGCATATATACGGGATGGTTTTTTATCATTGATGCTCACAACGTATATTCCAGAGGGCCTCTTATCTTTATATACTCCATATTGATCTTCCTGCTGATATCGTATTCTGTTTTACTTGTGCTTAAAAACAAGCGCGTCTTACAGAAAAGGGTTTTCTATTCTTTGTTGTTTCTTTTCGTGCCTCCCGTTATCGGCATACTGCTGCAGACGTTCGTGTACGGCGTTTCATATAACTGGATCGGCATGGCGATCTCCGTACTTATATTTTACCTGAATATTCAGAACAAAAGCCTTAACACAGACTATCTTACGGGCGCATATAACCGCCGTCGTCTCGAGGAGTATAAGGAATCAAGGCTTAAGAACGGCGCTGCTGGATCACCGTTCTCCGCAATAATGTTCGATCTCGATAATTTAAAGCAGATAAACGACGAGCTGGGGCACGACGCCGGCGACGAAGCGCTCAAAGATACCGTTGATATAATAAGGCACTCTATAAGGGAGAACGATTTTGTGGCAAGGATCGGGGGAGACGAGTTTATCGTAATACTTAACATTGAGTCTTCGGATATACTTAAGGATGCGAAAAAGAGGATAGAGCGCAATATCGCCGCGTTCAACAAAGCGGGTATAAAGCCGTATAAACTGAGCCTGTCTTACGGATACCGCGTTTTTAACGTGAAATCGGGAGAGAAGATCGACGACTTCTTTAAAGACATAGACTCGCTGATGTACAGGGATAAGAACAGGAAACGCGAAAAGCAGGAAAATAAGGCGTTATCATAAACCGGCTGCGGCTTTTACCGTGGCTGCAATCGATATATCTGTGACAGACGCTTAAAAAACTTCTTTTTTTGCTGTTTTTATATAGAGATCACTATAGTATTATGTTATTATATACAAAAACCGGAGGCAGATTTTAGGAGAGTTATGATAACGAAAGCGCTGCGCGAAGACCTCGCGGAAATATTGGAATTGCAGAAATCGGCTTACCAAAGCGAGGCGGAGATCTATGACGATGATCAGATACCGCCGCTGACCCAGACTCTTGAGGAGATAGGGCAGGACTTTGAAGGGCAGACCATACTGAAAAAAGTTATTGACGGAAAAATAGTCGGTTCAATAAGGGCCTATGAGAAAGATGGCGTTTGCTATATCGGCAGGGTGATAGTCAATCCGGAGCATCAGAACAAAGGAATAGGCAAAGAGCTGATGAGAAGCATCGAAGAATATTATTCCGGGTGCGATAAGTTTTCTCTGTTCACCGGGTCGCTCAGCAAAAGGAACCTGTATCTGTACGGCAGCCTTGGATATGAACCCGTACGCGAAGAGAAGGTAAGTGGCAAGGTAACTCTTGTTTATCTTGATAAAGACAATAAGCGGGATTAAACAGATATTTTATTAAGCTCTGCATGGGCTTATTTTTTTAAGATATAATCACTATAACTAAACGAAAAGGAGAACGGAATGGTAACTATAGAGATGGAAAACGGAAAGAAGATAGAGATAGAACTGCTGCCCGAAAACGCGCCCAACACCGCCGCTAATTTTAAGAGCCTTGTTTCAAAGGGGTTTTATGACGGCCTTATGTTTCACAGGGTGATAAGCGGGTTCATGATACAGGGCGGCTGCCCCAAAGGCAGCGGCGCCGGGGGCCCCGGTTATTCCATAAAGGGCGAATTCAGCGGCAACGGTGTAAAGAATCCCTTAAAGCACGAAAGGGGAATAATATCCATGGCGCGCTCGGGGCAGCCTGATTCGGCTGGGTCGCAGTTTTTCATAATGCACGCAGCCGCGCCTTATCTCGACGGGCAGTACGCCGCGTTCGGCCGCGTCGTCTCCGGCATGGAGACGGTAGACGAGATAGCCTCGGCAGAAGCCGACCTTTCCGACAGGCCGCTTAAAGCCCAGGTGATGAAGAGCGTTAAGCTGTCGGACGACGAGAATGTGACCGAGCCGGAGATAATTAATTAACGGGAAGGCACCACCTTCAGCCGCCAAGGGCGTCAGCTTCCCTCCGGGGAAGCCTTCAATATAATGAAAGCAAATCAATATGACAGTTGTTATTAAATCATAAAACCGGATAATAGATATAGCCTCCACTTAAGGGGAGGTGGCGCGAAGCGACGGAAGGGTGGGCTGCAAAAACATAAAAGTTGATAACATATACAGAAATCTCGGATCATCCACCCTTCAGCCGCCAAGGGCGTCAGCTTCCCTCCGGGGAAGCCTTCAATATAATGAAAGCAAATCAATATGACAGTTGTTATTAAATCATAAAACCGGATAATAGATATAGCCTCCACTTAAGGGGAGGTGGCGCGAAGCGACGGAAGGGTGGGCTGCAAAAACATAAAAGTTGATAACATATACAGAAATCTCGGATCATCCACCCTTCAGCCGCCAAGGGCGTCAGCTTCCCTCCGGGGAAGCCTTCAATATAATGAAAGCAAATCAATATGACAGTTGTTATTAAATCATAAAACCGGATAATAGATATAGCCTCCACTTAAGGGGAGGTGGCGCGAAGCGACGGAAGGGTGGAAAAATATGCATCTTCCAAGAAAAAAAGGCTTAATCACAATAGCGCGAAACTTGCGAAAAAATGCGACAAAAGAAGAAAAACATCTATGGTATGATTTCCTCGCTAATTATCCGATACGTTTTCGACGCCAGGAGATAATAGGCCCATATATTGCTGATTTTTATTGTGATAAGGTAAAGCTTGTTATTGAATTGGACGGAGGACAGCATTTTGAAAAGGAAAGAATGAGGTGTGATAAAGAAAGAACAAGATATTTTGAAAGCCTTGGAATTAGAGTAATAAGGTTTACGAATATTGATGTGCTTAAAAACTTAGAGGGCGTTTGCTTGTTAATAAACAGAGAAATAAAAAGTAGGTTATAATCACCATTAAGTACGTCACCAAGTTGAAATTTATAATTCTACTTCATCAAAAAGTCCTCCGCAGAGCCTGAGCTTCAGCGGAGGTTTTTTATTTTATCATAATCTGCCGTAACCCCTACTATACATATACCGTAACGGGGGAATACGGTATGATGAAAAAAACAGTTTTTATCCTCTTCGCGGCGCTGCTGGCAGCGTCGCTTGCTTCGAGCGCAGCCGCTCCGGCCCCGAAAGAGAAGGCATTCCCGCAGGCCGCGGCAATAAGCAGCCCGTCAATACAGGCTTCGCAGATAAGCCCGACTGCGCAGCCAACTGAAACGCCATTCGAATCTCCCGGCCCTGTTCCTTTGCCGTCTTCCGGCCCTGAGCCTTCGCCGCTGGCTATCGAAACACCCGTCCCGGGCAAAGCTGTTATAATATTTACGTTCGACGACGGGCCGCTTTCCGACTACCTGCTCGCCTATCCTATACTAAAGGAATATGATATAAAAGGCACGTCGTATATAATAACGAAGTTTACGGACGCTGAAACAGCGGGCAAGCTTAACTGGGAGCAGATAAAGGAAATGGCTGAATACGGCTGGGTATTCGGGGCTCATACGCGCAGGCATAACAACCTTACGCGCCTTTCCGGAAAGAAGATAAAGGAAGACTGCGAGGCGGTCGGCGAATCGTTTACCGCGCAGGGGTTTGCGGTTCCCGAGATAATGGCCTACCCTTACGGCTCTTACAATAAAAAGGTGATAGAGGCGATAAAGCCGTATTACAAACAGGCGAGGCTCGCGTATTACCGGACGGATTTCGTTAACGTTTCGGGAGACCCGTATAAAATAGCGTGTATAAGCGCGGATATGCGGACGAACAGCTCCCTTAAGAAATTAGAGAAACTGGTAGACAAAGCGTGCGAGAAAGGCGCAATAATAGTATTCCGGGCGCACACACTATATAAGGATAAGCCTTACGACACGGTAAAACGCAACACGCACATACTGAGCGGCTGCGCCCCCCAGACCGACTCTAAGCTCTTTAACAAGCTCGTACAGTACTGCGTTGACAAAGGCTGCGGATTCATGACTATGACGGAGCTTATGGAATATATGGAGGGGCAGGCGGAATAGAAAAAGATATAATGGCGGACGCGAGGCGTCCGTTTTTATATACGGTGAAATATGGTAGATTAAAAAATATTATGGTACAATAAAACAGTATATCAGTAACTTGGAGAGAAGATAAATGTTTATATTCGATAACCTTCATATTAAGTGCTTCAACCCATCAACAGACAAAACAAATTATAGAGAAAATGAAAGGAACGCTATACCGGCACCAAGCCCTGCTATAATGCAGACAATAATTATTTTAGAAATAAGAAAGAGTTATATCGTAGGGGCGATTAATAATCGCCCCTACGGTATCACAGGTAGTTAAGCAAATGAAAGCTTATGTGACTAAACAATTCGGTTCATCAATA
>CAZJOS010000065.1:0-3029 GCA_964547655.1 uncultured Christensenellaceae bacterium
TTTGCCTCGCACGATCATCAGATAATGCAGTCGGTTGCCAGCAGGATAATCGAGATACTGCCCGGCGGCGTAATCGACCGCTGCTGCACTTACGATGAATACCTTGACGACCCTGAAGTGGAAAAGCTGTGCGATAAATACGCTGAAGATGCGGGGTAATTATTAACATGGCTGCTCAGACCGCAGTTAGATAGATTTCAATACACATTTTTTATTATAAAGCGAGATGAATATGAGAGATAGGAAATATATACAATTCTTAAGGGATATCGATTTTCCAAGGGAAAGACAGCGGTATATCAAGAATGTAAAATACCGTATACTCGATGAAACGCCTGATAAATATATCGTATCCAAAGTAAAAAATATAGCGTTCAGCAAGGAAAAAGAAGGCGAACTGTTCACCACCGGAAAGATATAGTTGTTTTACTCAGCCAAATAATCCTTACGCCTGCTCAGCAGATGTAAGCGTGTAACCGTATATGAAAGGGTATAATATGGACGGTACAAAAAGAAGCAATATAAAAATTGGCTCCGCCGTTAAGGTCGTACAGAAACAGGACCAGCTTACAGGGCGGCTCACCGAAGGCGTCGTTATGAGGATACTGACTAAATCGCCGGAGCACCCTCACGGCATAAAAGTCATGCTGGAGAGCGGAATAGTAGGCAGAGTCAAAGAGATCATAAATAAATAACATCTGTTTATGATTAATAAAATATACATAAACACGACAATGTTTAGTACACCCGCCATGCATTGACTTTACCATAGTGCTATGTTAATATTACACAAATATCAAACGCAGTGACGGAAGACGCATGCGTAACGCTTTTTCAAGAGAGCCTTGGTGTGGTGGAAGGAGGCAGAAGCGGCGCAAAATCTGCGATCGCTTCCCGAGCGGACGCCCTGAAAGCAAAGTAGGGGCGTACGGAATTGCAACGTTATGCGCATAAGGCTTATTGAGCCTTGCAAAGAGGGCCGTTGCCGGCCAATCTGGGTGGTACCGCGGAAATTGTACACTTCGTCCCATATGGATGAGGTGTTTTTTATTTAACGGATAAAATATCTAAAAGGAGGTAAATATTTTGGAAGACAAGATCAAGCTTATCGCGGAGCGCATTAAAGATTTGCGCGAGATAATGGACGTATCTGCCGTGGACATGGCAAAAGCCGTACACATGAGCGAGGCGGAATACCTTGAATACGAGGCGGGCAGGAACGATTTTTCGTTTTCGTTCCTTTATTCGGCAGCGGGCAGGCTCGGCATCGACATCGTAGATTTGATGACAGGCGAGGGCCCGAGGCTCTCGGTGTGTTCGTTCGTCAAAAAAGGTACAGGCCTTAAGATGGAGAGGCGCAAAGAGTATAAGTACGAGCATCTCGCCTACATCTTTAAAAACAAGAAGATGGAGCCGTTTCTCGTTACCGTCGAGCCTAAAGACGTCGACGCGAGGTCGCACATGAACTCGCATGAAGGGCACGAGTTCGATTACATTATAGAAGGAAGCATGAAGCTCTTTATCGACAAGCAGGAAGTTTTGATGCAGCCGGGCGACGCCGTATACTTCGACGCGAAGCATCCGCACGCGATGCAGGCCGAGGACGGCGTATGCCGGTTTCTCGCGGTCATAGCGAAGTAAGGGGGCGATGTTATGAGGATATTCGAAAAATTTGTTCAGGCCGACTACAATTCATATGAAGACTTCAGGCAGAACTTCAAGGTAAAAGTGCCGCCGCGCTTCAACTTCGCTTACGACGTGCTGGACGCCCTTGCAGCAGCGAAGCCGGAAAAGCGCGCGCTCGTATGGGTAAAGGAAACGGGCGAGAAGAAGACGTTCACGTTCGCCGACATGAAGAAGTGGAGCGACAAGGCGGCGAATTACTTCCGCTCTCTCGGAATAAAGAAGGGCGACGCAGTTATGCTCATAATGAAGCGTCACTACGAGTTCTGGTATACCATAATGGCGCTTCACAAGATAGGCGCGGTCACGATACCCGCGACACACCTTCTCACAAAGAAAGATATAGAGTACCGAGTAAACGCCGCGAGCATAAAGATGATAGTCTGCACAAACGACGGGACAGTAAAGGAACAGGTGGAGCAGGCGCAGAACATACCGACGCTGGAAATAAAAGCGCTCATGGGGCAGCGCGACGGCTGGCTGGATTATCTGAAAGGCGTAGAAGACGCGAGCGAAACGTTTACAAAACCCTCCGAAGCGGAGCTTCCGCAGAACGGCGACATAATGCTGCTGTACTTCACGTCGGGCACGACAGGCATGCCCAAGATGGTCATACATTCCTACACGTACCCGTTCGGGCACATCCCGACGGCGGTCTACTGGCAGAACGTTGATCCCGAAGGGCTGCACCTTACCGTTTCCGACACGGGCTGGGCTAAGTCGGTCTGGGGCAAGCTGTACGGCCAGTGGCTGGGCGAAACGGCCGTATTCGTATACGACCACGAGAAGTTTGTGCCCGCGCAGATGCTGAAAGCCGTATGCGACAACAAAGTCACTACCTTCTGCGCGCCGCCGACCATATACCGCTACTTCATAAAGGAGGACCTGAGCGTATACGATTTTTCGGCGCTCAAGTATACGACCATAGCGGGCGAGCCGCTTAACCCCGAGGTATACAACCAGTGGAAAAACGCCACTGGCTTAAAGCTTATGGAGGGCTTCGGGCAGACAGAGACTACGCTTTCCGTGGCGAACTATATATTCATGGAGCCGAGGCCCGGCTCTATGGGCAAGCCCTCGCCGCTGTTCGATGTTGATATAGTGGGTGAGGACGGCGAACCGTGCAAGTGGGGCGTGCCGGGAGAGATAGTAATACACACCGCTGACGGCGTGGAGCCCGGGATGTTCTTAGGCTACTACCGCGACGAAACGCTCACAAACAGCGTGTGGCACGACGGCGCTTACCATACCGGCGACGTGGCGTGGAAAGACGAAGAAGGCTACTTATGGTACGTGGGCCGTACGGACGACGTAATAAAATCGTCAGGCTACCGCATAGGGCCGTT
>CAZJOS010000065.1:3129-11730 GCA_964547655.1 uncultured Christensenellaceae bacterium
CCGCCATCAATAAGGCTCCCTCTGACGAGGGAACTGGATGCGGAGCAGACTGAGGGAGAGATTTCAACTACGCATTTATCTCTCCCTCCGGCACTTCGTGCCACCTTCCTCATCAGATGGAGGCAAGCATAACCACAAAACTTTTTGCTATAAATACCCTCAAACTTATGGCTTGTTGGATGTCCCGATAGATATAAAATAGCTTATATCATTGTGTGCATGGTAGGGGCTTATAGTGAAGTTGTTACATTTATCTGCCAACTTGGCTCCCGCTGACGAGGGAGCTGGATGCGGAGCAGACTGAGGGAGAGAATTATTTTGGTACAAAAAAGCGGCCATCGGCCGCCCGTATCCCGTATTCATTTTTTATCGTTCGACATCCCCGCGAGGTAATCGAGGCTCACATCATAATATTTCGCAAGCGCAATAAGCAGGCGCAGCGGTATCTCCCTCTCCCCCCGCTCGTACTTCGAGTACAGCGACTGGTCGCACATCAGATATTGCGCTATCTGTTTTTGCGTAATATCGCGGTCTTCGCGTATATCGCGTATCCTCAGTTTCATATAATCACCAGAAGAATTATAATATAGTACTATTTGTCCTATTGACATATTGGACAATATGTCCTATAATTATGCATAAGCGGTTAGGGGTATCGGGTGAAAGCGCTCAGGCAAATGCCGGGCGCTTTTTCGTTCTTCACTTTCTTCCGGGGTATGTTGCCATCCCCGTTGCGCTTTCCTTACGCTGAAGTTATTATTAAGTGAAATAACTTTCCGGAGGAACCGTATTGTACAGGATAGGAGGCCGCGCCCACGCCAACGGAATCACGTTTCAATCGGATATCGCCCGCGTATACGCGCAGGATAACGGCGAAGATAAGGTAAAGGTGTTTTCCGCAGGGACGCGGAGGATAAAAACCGCGCTTAGAAAAGTGCCGCTGCTGCGTGCCTTCCCCGCTTTCGGAAAGGCGGGTGTTATAATATTCGCCATACTTGCCGTGCTGCTGCTTATCGAAGCGCTCATGCCCGAAGCCTTTTATTCCGAACTGTATCTGTCCGATACTGTTTTCTATTCCATCCTCGCCGCTCTTGCGGCGGCCGCCCTTGCGGCGCTCGCGCTGCTGCGCAGCAAAGTAAGACGGCTGCTGCAGTACCACGGCGCCGAGCATATGGCTCTGGGCGCGTACTATAAAGGGAAAGCGCTGACTGCGGAAAACATAGCGCAGGAAGACAGGGCGAGCCCGAACTGCGGCAGCATATTCGCGCTTATCTTTCTTATCTTCGCCGTACCGCTTATGTTTGTTCCTTACAGCGATTATTTCTTTCCCGCTATCTTTTTAATCGCGTTCGAGCTGACCCTGCTCGCCCGAAAAGTCAAATGGCTCCGCTGGCTTCTGCGCCTTAGCATGCGGGCGCAGCGGAAAGTATTCACCCGCCAGCCCGACACGGCGCAAATAGAGACAGCGAGGCGCGGGCTTTCCTTACTTATCGGTATAACGGACAGGGAAACAAAAGTATCTCACTGAAGTTTTCCCGTCCTCAAACGCCTGTTAATAAAAACATTGTCATATCTCATGAGAGCATATAAAATAGCCTTATGTTTAAGAAGATATTTTATATCGCTGTTTTAGTATTGGGCGTTATAGGCCTCGTGGCTACCGGCATAGCGGTGTGCGTTTCCACGGGTATAAGCATAGGCACGCTGATACCGGGATGCGCGGGAGCCATTTTCATAACTTACGCGCTTATTAAGCTGCTCCGCCCCGGGTATATAATTAAAATAAAGGCTCTGAGAATAATTGTAACTGTAATCGTCGTTTTGGGCGTGTTATCGTTCGCGTTTATAGAAACGCTCATAATCGTTTCAGCGGGCGGGCATCTGCCAAAAGAGGATGTCAATTTCGTTATTGTTCCGGGCTGCGGCATCTTCCCCGACGGTACACTGACGCTGACCCTTATGCACCGCTTAGATACCGCCGTCGAATACCTGGGCGAACACCCACGCGCCGTATGCATTGTTTCGGGCGGCAAAGGCACTAAAGAGCCCGTGCCCGAAGCGGAAGCCATGAAAGACTACATCGTCCAAAAAGGCATAGACCCTTTAAGAATAGCCGAAGAGCCTGACTCGTACGACACGAAGGAGAACATGGCGAACAGCGCCGAAATAATGAAGGCGCTGTATCCTGATAGAGAGATGACCGCCGTTGTGGTAACAAGCGGGTTTCATATATACCGCTCAATAAAGCTTGCGGAGCATAGCGGCATCAAAGCGTACGGCATACCCGCGCCCACGCCCTGGTATATCGCGATAAACGATTATATGCGCGAATATATAGGCATCATAAAGCTGTACGTGCTCGACCTTGATTGACCCGGCAGGTTGATAAGGCCCAAAGCATGTGATATATTTTTTTATACGAGGTATCGATGGATTACAAAAAAGAGCTTTCTGAATTAATAGCGCCCGCGGCGGGTATATCGCCGGAGGAAGCATACTCCCTTTTAGAGGCGCCCGCGGATGCGGCTCTCGGAGACTACGCTTTCCCCTGCTTCAAGCTGGCGAAGCTGCTTAAAAGATCTCCCGCTGTGATAGCGCAGGAGCTGAGCGAAAAACTTAAGCTGCCCTTCTTTGTTTCGGAAACTAAGGTCGTGGGCGCTTATATCAATTTTTTTCTTGACAGAAAATCTTTTATAGAGGATACGCTTCTTGAAGTCCAAAAAAAAGACGACGAGTTTGGAAGCGCAGACTTGGGCCGCGGGCGGACCGTATGCATAGACTATTCGTCTATAAATATTGCGAAGCCTTTTCATATAGGCCACCTTTCGACTACGGTAATAGGCAACTCGCTCGGAAAGATATATAGATTTTTAGGATACAAGCCTGTAGGTATAAACCACTTGGGCGATTGGGGCACCCAGTTTGGCAAGCTCATAGCCGCCTACAAAAAATGGGGCGACGACGAGGCTATAAAGAAAGATTCAATAAACGAGATGCTCAGGCTGTACGTAAAGTTTCACGACGAGGCGGAGAAAGACGAGAGCCTTAACGAAGAGGGCCGCGCGTGGTTCAAGAAAATAGAGGACGGAGACGAGGAAGCTCTCCGTATATTCAACTGGTTTAAAGAGCTGACGCTTAAAGAAGTAAAAGTGATATACGATATGCTGGGCGTAGAGTTCGACAGCTACGCAGGCGAGAGCTTCTACAACGACAAGATGCAGCCTGTAGTTGACGAACTAAAGGCAAAGGGGCTCCTCGAGTTCTCCGACGGCGCGTACGTTGTGCGGCTCGACGAATATGACCTGCCGCCCTGTATAATACTGAAATCGGACGGGGCGACGCTTTACGCCACCCGCGACCTCGCGGCGGCGTTTTACCGCAGAAAAACGTACGACTTCGAAAAAAGCCTTTATGTGGTGGCGTACCAGCAGAACCTTCACTTTAAGCAGCTCTTCAAGGTTATCGAGCTCATGGGTTACGAATGGGCAAAAGATATGGAACACGTAGCATACGGAATGGTGTCGCTAGAAGACGGCACTATCTCTACGCGCAAAGGCAGGGTCGTGTTTTTAAAGGACGTGCTCGACAAAGCCGTAGAGAAAACGCTCGCTATAATAGAGGAAAAATCGCCGGGGCTCGAAAACAAGGAGGATGTGGCGAAAACTGTAGGCGTCGGCGCCGTGGTGTTCGATACTCTCTCGGCGGCGCGCATAAAGGACATAACGTTTACGTTCGACCGCGTTCTCAACTTCGACGGAGAGACGGGGCCTTATGTGCAGTATACGTATGCCCGGTGCTGCAGCCTTCTGCGCCGCGCCGACTTCGACTATGCGGCGGAGCAAAAGGATTTCTCCGCGCTCGACAACGAAGAGGCGTTTGCCGCGGCAAAGCTGCTGTATTCGTTCCCCGAGGCCGTATTGCGCGCGTGCGAGAAGAACGAGCCGTATATTATAACGAAGCACATAACCGAGCTTGCGAAAACGATGAACAAATATTACTATGAACACAGGATAATAACCGAAGACATAAAGGGCACCGCCGCAAGGCTGGTGCTCGCGGAATGCGTAAAAACCGTGATAGAGACGGGGCTCTCGCTTATAGGCGTGGGCGCGCCCGAGAGAATGTGAAATAATAAAGTTTAGATAACGGGAAGGCAAAAAATATGCTGGATATCAAAAGGATAAGGACAACTCCCGATGAAGTGCGGGAAGGCCTTGAAAAAAGAGGAGTTAAAGGAGCAGTCGAAGAAATACTCAAGCTCGACGAAAAGCGCAGGAAGATAATATCCGAAAACGAGGCGCTTAAGGCGCGCCGCAACGAGGTGTCAAAATCGATACCGCAGCGCAAGAAGGCGGGAGAAGACGTAGAGCCTCTGTTTGCCGAGATGAAACTCGTCGCCGAGCAGATAAAAGAAGCCGACGCAGCCCTTTCTTCCCTTGAAGCCGGCATTGACAACATACTTCTGACCACCCCCAACGTTCCTCTGCCCGACGTGCCGCCTGGTGAGAGCGACGCGGATAACGTCGAGATAAGAAAGTGGGGCGAGCCTAAGAAGTTCGATTTTGACCCTAAGCCGCACTGGGACTTAGGCGCTGCGCTCGGCATACTCGATTTTGAGACCGCCGCAAAGGTTACGGGCGCAAGGTTCACGTTTTATAAGGGCTTGGGGAGCAGGCTGGAGCGCTCGCTCATAAGCTTTATGATAGACACGCATACTTTGGAAGGTCCTTATACGGAAGTATTCCCGCCTTTCATGGTGCACCGCAATTCCATGCAGGGCACGGGGCAGCTTCCTAAATTCGAGGAAGACGCTTTCAAAGTAAAGGATACGGAATATTTCCTCGTGCCCACGGCCGAGGTTCCCGTTACTAATATGTACCGCGACAGCGTGATGGATAAGCTTCCCGTTTATCATACCGCTTACAGCGCCTGTTTCCGCTCGGAGGCGGGCAGCGCGGGCAGGGACACGCGCGGCCTCATCCGCCAGCACCAGTTCAACAAAGTAGAACTGGTCAAGTTCACAAAGCCTGAAGATTCGCAAGGCGAACACCAGGGCCTCGTAAAAGACGCGGAAAAAGTGCTTCAAAAATTAGGGCTTCCATACCGCGTTGTGCTTCTCTGCACTAAAGACCTGGGATTCTCGTCCGCCAGGACTTACGACCTCGAAGTGTGGATGCCGAGCTACGGCAGGTATGTGGAAATATCGTCGTGCTCAAACTTTCTCGACTTCCAGGCGAGGCGCGCCAATATTAAATACCGCGGCGCAGACGGCAGGCTGGAATTCGTTCATACGCTTAACGGCAGCGGCTTGGCCGTAGGGCGCACTACAGCGGCCATACTTGAAAATTACCAGCGAAGCGACGGGAGCGTCGAGGTGCCTCCCGCGCTTCGGGAATATATGAAAACCGACACGATAAAGTAATAAACTACCCGGAGGAGCAAAATGGTCTGTAAAAGCTGCGGCTATATCAACCGCGACGGCGTTGAATTCTGCAGGCATTGCGGCATTACGCTGAAAGAAAAAAAACGGCGGCCCGTTAAGGTAAGGGCTTCCGCAAAAAAAGAAAGCAGATACGCGGAAATATCTGAATATTCTTTAACCGCGCCAAATAAAAAAACTCCGGAATCCCATCAAGAGGAAGAAGAGAGGATGCCGAGAGGCGGCGTAAACTATAAGAAGGCGACCATAGCGGCCGGCATAGTTGTTTTCGTCTGCGTTATCGCGTTTTGTATATTCGCATTCGATATACCCGCGTTATTCAGGCCCGGCGGAAGCGTTATTATAGAGTCGATAACAGTTACCTCCAATACCCCTGAGCCGGAGCCCACGCCTTCGTTTACGCCTGTGCCTACGGTGGTTTCGTCAACTGTTGAAAATTAGTATTACTGACAGCTTTTAAAAACACCCCTTGAAGCAACGGCTCAAAGGGGTGTTTTATTACTTAGCTATTTAAAATACTTCTCGGGGTCTACCCACCCGGCTGTCAGTATTCCGTTTTTGTATACGGGGTTTACGATATATTCAAAGTGCAGATGGAACGATAGATCCATCTCTTTGGGCATCTCGCCGATTTCGCCTATCTTCTTCCCCGCGTTTACCTTGTCGTCCTTCTTTACCGCTATGTTCTTAAGGCCGCAATATACCGTTTTTGAATTGCCCGAGTGCGTGATAACAACGGTGCCTCCGCACGATTCGTCAGTCCACATCTCGGTAACTGTCCCTGAAAGCGCCGCCATTACCGGCGTTCCTTCGTCAGCCTTTATGTCTACCCCGTTGTGCGTCATCCACATCCCGAGCGCCGGAAACGGTACCATCTTATCCGAAAACTTATTTATTATCTGCCCTTTTACCGGCCTTGTAAGCGTCATCTTTCCGCTGCCTTTCTGCCCGGGCGATGGCTGCGCCGTGGGGCTCGGGGTCGGCGGTACCGTGTATATAGGCATAGAACTGGCCTTTGCGATCTCATCGGAAAGCGAAGGGGCTTCGATGACCGCCGCGCCTTTATCCTTGTCGCTTATCTGCTCGTTATTTCCTTTAGGCCACGCTACTATAGCCGTTATGCCCGCCGCAACTACGCATAAAAAGATGAGAACATACAGACCTTGTTTCTGAAAGAAATTTTTTAAGTTCTCTTTGTTTACTTTTTTTGAAATAGTATCTTTGATGCTTTTGTAACTCATGATTTCACACCTCCACTGTAATAATAATTCCCCTTTTAGATAAAAAAATACCAATTAGGGTAAAATGGAGCCTAAATGTGTGAAACTAAAATTTACTTTTTTTATTCTTAAATTTGTGTTATTTTACTGTTACGCCGGTATAATAATGGGTCAATATATCTATATAATCGGCGCCCTTTTTTGCCATGGCGTCGGCGCCGTCCTGGCTCATTCCCACTCCGTGCCCGAACCCTTTAGTTTCAAACATTACTTTATCGGATACGCTAACGGTAAACTCCGCTGAATTCAGGGAGAAAACGGTCCTTATTTCCCTGCCTGTAAAATATTCGTTTCCTATCTTTATGCTCTCCACCCTGCCGCTGTCAAACCTTTTTATCTCGCCTATGCTAGACGAGAGTTTATCGGCGTCCAGTTTAATGCTCGGCGAATATTTTTTCATGGCGCTTACGAATTTAGCCGGCGTTATTGCAACTTCGCCGTAATAATGCGAGTAACCTTCCTCGCCGCCGCTTTCCACGCTCACAAGATAAGGCAGGTCTTCTCTGTATACGTTGGCGCAGTCTTCAGTCCATCCTCCCGAGCAGGCGTGGTAAAAAGCCTGTATCTCTTCGCCGCCGTAATATATCTTTTCTCCCCGGGTCGAGTATACCGCGTCTTCTATTTTACGAAGGTATTTGTCCATATTGCTTCCCCAGCGCTTCTCCATATCCTCCCTTGAGAGGTACGCCTGACAGCATGAGCTTTTTGTGCATATATCCGCCCCTTTATTCGAAGAGCATCCCCCGTGGCCTTTTATATAACACGTGTAAGTCCTTGCGGCGACCGCCTGGGCTTTTAATGCCTCGGGCTCGAAAGACGCGGGCATCTCTGCCGCCACCACTCCCACGAGATACTCTTCGATATCCATCTTTTCTATTTTTCCAGCCGCATATACGTTAACATACTGCGCCTTCTCTATCTTTATGCTTATATTCGAGGGCGGTTTATTCTCCGGCCCTCGAGATGATAAAAGCCCTGAGAATAAAAGCACGGCCGCAATAAAGGCCGCGATCAATATAACTGCCTTTCCTTTATCTGTTGATCCTCTTCTCAAGCCGTTTCACCTTCCTCATCGAATAATATTTGAGGATAGGCTGTTTTATTCCATCCTTTTATACTATGAAGTTATTTTGTCCGAAAAGCGGCATAAAAAAATACGCTGCCTGCAAATAAATGATCCGTTTATATTCCTTATGTGAGATATTTATATTATAATCAGGGGATGGATGAGACATTAAGCGGCTCCTGGCTTGATTATACGCTGATAAGAAAAAACATCAGAAACATACGCATCCGCGTCACCGGCGCTTCGGAAGTTATAGTTTCCGCCCCCCGCCATACCGCGCAGAGCAGGATAGACAGCTTCGTTAAAGAAAACATCGATAAGATCTTCTCAAACCTTGAATCTATAAATAAAAAAAGGCGCCGCTGTTACCCCGCCGATTATATAGGCGGCGAAACGTTTTGGCACCTTGGGAACGAGACGAGGCTGCAAATAGCAGCGTCGGGGCGGGCGCGCGCGCATTACGCGGCGGGCACGCTTAACTTATACGTCCCGGGCGATTACGACAGGCTTCAGAGAAGAACTCTCTTCATGCGGTGGTCGAAGAAAACAGCCGGCGCGGTCTTCAGGCAGAGGCTCGATATGCTGCTGCCCGCGTTCGCTGCCGGCGATTTCCGCGTAACGGCAAAGAATATGCTGACGAGATGGGGAAGCATCAACCCGGTAAAGCGCACGATAAGCCTGTCGGTCCACCTGCTGCGCTGCGAGACAAGGCTCATTGATTATATAATTACGCACGAGCTTTGCCACTTAAAGCATATGGACCACTCGCGCGCCTTTTACCGCGAACTCGAGCGGTATTTCCCCGACCGGAAACT
>CAZJOS010000066.1:0-10247 GCA_964547655.1 uncultured Christensenellaceae bacterium
GGGCTGATGCTGGAAGTTAAGGTCGTGGGGCGATCCGCAATGGCATGCGGGCGTAGACCCTGCTTCCGTGGAGACCCAAGCAGGTAATATAATACATTACTACTTGGGGTGAAACCTGTTTATGCGGCGCCAAGCTGTGTACAGTGTAGCCTGCCTTGAAGTTTTGCGGGGCGTTATTGCAGAACACGCCCTTAAGCGCTTAGGCCAAGCGCTTAGGGATCGATCGCTGCGAGAAAACCGCATGGCAAAAGAGGCTAGAAACCGATATTGTGCTGTCGAGGAAAACTCCTAGACTGTACGCGTGCAAAACGCACGGAGATATTTTGGAGATTATAGTGTGGTCTAAACGGTAATCCAGTCATGTTATCGGCAACGATACGTTTCAGGGTTTAAAGGGAAACCGCTTCTACGGCGACGGGAAGTATCCCTGAAGGGAAATCCTACTGGACCTAAGCTGCAAGGTTTATTCAAGATATCACCACCATTTTTTATTTTAATTTTGCTGGAGACATTTATTGTCAAAGAAAAAGAATAGCAGAAAGAAAAAATATTGGGTAATAAAAATATTAATAATCACTCTCATAATTGCGGGAGGGATCAGCCTTATTACTGAGTCGCTGTTGAACGACGTATCCGTAATAGCGGCTGTTTTTATTATAATCATAATCATGCTTACAGGAATCGTTTTTGATATAGTCGGTATCGCGTTCGCGTCCTGCGATCCCGCTCCGTTCATATCCATGGCGTCGAGGAAAATAAAGAAAGCAAAGAGCGCCATAAAACTGCTTCAGAATGCCGATATAGTGTCAAACATATGCGGCGACGTAATAGGCGATATATGCGGCATAGTCAGCGGCGCGGCGGGCGCTGCCATAGCCGTCAAAATAGCGGTGAGCGATAACGATAATTTTATTTGGGCAATTATTGTTTCAAGCCTTATTGCAGCAATTACTGTAGCGGGCAAAGCGGCGGGCAAAGCGCTTGCTATAAGAAAGAACAAAGAGATCGTCGGTATAGTTTCATCTATGCTGACGTTTTTGATCAGGGACGGTAACAGAAGAAATGGCGGAAAAAAGCCGGATAGACGTTTACCTGCATGAAAATGGAATGGCGGAAAGCCGGGAAAAGGCAAAAGCCCTGGTAATAGCAGGAACGGTCTATGTTGACGGGAAAAGGTGCGACAAGCCCTCTTACATCCTATGCGAAGGCCAAAAGGTATCAGTCAGGAATACAAACGATTTTGTGAGCCGCGGCGGAAAGAAACTCGAAAAAGCTCTGGATACTTTTGATATCGGCCTTAAAGGAAAAACCGCCGTAGACGTGGGGGCGTCGACAGGAGGTTTTACCGATTGCATGCTGCGGCGCGGAGCGGAATTCGTATACGCGGTCGATGTAGGCCGCGGGCAGCTGGCGTGGAGTCTTCGAAACGACTCAAGGGTGCGCGTAATGGAGCGCGTCAACGCGAGATATCTAACGCGGGATATGTTCGACAGGGAAATCAGCTTTGCGGGCATAGATGTTTCTTTCATATCGCTGAAGCTTATTATCCCCGCGGTCATGGGCGTGCTTAAGGCGCCGTTTGAAATAGCGGCGCTTATCAAGCCGCAATTTGAGGCGGGCAAAGAAAATGTGGGCAAAAAGGGCGTTGTAAGGGACAAAAACGTACATATTGAAGTTATACGGAATATAGTTGAGTTCGCGCGGTCTTTGGGGCTCTGTATTTGCGGATTGACTTACAGCCCCATAAAAGGCCCTGAAGGAAACATAGAATATCTTATTTTTTTCAAAGACAGCGGCGCGGATATCAGTTTTGATGTGGGCGATACAGTGGAGCAGGCTCACAGCGGCCTGCTAAAAGAATAATTTTAAAGAGCTTGCTTTGCCGTAGTTGTATAATTATCCAACATTTATTATAATGGTTTTTATGGATGTAAAAAGAGCGGGCATAATATCGAATCCAAAAAAAGATACCGGCCTTGAAGCCGCCAAAAAGGCTGCGGATAGTCTGCGCAAATTTGGCATTGAGGTCATGTTCGACAGAGACTCGATGCCGCGCGGGGAGCATGAAGAAATAGATTACGGCGGAATCGACTGCCTGTTTGTGCTGGGCGGCGACGGAACGATATTAAAGGCTGCGTCAAAGGCATCAAGGCACGATGTTCCTATGCTCGGCATTAACCTCGGCCGCCTCGGTTTTCTGACGGAAATAGAATTAAAAGACTTAGACGCGGCAATCAATAATATTTTTGAGGACAGGTTCCATATCGAAAAAAGGCTGATGCTTTATTCAACGGTAAAAAACGGTGATGAAGATTTGTTTGAAATAGAAGCGCTGAACGATATAGCGATTTTAAAGAAGGATATATCGAGGACAATAGACGTGGAGATATCCATAAACGGCGCTGCTGCGGATAACGTGTCGTGCGACGGATTGCTCGTATCTTCGCCGACAGGCTCTACCGCGTATTCGCTCTCTGCGGGAGGGCCTATTGTATGCCCGAACCTTGAATGCCTGATAATAACGCCCGTGTGCCCGCATTCGTTTCATTCAAAGGCTATGGTAGTGGCGCCTGAAGACGAGATAGCTATCAAGCCTTCATGCTCATGCGGAGTCGAGTTGGTTTCGGACGGCGCCGTATATGAAGAAATTAAAGACGGGGAGATCGTCATAATAAAGAAGTCGCAGCATAAAGCACGCTTTATAAGGTTTAAAGAAAACTACTTTTTTTCGCTCTTAAGGTCAAAATTTAAAAATTGGGACAGATAAAAAAACAGAAGAGGTGTTGGGATGAAGCAGGGGAGACAGGGAGTAATACTTGACATTATCGATAAGTACGACGTTGAAACCCAGGACGAACTATCGGCGATTTTAAAAGATAAGGGATTTGAAGTAACGCAGGCAACGATATCGAGAGACATCAAAGAATTAAAGCTTGTTAAAGTACAATCCGCAAAAGGCACATATAAATACGCGGCGTCCGGGAAGGAACAGCACGGCAAACTTGACGTATTCAAACGAGTATTCAGGGATACCGTGGTTTCCGTGCAGCAGGCGGCCTCCCTTATAGTAATAAAGACGATGACGGGAAGCGCAAACGCCGCCTGCGAAGCTATCGACGAACTGAGCCTGCCTGAAATAGTGGGCACTCTCGCGGGAGACAATACCATATTCATCGCGGTAAAAGAAGAAGGAATGCAGAAAACCATAATCGAAGAACTGAACAGAATAATAAATCCGAAGAGCGGCGGCTGACAGGAAACTCTATGCTATATAAGCTTAAGATCAGGAACATTGCGCTGATAGATGAAATAGAGGTAACTCTTTTAGGCGGAATGAACGTTCTTTCAGGCGAAACGGGCGCCGGAAAGTCGATAATAGTCGATTCCGTCAATCTTGTATTGGGCGAGCGGGCCGACAGGGAACTCATACGGACAGGGGAACCGGACGCTTCGGTCGAGGCATGGTTCAGCGACGTTCCTGAAAACGTTAATGATATACTTGCCGGGCAGCAGATAGAGACGGATGGGGATCTTATTATTTCACGAGAACTGAGCGTGTCGGGAAAGAACGTCTGCCGCATCAACGGCGTGCTCGTTACTTTATCGCTTCTTAAAAATATAACCGACTTTCTCGTCGATATACACGGGCAGCACGAGCACCAGTCTTTGTTCGACGAAAAGAACCATATAACGATGCTCGACAGCTTTGACTTAAGGATAGCCGGCCTTGCGGCTGAAGTAAAAAGCGGTTTCGAAGAATATTGCGCCTCTTTAAGAAGGCTCAGATCTCTTTTCGGAGACGTCGGCGACCGCGAACGCAAAATAGATATATTGAAATTCCAGATAGACGAGATACAGCAGGCAAAGATCTTTCAGGGGGAAGAAGAAGAACTCATCCTCCAGAAGAAAAGGCTCAATTCAGCCGAAGAGATAATGGATGTTTTAAGCGTTTCGTATAATTCCTTATACGAAGCGGAACCGTTAAACGTGCTTTCCGCGCTTAAGGATATCGGCGTCAGGCTTTCGGGGCTTGGCAGCGTCGATAAAAAATACGAGGAAATGGCTTCGAAAATAGATGAAGCCTACTATTCGCTGGAGGATGTCGCTTCATCTGTAAGGGAAGACATGGATTCGTGCAATTTCGACCCGGGCGCTTTGGAAGAGATAGAAGAGAGGCTCTTGCTTATAAGCAGCCTGAAAAGGAAGTATCAGGACCCCTGCGCCCAAGGAGAATACATAACGAAAGCAACGCAGCAGCTTCAGGACCTGATTGACAGCGAGAGGCTGGTGGGCGAACTTAATGCAAAGACGCAAGAGCTTAAAGAAAAGCTTTATGAAAAGTCAACAAAGCTCTCGCAGCTGAGAAGAGAGGCCGCGGAAATGTTTCAGCAGAAAATTTCGAGGCAGCTTTCCGACCTCGGTATGGCTTCAGCGGATTTTACGGTGAACTTTGCCGATATACCCCAAATAGAAAATTGCTCTTTCGCCGAAAACGGCATAGATACCGTTGAATTCTATATATCGACTAATAAGGGCGAGCCGCAAAAACCCTTAAGAAAAATAGCTTCGGGCGGCGAGGTGTCGCGTATAATGCTCGCGCTGAAAAACATAGCAGCCGATAAAGGGAATATACCGACGATGATATTTGACGAGATTGACACCGGCATAAGCGGAAGGATGGCACACGTAGTTGCGGAAAAGCTTCGGGACATATCGAGAAACAGGCAGGTCGTCTGCGTCACGCATCTTCCCCAGATAGCGAGTATGGCCGACAGAAATTTTCTTGTCACAAAAGAAAGCGGCGATGAAAAGACAAATACTTTCATAATGGAACTTATTGGCGAGGAGCGGGTCAATGAAATAGCGCGCCTTGCGGGAGGAGATTCTGACGCCGCAAAAGAACACGCGCGCGAGATGATCGATTACGCAAAAAAATATAAAACGGAATTTTAACCACATATTAATGAATCGTTAAATAGTATATTTTTTATCGCCTCTAACGACAATAATAAAGAAGTTTGTTGCAGAGGTGTTTTTTTGAAGAAAGTTATCAGGGTATCCGGAATAATATTCGTTTTATTATTATGTGCGCTGTACTTTTTGCCCGCGATGCAAAGTTACGCGAACATACCCGACGAGATATACGTACAAAGAGGGACGAGCAAGACTATAGATATGGGGCTCCCTTTCAAAGCGGACTTAAAGTCGGAGGGCGTTATAAACATAACGAGCGAGACTCTGGAAAACGCGGCGGGAATGCAAAGCCCCCTTTTGATAGAGCCGGTAGATAACGGGGAAGCCAGCATAGAGCTTTCGATACTGGGATTACCTATAAAAAACGTAAAGGTAAGCGTCAGCGACGAACTGATGGTTATCCCCGGCGGACAAAGCATAGGAGTAACGCTTTATACAAAAGGGGCTCTCATAGTCGGAATAACGGGAGTCGAAGTGGAAAACGGTGAGATTATGAATCCGGCGAGGGAAGCGGGAATGCTTCCCGGAGATATCATAACCGCTATAAACGGCGTAGAAATAGACAACGCGTATCACCTCAGGGAGATCGTAAACAAGACGCAGGGCGTGCTCTCAATAAAAGTCGACAGGAACGGAAGGGTACTGGATCTTCATATGCTGCCTGTACGTGACCCTAAAGACGGTAAGTACAGGCTGGGGTTATGGGTAAGAGACAGCACTGCGGGTGTAGGAACATTGACGTTCATAATGCCTAACGACAGAAAATACGGCGGATTGGGGCATGCCATCTGCGACCTCGACACCGGCAATATTTTAAGCGTTAAAGAAGGGGAGATATATTTTTCCGAAGTGATCCAGGTTAACAAAGGCGAAAATGGCGTTCCCGGAGAGATACAGGGGTATTTTTCAAGCTCGTCGGGGAATATGGGGGCTATCGAGAAAAATACGGATTACGGCATATACGGAAAGATCTTTAAAGACGTAGATCTCGATAAGTTTTCCAAACCGATACCGGTCGGCAACAGGAGTGAAATAAAACTCGGGAGAGCGCAGATACTGGCTACTATAGACAACGAGGGAGTCAAAGCTTTCAATTGTGAGATAATCAAGATAAATACGCAGGACGAAGCCGGCCAGAAAGGGTTAGTGCTGCAGGTAACCGATAAAGAACTTCTCGAAAAGACGGGAGGAATAGTTCAGGGAATGAGCGGAAGCCCCATAATCCAGAACGGCAAGCTTGTCGGCGCTGTGACGCACGTGTTTGTCAATAACCCGACAAAGGGTTACGGGCTGTATATAGATTGGATGATAGAACAACTATATAAATAGCGTTTTATGGCAAAATATGATTATTTTATAGATGTAATGGAATTTAAAAAGGGTTATAATTAGTTCTGTTGAATACTTAGTAACGAAAGTTTATTAATAATATGGAACACAACAAAATGGACAACAGGAATAAATATAAAGCGGTGCTTGCGGACAGCAATCGCGATTATCTAAAACTGCTCTCATCATTTCTGCAAGAGACCGGAATGTTCGCTATTGAAGACTACGCCTTCGACGGACGGCAGGCATATGAGCTTGCGCTGCAGCACAAGCCGGACCTTCTTATAATCGATCTCATTATGCCCGTTCTCGACGGATTTGCGGTCATGGAGGAACTGACGAAGGACGGTTATGAAGGCAAGGTAGTCATGACTACCGCGATAAACCTCGATTTCATTTTTAAGAAAGCCGAGAGCTACGGAATCGATTATATCTTCTTTAAACCTTTCGAAAAAGAGGTGTTTAAAAAGCGGATAACGGAATTGATGGACGCTAAAAAGCCGGAGAGGGAAGCAAGCGGCAACGCGCTTAAAACAGACGCCGGCGACATGGTGACAAGCCATATAAAAGCTATAGGTATCACGGCAAACATAAGAGGATATCATTACTTAAGAGACGCGATATTGCTCGTGCATGAAAACTTCGACCTTATGAATCAGCTTACGACCAACCTGTATGTATCCGTGGCCAAGAAATATAATTCGACTCCTCAAAGGGTCGAGCGCGCAATGAGGCACGCTATAGAAACGGCATGGAACAAAGGCAACATAGAAGTGCTCGAAGACTTCTTCGGGTATACCATACTCGACACGAAAGGAAAACCTACGAACGGCGAGTTCATTGCCATGCTGGCCGACAAACTCAATACTGAGCTAAAATACGTAGATTAGCATACCCTTTACAGCGCCCGCATATCTATTCTAAATGAATAGTATGGAGGCGGCCGATTGCTTACCGGTATAAAGAGACGGATATATATGGACATATCCGACAACAGATTGCAATATCTGTTGCTGGTTTTTTTTCTCGTTGTCGGAATAACATCGGGCACGTTTACAGTCAGCCATATGCAGCCGGGCGAAAAGACCGCGCTTACCGGATATATGGATATGCTGCTCATTGCTATAAAAACTCAGTCCGTCGATTATCTTACGGTACTGCTGCACGCGTTTTTGCAGGATACGCTGCTTTTTGGAGCTATCACTTTTTTTTCGCTTTTGATGCTGGGCATACCGGTCATCCCGATAATACTTATAGCAAAAGGCTTTTGCGTGGGCTTTACCATCGGCGTCATATCATTGAACCTGGGGTTTACGGGCGTTGCAGCCATCTTCTTCTGCGTATTCATACCGAATATCGTACTGATTCCGTGTATATGCAAAGCCGGAGTGGCGGGAATAAACAATTCGCTGCTGGCAGTGAAAAACAGGAGAGTGCCTAATACTACGAAAGGAAGGCTAATATTATTTAAACCGCATATTTTAAAGATGCTTGTCATTTATCTTATATCGTTGATCGGAGTAATATTGGAATCGCTGCTTACGCCCGCCCTTATAAAATTGCTGTAAGCAGGGATTTTTTTATTTTTTAGTTGAAAACTATTATAAAAGGGCTGCTAAACGCCCTTTTTTTATAATTAGGCGTTGTATAAGTAAACACTGGGATGGTATAATTCTTACGGTTTATTTTATCCCAAAAATTCCTATGCTTTTTAGGGATCACGAAATAGCGGCAGGCAACTGCTGAAAATATATTTTAAGGAGTACAGTAATGTCTAAAAAATATGTCTATCTTTTTAGCGAAGGCAATGCATCGATGAAAAACCTTCTCGGAGGAAAGGGCTCAGGGCTTGCCGAGATGACCGGGCTGGGATTGCCGGTACCGCAGGGTTTTACAGTTACCACCGAAGCATGCATCAGGTATTATGAAGACGGAGAGACTATAGCGCCCGATATATTGGAACAGATCGACGTTGGGATGGCCGAGGCGGAAAGGATAAACGGCAAGAAATTCGGCGATATCAATAATCCGCTGCTCGTATCCGTCCGTTCGGGAGCGAGAGTGTCTATGCCGGGCATGATGGATACCATACTCAACCTCGGGCTCAACGACGTTTCGGTAAAAGGCGTCGCCAACCTTACCGGCAACGAACGTTTTGCATTCGACAGCTACAGAAGGTTTATACAGATGTTTTCCGACGTCGTTATGGGTGTGCCGAAAGCGAAATTCGAGGAGATACTCGACGAAGCGAAAGAACATAAGGGAGTCAAGCACGACACCGAACTCGACGCGGAAGATCTAAAATCAGTAGTTCAGAAATATAAGGCACTGTATAAGGCCGAATTGGGAAAAGAATTTCCGCAGGAGCCTAAAGATCAGTTGCTTGAGGCTATAAAAGCCGTTTTCCGTTCGTGGGACAACCCCCGCGCTATAGTCTACCGCCGCATGAACGATATTCCGGGCGACTGGGGCACGGCGGTCAACGTACAGGCCATGGTGTTCGGCAACATGGGCAACGACTCGGGCACAGGCGTCGCCTTTACTCGCAACCCCTCTACGGGTGAGAAAAAGCTATACGGCGAGTTCCTTATGAACGCACAGGGCGAAGACGTTGTTGCCGGCATAAGGACGCCGAAATCCATATCCGAACTCAACGATACTATGCCCGAAGTATATGAACAGTTCCAGAATATCGCTACGACTCTTGAAAACCATTACCGCGACATGCAGGACATGGAGTTTACCATAGAGAGAAAGAAGCTCTACATGCTTCAGACAAGAAACGGGAAAAGAACGGCAGCGGCCGCGCTGAAGATAGCAGTGGATCTTGAAAAGGAAGGCAAACTGTCTAAAGAAGAAGCGATTCTAAAGATCGACCCTAAGCAGCTCGACGCTCTGCTCCACCCGACGTTCGACCCCGCGGCTTTGAAGAAAGCTGCGCCTATAGCGAAAGGCCTTGCCGCATCGCCGGGCGCAGCTTGCGGAAAGATATACTTTACGGCAGAGGAAGCAAAGGAAGCCGCCGATGGAGGGGAAAAGGTTATTCTCGTAAGGGTGGAGACTTCTCCTGAAGACATAGAGGGCATGTACGCTTCGCAGGGAATACTTACAGCGAGAGGCGGAATGACGTCGCACGCGGCCGTTGTCGCGAGAGGCATGGGGACATGCTGCGTCGCGGGATGCGGAGAGGTTGCGATATCCGAGAAGAACAAGACAATGACCGTAGAAGGAAAGGCCTATAAAGAGGGAGATTACATCTCGCTGGACGGTTCGACGGGCAACGTGTATGGTGAAAAAATAGGTACAAAAGCTGCCGAATTAACGGGTGATTTCGGAATAATAATGCAATGGGCCGACGAAGTGAGGACGCTCAAGGTAAGAACTAACGCCGATACGCCCAAAGACGCCGCGCAGGCAGTTGATTTCGGAGCTGAGGGCATTGGCCTTACAAGGACCGAGCACATGTTCTTCAATGAAGACAGGATATCCGCAATGCGTGAAATGATAGTCTCAAAGAAAGTAGAGCAGAGAGTAAAAGCGCTTGCAAAGCTGCTGCCCATGCAGAAGGAAGACTTCAAAGGCATATACGAGGTAATGGGTGAGCGGCCGGTAACGATAAGACTGCTCGACCCACCGCTGCACGAATTCCTTCCGACCGACGAGGAAGATATAAAGGCTCTCGCTAAAGAGATGATAATGCCGATCGAAGAGCTTAAACAGGCAATATCGAACCTGCACGAGTTCAACCCAATGATGGGCCACAGGGGATGCCGCCTTGCTGTGACGTATCCCGAAATAGCCGAGATGCAGACGAGGGCTATTATGGAAGCCGCCATTGAAGTCGCACAGGAGAAGAAACTCAGCATCAAACCTGAGATCATGATACCTCTCGTAGGCGAAATAAAGGAATTGAAGTATGTCAAGGATATCATCGTTAAGACAGC
>CAZJOS010000066.1:10347-11520 GCA_964547655.1 uncultured Christensenellaceae bacterium
AGAGGCGGGACTTATGTCTTGCCTCTTTTTTATGGGGACGCTAATACGTTAATATTATGTAAAAGCTTTAAATATCGAGAAGGATTTTAAACTTTTTTGTGTAAATATAGTATATGAACGATATGAACATATGTTTCAGGGAAGAGACTGAAAAACGAGAATACGAAACGCTGTCAAAATTCGCGGCGAAAGCGGCCGGATCGGAGGGCAGGAGCAGGGTTCTCGAACAATGCCCTCTGCGCACGGTCTTTCAGCGCGACCGGGACAGGATAATACACTGCAAGTCGTTCCGGCGCTTAAAGCACAAAACGCAGGTGTTCCTGTCGCCGGAAGGCGACCACTACCGCACCCGGCTCACGCATACGCTTGAAGTCTCCCAGATAGCGCGGACGATATCCCGCGCCCTGCGGCTCAACGAAGACCTTACGGAGGCTATAGCGCTTGGACACGACTTAGGCCATACTCCGTTCGGGCATTCGGGAGAAAGGGTCTTAAATGACCTCACAGGGCATTTTGAGCATAACGAGCAGAGCCTGCGCGTCGTCGAACTTCTCGAGGGCGGCGAGGGGCTCAACTTAACGTTCGAAGTGAGGGACGGTATAGTAAACCACAAGAAGTCGCTTAAGCCGGCTACGCTCGAAGGTATGGCCGTTAATTACTCCGACAGGATAGCGTATATAAACCACGATATCGACGACGCGATAAGGGCCGGAATAATCAAGGGCATACCCGGCGACTGCGCGCAAGCGCTGGGCGGCACTCACAGCGCGAGAATAAACACAATGATAAAAGATATTGTCGAGACAAGTTATAACGAGGCGTTTGTAAGGATGTCTCCCGCAGTTGAAGAAATGACGGAGAAACTAAGGCAGTTCATGTTTGATAATGTGTATCTGGGCTCGGAAGCGAAAGAGGAAGAAAAGAAGGCCGAAAACATGATAAGGCTGCTTTTTCAGTATTTCACCGATAACCCCGCAAAAATGGGGCAGGATGCGGAAAGAAACGTTCAGTTTTACGGGATAAAACAGGCCGTAACGGATTATATAGCCGGCATGACGGATATATTCGCCGTAAACACATTTAAAAATATCTTTATACCGAAAGGCTGGCAAAGATAGGGTGGCAAGGTTTTCAGACGGTTGGCTCTCCGAGCTTTACGCCAAAAACGATATC
>CAZJOS010000067.1:0-11406 GCA_964547655.1 uncultured Christensenellaceae bacterium
CTCGATATCCGAGTTCGTAATTACGCAGTCTTCCCGTTTCTTTTCGCCCGAAAGTATCTTTGAAAGCATAGTCCTGCAGTCATGCCCGCACTTACGGCAGCAGTCAGCATCAAACTCCGGCATTAGGTCAGGCACTTTCTGCTCTATCAGGTCAACAAGCTTTCCAACGCTGTTCATGCAGTTTATCACCGAATATCCCTTATATTCGCTTATCCCGTTCGCTATCAAGCCCGAGACGGCAAACACGCGGTAATCGAGATTCGCATCTATATCTTCGGCATTGCATGCCGTTATTATCTTCGGAGCGTTTATATCGCTTACTCCTTCGAGTATGCAGTAATCACAGTCGTAAAACGAGAGTATCTTCCTTATAGGCAGTTTGCCCCGGAACATTACGTCCGTCTCGTTTTCGCTGCGCGCGGTAACAAGCGAAGCCCCCGCCTTCCTGTGCCTGTAGGTATTAGTACCTTCGGCGTCAATGCTGAAACCCTCGCAGCTTATCTCTTTTACAGTGCCCACGGAAAACCTGCGCCGCTTAAGCTCCGCTGTAACGCTTTCTATCACCGCGGTCTTGCCCGAGCCTTTGAATCCGTTTACAGTGAATACCTTCATTTATGCCATCGCCTTCTATAGATACATATAGTAATATACGAGCACCCCCGCCGTAAGAACGGGGAAAACAATTAAATAAATATAATCCGAAGCTTTGAATTTCAGCGTTATCCTGCTCGTCCTTTTGGGCATAGCCCTGAACGCGCGAAGTTCCATGGCGTACGATAGCTTCTGCGCCCTGTCCGTCGCGCCGTACACTACGGGCATCATTATCTTCGCGTACATCTTTATCTTTTTCCTTAAGCGGATGCGCTTAAGGTCTACCCCGCGCAGCTGTATGGCGACGACCGTGTCGCGGAACTCCTCCGAAAACACCGGCAGGAACTTAAGAGCCACAAACGTCATAAACGCTATCTCGTAGGGTATTCCCAGCTGAATGAGCCCCTGCGCCATCATCCGCGACGTAGTGAGCGTAAACACCGAAGCCGAGGCTATAACAGTCCCTATGCGCAGCAGCGTGTTCGCCGCCGCAAGCAGCCCGCCCTCGGTCAATATGCCAAAACCGCCTACGGTAAGCACACCCGCTCCGTGCTTTATGAATATGCTCTGCATCATCGCTGCGAATACTATGACACCGAGCAGCCCCCTAATCCTTCTTAACAGCATGATCATGTCAGCCCTGAGAGCAAGCCCGAAAGCAACGGCCGACACGAATACGCACGCTAGCATCAGCGTGTTTTGGATCAATACGCCCATGGTGGAAAAACACGCGGCAGCAAGCAGCATTATCCTCGGGTCAATTACGCTCATCGCGCACCACCCTTCCGCCGTCCATCGTTATCACCCGGCCGGCAAGCTTTATCAGCTGCCTGTCGTGCGTTATGATGCACAGCCCCGCTCCGCTATCCCGTATCTCTTCGAGCATAACAATGAGCTTTCGCTTGTTATCGCCGTCTATCCCGGCTGAGGGCTCGTCGAGTATGTAAACCTTGGGCCGCATGGCAAATACGGCGAGCAGCGCGAGCCGCTGCTTCTCCCCTCGCGAAAGCTTAAGCGGGAAGTCGTCCGCTTTGTCTTCCATGGAAAAACGCGCGAGCAGTTCGCCCGCCTTTTTATCCGCCGCCTCTTTGCTTTCTCCCCTGTGTATGAGCGAGAAAGCTATCTCCTCAAGCGCTGATTGGCAAAACAGCTGCCGCCCGGGGTCCTGAAACAAATAACCGACCTTTGCCGCCGTCTCCGCAAGTCTGTTCTTTCTAATATTGCTGCCGTCTATTGTGACCGTCCCGCTGTCGGGGCGTATTATTCCAGTCATTATCTTGGAGAGAGTAGTCTTGCCGCTGCCGTTTCCTCCGGTCAGCGCAGCCGTCTGCCCGCGGTAGAGTTTCAGCGACAGGCCGCTGATAGAAAACCGCGTTTTTTTATATGTGAAGTTTATATCGTCAAGTTCTATAAACGCTCTCATACCCTTTTTACCCTGAAAAGTTTTGACTCTTTGGGATCTCAACAATAAGCCTGCCGTTCTCCATTAGGTATACGGTATCGCACAGGCCCCTCAAGTCGTTCCCGTGTTCTATCACTATCACTGTCTTGCCGCGTTTCTTCAGCTCCTTCACCGCTTGGCGTATCATCCCCACTCCGGCCTCGTCTATCTGCGCCGTCACCTCGTCGAGTATGATTATTCCCGGGTCGAGCGTTAAAATGGAAGCAAGCGCAACAAGCTGCTGCTGACCGTTCGAGAGCGTACCCGGAGAGTATTCGGAGAAGCGCGTAATGCCGACCGCGGAAAGAGCCTCCGTTATGCTTAAGATTATACTGTCTTTTTCAAAACATAGGTTCTCGGGCGCGAACGCGGCTTCGTCGATAACTGCGGGGGCGAAAAGCTGGTTCTCCGGCTCCTGAAACACCATGCTTATCTTCTGCGCCGTTTCAAATATAGGCCTATCTTTTATATCCTCGCCGAAAACATAAACGCCGCCCGAAAATTCGCCGCTTATTGACTTCGGTATAACGCCGCACGCTGCCATAGCTAGAGTAGACTTTCCGCAGCCCGAGGCCCCGGTTATGGCTATGGCTTCGCCCTGCCGCACTTCAAGCGACAGTTTGTCAAGTATATTCCGCCTGTCACCGTAACTAAAGCAAACGCCTTTCAAGCTAAGCGCGATCATTCTATATATATTTCCATCAAATATTTGCACCAGCGCTGCGCGAACGCGTCTTTGCGCACCACTGCTTCTATCGGGCCGCTGCCGCCCTGCCGCTTCGTCCCTGAGGGTTCGCCGTCCCGTTCGTAGACAAGATACACGTTTTCTAAGTCGGCTGCCTCCTCGGCGGTGACCGCAGATGCATAGTTATCGGCGGCCTTGAACACCACCTGCTTCGCCCCGTCGAGGCTGAATCCCAAGCCCTCGAGCACCGTTATAAGAGGCACCCCGCCGAAAGACTTCGCCTCAGGCCCCGTCTTGCTCGTATCCTGCACGGCGTCGAATTCGGCCTTCGGCAGGCTCTTCAGGTATTCGAGGTCAAACGTCTTTGAAACGTCGCCCATCACTATCGTTACGGTCGCATTGTCCTGACCCGCCTGCTTGTCCGCGGTCCCGTTAAGGAGAACAAGCGCTGTAATGCCCGCAGCGAGGACTGCCACAGTTACGAGTATGATCCATACATTTTTATTTCTCATCGGATACCTCATCTTTCTTTCGGAACGCGGGATTTAATTGCCTTAAGCCTTTTATCAGAGCGAACGCGATAAGCCCTCCCAGCCCGCCCGACAGCGCGGAGAGCAGCAGCGTAAGCATGAGCGGCTCGAATGGGAGCCTGAAAAACGCCAGGTTCGAGCCGTAAGTGCCCGCAATGTTAGCCGCCATGCCCATGAAAAAACACGTAACTATATTTATCCGCCTGCGGCTTATTATATAAATAATATCTACTACTATCCCCGGAATGGTAAACGTGAGCAGGCTCAATACACCGTGGCCGGTTGCGGTAATTAAGGCGAGCACGGCCTGCACCACGCAGGCGAGCGTCGCCGCTCCCGGTTTGTTAACGAGGCCCGCGGCGACTACGATAAACAAAAAGTATATGCCGCCCGCCACCGCTCCTCCCGGTATGAAAAGCGACATGGTAACGATCTGCACGAGGTCGCGTATAACGACCTTTACCGCTATACCCAGCCCCGCGCACATCGCGATCATTATTATGTCAATTACCGAAAAAGAAGATAGAAGCTTTTTTCCGCCCACTTATCTATTCACCGTTATCTTCGATACGTTCTTTATCCACATGTTGCCCGTCTGGCCGCCCGCAACCGATTCCACCGGCCCAGCGTCCCCCAGCGGCTGGCCGTCGGCTTTTATCGCGAGTATCGTCAGCGGATCGTTTACTATATCGGGAGTGTAATCTTTGGAATACCCGTCAGTCGCCTCCACGGTCACCGAAGCGTATTCGCCCGCGCTGAGGTATTCGATCACGTCGCTTAGAAGCACGCCTTCATACTTCTGCGTCGTCGTAGTGCCGTCTTTGGTTTTAAGCGTAGCCTCTATAGTTACAACATTCAGCTTTGTGTAATCAGTACTGCTAAACTCCGTCTTCTCCGCGCCCGCGATTGCGATGCTCCAGCCGGCCTGCTGCGCTGAACACGCTCCAATCGCCGCGGCAGCCAGCAATATTGCGATAATCAGAAACATTTTAACTTTCATTTTCATTCCTCCATCGATCAATAATAGTATACAGTATCGTTAAATAAAAAAACCTTTTCGAATGAAAAGGAAATAAGGCTTAACCTTAGTTGCATTTCCTTTCCAAACGGGAGGCTGCGCTGTTTCCGGCGCAACCCTGTCGGCCGTATGCCCATAGTCGCCCTTAGGCCATACGGCTCGGAAACGTAATATTTTTTTCTATTATACAATAACCGCTTAGTATATAAAATACTATCGCCTGAAAATGTTTATTCCTTTTTATGGGGAGGCCGCGTCATATACTTTTCTTAGGTAAAATATTTTCGAATATTACAGCATCAAACTTCTTTGTGCAATAATCCATATCAACTTCCTCGAGAACCGTCCACGCCACGAGCTTCCCTCCCAGCAGCCTGTAAAGCCACAGCCTTATTTTATTATGCGAATCTTCATGTTTAAAAGCCGCGAAATGCGGACGCGAAACAAAGTTCAGAAGCATCAGCGCCAGCAGCGCGCCCTGATACTTCGGGAGGACTTTATACTCGGCAAGTCCGGCGGCAAGCTGTCCTCTTATTACCTCAGGGCGGTTCTTCTTAAACCAACTCACTATAAAAGGGTTGAACGATTCTATCACAAACGGGCCTCTATAGTTGTCGAGCATTTCCGCCGCCTTTTCGCAGAGCAGGGCGTTTCTCTTTGAATTTTTAAGCTCCACTATTATGGGGACGCGCCCGCCGACGAGGGCGAGCACTTCGGTAAACAGCGGTATCTTCTCTTCCGAATCATACAGCCTGTATTCGCAAAGCTCCTTATACGTGCAATCGCCGACAAACCTGTCTATACCGCAGACACGCTTTAAGTTGTCGTCGTGAAACACGACGACTCTTTCGTCGGCGGTAAACCGTATGTCGAGCTCAATACCGTACCCAAACTTCGCGGCGAGAGAAAACGCCGCAGGCGAATTTTCAGGGACCGACTTATCCTCGCTGTGCAGCCCCCTGTGCGCGTAGAGCGTTTTTTGAAAAAGCGAATCGTCTTTTATACGCCCCGGTGCAAGCAGAAAGATGTAAATAAATATAAACGCAAACAAACAGGCGCCAGTTATAATAAATGCCAATCAAAACACCCCGTAAAGCTAATCTCCCGCGCCCAGCGACTCGAGTTTTCCGAGCTTGGAAGCCTTTGAATCGCCGTGACGAACGAGCCACATCGTAAAGAACGCCAACGCTACAAAGAGCGCGCCATACGGGAACAGCGTCCAGTAACCGACATGCTGCAGCAGCGCTCCGGATGCGATCGGTGTTATGGCCTGTGCCGCCATTGAAGCCGTATAATAGTATCCTGTATATTTCCCGACATTCGCGCCCTTGGACATCTCCAGCACCATAGGCAATGAGTTCACGTTGATGGCTGCCCATGCGATGCCGGCCAGCGTAAAGGATACATACATCAACGGAGAAAAGCCGGTGTAGAAGAAAGCGGTGCCGAATACCGCGGTTAGCAGCACGATTCCGCCCATGATACTTCTCTTTCTGCCGATCTTTGAAGACAGAATTCCAATAGGTATGAATGCGATCGTTGCCGCAACGAGCGCAACCATCAGTATCAACGATGCTTGATCCTTTGTCATGCCAAACTCAGGCCGAATTACATATTTCGAAAAAGCGGTAGTTATGGCGTTATAGCCTGTAAACCATAGAAGTATTGAAGCGAGTATGAGCCCCATGCTCCTGCGCATGCCGCGGGGCAGCTTATTCTTTACGTTTAACTTCGCTTCTTTGTCTTCTTTCGCCTCTTCCGGGTCGATGCCCATCGCGGCGCTGTCCTTGCGCATCTTCTCTACAAGCTTCGGCTCGTTGATGGTGAATGTAACCCCTGCTGCGCCAGCCACCATCAGCGCGGCGATAGCAATAAACAAGGGCCAATAGTTCGCCGTTTCAGGATGCTCCACATTTGGTCCAATTATAATATTTAGTACCAGGTATATCGCGCCGCCTACCGACCCCAAGAGGTTAATCACCGCATTGCCTTTAGAGCGCAGCGGCTTGGGTGTGATGTCGGGCATCAGCGCAACCGCCGGGGAGCGATATGTCGCCATGCAGATAAGCAGTACCCCGAGCACTGCCATGAACAGCGGGAATTTGTCGCGGTGAAACGTAAGGGGCAGCATCAGCATAACTGCCACAGATATAAGCGTACCGATAACGATGAATGGACGCCGCCTGCCAAATGGAGTGCTGAGCTTGTCGGAGAGCTTTCCGAACAATGGCAGTAAAAACAGCGCCACGACGTTATCGAGCGACATAACGTATCCGGCGGTGGTATCGTCAATGCCAAATATATCCCGCAGGATCAGGGTTACGTGGAAATCGTACATCTGCCAGAACGCAGATATAGTCATGAATGCAAGGCCTACTAAAATAGTCTTTTTATAATCAAGTCTCATTCGCATACTCCTTACAATATGTATACATACAATGTACCATCATACGCATGTTTTATCAATCGTTGTATATATATGTTTTATTATGAGAATCGCAAATTAAAAAGGAGTTCCCGGCTCCTTAATCATTCTTATTTTTAATCTTATCGCATCTTTACCGGAATATAATCCGGCGCTTTCTTTTCGATAAGGTTTTGACGGAGCCGCGCATACCTCTGGAGGCCGTTTTCCATAATACTGTCCGGCCATCCGTCTCCGATGAGCGGCTGCGCGTATTTAATAAACGCATCCGTTACGTCTATGCCATTAGGTGCTATCCATCCTTTGGGGAGGCTCCTTTCTGAATTCGCGACCGCTGCGAGATCCACCTTCGAGTAATACGGCCTGTATGCGTTTCCTTTTTCGCGCAGTATCGTGGCCATATATCCCGTTCCGTGCTCTATTGCCATACCAACAGCGTACGCCCCTACGCCATACGCCTCTTCTATATCCACCTTAGAGCGGTATATACCGCACGAGCGTTGGAGCACGCCCGGAGTCTGGCCGGTCGCGCAGCCGCTGACAGGGAACTTATGCTTATTGAGATGATTAACCACAGCCTGCGCTGCGGTAATTTGGCTCGCGCCGTACTCTATATGCCCGAAACTGTCGCGCGTTTCTCCAAGAGGCCCCACGTCGAACCCTTCACTCACAACGACTATGCACCTGCCGTTGCGCCGGAGTTCGCTGTCCACGTTCTCCGTCAGCGTTTCGAGATCGTGCCCCGCCTCGGCGAAATACATCTGAAGCGGCATCTCGCGCTGCGGGTCAGCAAGGCGCGCCGCCGCCGTTATGAATCCGGTCTTCCTTCCCATAGCCTGTAATACCGCGACCCGTTCGGAGGGGCACATGCCCCTGTTCTCTTCGTTCACGTCCTGTATTATACTTGCCCAATACCTCGCGGCGCTGCCGTACCCCGGCGTGTGGTCTATTATCGCAAATTTTTCGTCACCTATGTCGTTATCTATCGTCTTAGGTACACCGGCAACGGTCAGCTCATACCCTTCGCTGCGGGCAAGCTTTGAAACCTTGTCAGCCGTGTCCATGGAGTCGTTGCCGCCTATGTAGAAGAAATACCCTATATCGTGCGTAAGGAGCACCTCGATTATACGCTTGAAATCCTCTTCGCTGGATTTATCCAGCTTATATCTGCAAGTGCCTACCGAACCAGAGGCGGGAGTGTGTTTCAGCAGTTCGAGCTCATGCGGGTCTTCGAAGCTAATATCTATAAGCTCTTCTTTGAGCACGCCCTCTATGCCGTGCCTTGCGGCATAGACTTTTTCTATCACATCGCCGCGCATAAAGCAGCCCTCGATTATCCCGAGCATCGACGAATTTATCACGGGCGACGGCCCTCCCCCGAGCGCAACAAGCGCGTTTACTTGTTTCATAAATACCTCCGCTATATACGTATGTATAGACGACACCCCGCCGTTTATAATAACACAAAAACAGCGTCGTTAGATATGCCGGACCACCGCCCGCGTTACTTGCTTAACGTGCGCGCTTTTTCGCAATGCGCTTCTTTATCCGGTACAGTATTATGTAGAGAAACACGAGGCCCAGCCCGGCGAAAAGCCCGTATTGCTGCCCCGATACAAGCGGCATGCTGAGTATTATAGCTATAATGCTCGCTATCGCGAGCAAGGATGTAAACGGGAAAAGCGGCAGCTGGCAGCTGCCGCAGGGCGGGCAGCCGTTCCTCCTCCGGAACCTGTAATGCGTCAGCATTATGATGAGATATGTAAACAGCAGGGCAAACCCGCCCGAGCTTACAAGAAAGAGATACACCTGCTTTGGCAGTATGAATCCGAAAAACAGCCCCGCGAGCATGGCAGCGCCCGAAAACAGTATGCCCTTGCGCGGGATATTGTTTTTATCCTTCAGCCACCCCGGGGCGTGCCCTTCTTCCGCAAGAGAGCGCATCATCCTTCCGAGCCCGAACATCGACGCGAGCATGGTTGAAAATATCGCGGTCATGAGCACGAAGCTCATAACGCTTCCCGCCCAACCCATGTTCCATCTCGACAGGGCAAGCACAAAAGGACTCTGCTCCTCATTAAGCTCGCCCACAGGTATGAGCGGCAGCAGCACTATTATAGAAACTATATACAGCCCCGTCAAAGCTGCCACGGTATACCTTATCGCTCTCGGCACTGTCCTGTGCGGCTCTCTCGTCTCGGAGGCGGCTAAGCCTATAATCTCAAAGCCCGCGTATGTGAACATGACTATGAGCATGCTGCCAGCTATGCCGCCTATACCGGAAGGAAACAGCGGCTCGACAGATACCGCTCCCAGGCCCGCCCCTGGCATGCCGATGCCGAATATTATCATCACTCCGAGTACGATAAAACCTGCTATCGCGGCTATCTTTATGAACGCCAGGCAGCCTTCCATACTGCTCAGTTTGTCGGCGCCCAGCAGGTTGAGAAGCGTGACCGCGATTATTATCAGGGAGCCCAAAAGAGGCAGCGAGACGCCGGGCAGCCATGCCCGTATAAATATAGACAGAGCGATAGCCTCGCTTGACAGCGCGAGAACTATGCCTGTCCAGTATACCCACCCTGTCACGAACCCCATAACCGGACCGAAAGCCCTTTCAGCAAACGTGCGGAACGAACCCGGCGCCGGGTCGGCGACCGTCATTTCGGACAGCGCGAAGAGTATTATGTATACAAGAACACCGCCGAATATGTACGACAATACTATAGCCGGGCCTGCGGCGCGTATAGCGACGCTCGAGCCGAGAAAGAACGAGCCGCCTATGACCATGCCCAGCGCCATCAGCATCAGGCCGGCTGCGGATATGCCTTTTTTATGATTTCCCATAATATATAGTATCTGCGTGTCCGCAAGCTGATATCCTTTGGCTCTCTAATACTATAAGAAAAAGCGCCGCATATAAAGTTTTATCGGCATTCTGGAGCTTAAAAAATCGTATCAACCGTAGGAGCGTTCATATCATGCCCTGCGGATAATGAACGCCCGCCTCACAACTCATTATAATGATGATTTTGTGAACATAATTTAGCATGAAATATGCTTTTCGATGTGAATATCGGCTAACAGGTATATTTCGTATCTATTCGTCTGTAATTTTCCTATATCAGATAGCAAGATTCTCGGGAGACCGATGGTCTCCCCTACGGCCCATAACATGTTTTTCTTGTCTTTCGTGCATACCGTAACGAAATAGGCTCCGTTCGAACCATAATCATATCCTTTTACTCTATTTTGTTTTCTTTTTGGAAGAGACATCTAAGCCTCCATAAATACAGACTTATTATCTGCCCTTTCCGAGCTTCGCGTTCTTCTCCCGCCAATATTTCGAGAAACGGCTGCCGCCGCTCATCGCGTCCCAGTTTTCCGTTGAAAACTCGTCTATCATAGCCTGCTCTTCCGCAGACGCTTGCAGAGCAAAGCTTTGGAGCCGCTCCCCGTCAGGAATACCGCCCGAGAACAATCTCTCTTCTTCGGCTATCCACTTTTGTTCGAGCGCGTCGCGCCTTGCGCGCAGCGCTTCTGCGCTGGCAAGCCCGGCGAGAACGGCGCGGTGCAGCCTCTCGCGCTTCAGCCAGTACTGCTTTCCTTCCGCTTCATCCTCAAATACAGGAGGAGAATTTATGCCGAAAAACACGGGCTTGAACGCCGCTATGCAGGGGGTTGACGCGCCTGTAGACCAGATTGTCATCGGAGCGCCCTCTCGCAATACCGCCACAAAGCTGCCTGTGGTTTGGTCGCCTATAAGCCCGCCTGCGTGCATGCATACGCTTCCCACGCTGCCGCGTGAAAATTCTTTTCCGTCAAGCCCCGGCTCGTGCGTGCGCAGCGCGTCAATGAGCTGCTTTGGTGTAACGGGGCTCGTCTTTACAGCGCAGAGCGACTGCTCCCGCCGCTGCTTAGCCTTCGAAAAGCAAGAGAACACAGGCTCCGTAAACCGCTTCGCGAAGTCGTCGCCTTCACCAACGCCTTCGCGCAGCGTGTGAGCGCTGCGCATGAACAGCCTGTTCGATATCGCGGCCTTGCCGCTCACCGGCCCGGCCGCATAGTTTTTTCCCGAAGTCTCTAGTATGTATGCGGACGTTTTGTCCGCTATAATAAAGCTGTTGTCATAGCGGAAATCCTTCGTGTAGCCGCAGTTGCCGCCCTGCCCGAATTCCTTAAGCAGACTTATTATAATATCAAGCGCCTCTTTCGCAGAGCCCGCGCGTTCGAGCGCGAGGCGCAGCAGGTCCATGCCCGTAAGAGCGTCGGGGCCTTTTTTGGCTTTCGTGAACACCGCTTCGTTGCCTATGGCCACGCCGTATTCGTTGACGCCCATCTCCGCGCCCCATATCCAGCTCGGCTTATAGAGCAGCACGGCTCTCGTTTCCTTTACTTGCGGTATTTCTATGTACGTGCATCTAAGCGCCTCTCCGGCTTTGTATCGCCGCGCGGGAATGAAGGTTACTGCATGCGGCTCGTTCGGCTCCCGGTCGCTGTTCTTCGCGAGCATGACGGCGCCATTCTTCGATTCATCCTTTAATACGCAGATAGTATCGCACATGATATTCTCTCCTTACGTGAATAAGCAATTTTTTTGATCCGGGCCATTGTTATAACTATGTATGGATTACCTGCACAACTGTAACGATATGATTATACCATATTAATACAGGATTACTTAGTTCTTTTTCCAGCAGAAAATTAAACAGATAT